>CALDJX010000434.1 GCA_937899075.1 uncultured Planctomyces sp. | reverse complement strand
TGCGGTACTGGTTTCCCGCCTGCGCGGGAATGACGTGGCGGTTTTTCGGGAAGTTGTTTCGAACACGTTCCTTACGCATCCGTCTGGTGCTGCGCCGGTTGCTTCTTCTTTGCTCTGCCGAGAGGCAGCGATGGAGCGATCCGTCGTTGATCCCCATCGAAGAAGATCCGTTCCGAACGCCTCGGGCAAATTCCCGATCGAGCAATTTCTTTTCGGTCGCGTTCTAAAATTTCGGAATCGATTTATTTCCGCAGGCGCACAGGTACACTCCTCAGCCTGAAATTCAGAAGTTTCCGCCGCGATGCCAGAATCACCAACCATGAAGGGCTGACTCGATGAGCAACGACAACCCATTTGAAGTTTCTTCCGACTCTTACGGCGATCGATCTGGTGTCGACCGCGACGCCTCATCGGCTGAAGTTTCCAGGCGTACGATTGAGCTTTTGAATCAGACACGTCCGTGGGTTCAGTTGATCGGCGTCCTGATGTGGATCGGCGTCGTCTTAATGGCATTGGTGACGATCTTCCTGGTTGGAGCGGCCTTGATGGGCGGCGGGCTCGGCGGCGGATTAGTGATCGGCTTGCTGTATGGATTCATTACTGCCGTGTATTGGTTCATGGCAAAATCGCTGACGGGATACGCCAAACGCATCAATGCTCTGAGTGCGTCCGAGTCTGTCCGGGATCTCGAAGACGCTCTGGAAGCTCAAAAGAACTTCTGGAAGACGGTCGGCATCATCACGCTGGTTACGATTCTGATCTACATCGTCGCGATCGTGTTGATGATCGCTGGCGTCGGGATCATGCAGAACATGTTCCAAAGACCAGGATTCTGAGCGACGTCAGTTCCAATCGGCGCCAACGAGAAGCTCGCGTCTGACGTTTCGCGACGATTCGCTGATTCGGGATATCACGACAGCCTCGCCACAATCGAACAGTCGTATTGCGAGAATCGATCAGTAATTCCAGCACGCTTAAGTATCCCTGGTCCGCCGCCGGAGCGACATGACTGCCATCAGCACTCTCGATACTCGTACCGAGATTGAGACCCCGGAAAACGTGACGCTGACGTTTCAGCTTGCCGGACCGGGGTCCAGGATGGGCGCTTACCTCATCGATCTGGTGGCCAGGTGCGTGCTTGCCTGGCTGCTGAGTTATGCGTTCTCGCTGTTGATTCCGGTCCTGGGCGTTGGAGCGCCGATTGGACTCATCCTTGTCGGATTCTTTCTGCTCGAATGGTGGTACGGGGCATTGTTTGAAGGCTTGTGGCAAGGGCAGACGCCCGGCAAAAAATTCTGCGGGCTGCGAGTGATCAAAGATGCCGGATACCCGATCAGTTTCTACGACGCTGTGTTGAGAAACTTTCTTCGCGCGGCGGACATCCTGCCAATCGGTTACGGAGTCGGTCTGATTTGCATGTCGACGACATCTCGTTTGCAGCGGATTGGCGATCTGGTTGCCGGCACGATGGTTGTCAGAATCCAGCAACACCGCTTTGAGCGAGACGCCAGTGACTTCGCTCAACTGGATCCAATTCCGGCGACGGAATGCGCGCGGCGTTACGCTGTTTCTGAGCGAACGCTCGACGTCATCGAGCAACTCTTGTGGCGACGAGACACTCTTCCCCGCCGCCGTGTCGAAGAGCTTGCCGGCATCCTTGCGGAGCCTGTCGCTCGCCAGTTGGGTTACGAACTCGACGACAGCGACGCCGGTCAGAACGCGAATATCTACTTCCTGCGGCGAGTGCTGAGAACGTTCAGTTCGACCAGCGAGGGTCAGGCCTCATGACGCGTGACCAGTTCATCAATAAGCGTCGTCCCGACTGGCGCCGGTTCGAATTATTGCTCGCTGAAGCCGAAGGCAGCCGCACGACGAAACTCACTGGCGAGCAGATCGGGGAGTTGTCGGCACTCTATCGAGCATTGTGTTTTGACCTGTCGTTGATCCAGTCGCGTGACTGGGGCACGAGCATGAGTCGATACCTCAACAGTCTCGTGTCGCGAGGTCACAACTGCCTTTACCGAAGTCAGCCGGGTTCGTTTCGAGCAGTCTTCGACTTCATCGTCGCCGAGTTTCCTCGACTGCTTCGAGCGAACGCTGCTTACTTCTGGTTAGCCCTTGCGCTGTTTGTGATTCCCGGCGCAGTCAGCGGAACCGTCGTCGCACTCGATCCCTCACAAGTCGGCAGAATTATGCCGGGGCAATACCAGGCACAGTTCGAAAATATGTATTCAAAAAGTATTGGTGAGAACAGTTCGGGCTCCGACGAGGGTCGAGCCGCGATGGCGGGCTTCTACGTGCACAACAACGTGGGCATTGCCTTCAAGTGCTTTGCACTGGGGTCGTTTGCCGGAATCGGCACGATGATTGTTCTGGTTTACAACAGCATTTTTCTGGGCACGATTACCGGGTTTCTCGTCGGACGAGGTCATTCACATAACTTCTTCGAATTCGTCGTCGGGCATGGTTCGTTCGAGTTGACGGCGATCGTTATTTCCGGAGCGGCCGGTCTGGTGCTCGGCCATGCGATGGTTCATCCAGGTAAGCAGACGAGACGAGATGCTTTGCGAGAGCGAGGTCTGGTGTCTGTCAAACTTGCCTTAGGGGCGGGAGTCATGCTTGGCCTGGCAGCAATCATCGAAGCATTCTGGTCGCCGTCGGGAGCTTCGTTTTCGGTCAAGATGGTTGTCGGCGCCGCGCTCTGGATCATCGTCGTTTTGTATTTGTCTCTCGCCGGCCGGGTTCGCACGAGTGATGCTCAGGCAGATCCTGCGAGGGCCGTCGCATGAAGCTTGACGGGGCCATCTTTGCCATCGAGCAACGCTCAGTCGGCGGCTGCATCGACCTCGCGATTGTGTTCCTGCGCGAACACTTTTTCGCAGTACTAAGACTCCTCGCCTGCTTCGCCGTTCCGTCGGTTGCGCTAACGTGGTGGCTGGTTGCCAGGAACGACTGGACCCTCGCAAATTGTGTGACACTGTTTGCTCTGGAGTGTCCATTCTTTGGAGCGGCTCTGGTTGCTTCGGCCGGGCATCGAGTCTTCGGTGATCGTTTTTCATCACGCACGGGCCTGCGTTTACTTGCGGGCCGTTTTTTCCTTCTGCTTGTGCTCACCTTGATCGTGCGGACGATTACCGCAATCGGTCTGATTTTTCTCATCTTCCCAGGATATATGGTCGCCACTCGGTATGGTTTTCTGGCCGAGATCCTGCTGCTCGAACGCTGCCCGGCCCGCCGTTACGAAACGCGGCTCAACGACCTGATGAACAGCACATTTCGCGATCTGTTGGGGCGACTCATCATGATCGTCGTTTTCTTTGGAACCTCGGTCGCGTCTTTGTTTGTGCTTGTGGACATGGCATCGGGAACGCTGCTGGGGATACCGATTCTGGCGGGACGAGTTTCAGGACTCGCGTACGTCATCGAAGAAATTGCGACGTTGATGACGCGTGATCCTCGAGTCGCGACCGTCTTTGTTTCGGTGCTCTGGCTCGTTTATCCAGTCGCACGCCTGGCGTGGATGTTCTGCTACTTCGACGTCCGCATTCGCAAAGAAGGCTGGGATGTCGAACTCGACTTTCGTGTCGAAGCGAACCGACTGGAGGCAACGGTATGAAAAGTCGCCTCTGTCAAACGTTGCTGATTTCGGTTCTGTCGTTGTGCTTTTTTCGGTCGGTCGCAGTCGCTCAGGATGTGCGTGACGCCGACGAAGTGAAGCGCACCGTCGCCGATGTTCTGTCCGACCCCGAATTCCGACATCTGCAGAAAGACGAATCGAACGAGCCGGATGAAGATTTCGAACTGCCCGAGTGGCTCAAGTCGATTCTTGAATGGCTGTTCAAGTCGCGAGATGTTTCACCTTCGGTCGACGCTGACTTCGATCTGGGGGCCGTGTTCTTTTATGGCAGCCTGGGCGTTCTCTCCGTCATTTTGATTGTGTTCATGTATTGGACTTTGAACATCGGGGAAGGCACCAGTGTGGCCAGCCCGTTTGGCGATGAGGCGGACGAGGAAGCGATCAATCCGTCGAAGCCGGCAGGCGAAATTCCGTCCAACGAGTACGCTCGGCGAGCGCAGGAAGCCGCCGAGTCCGGTGATTATCGAGCCGCTCTTCGCGAGCTGGTTCTGGGATCGATGAGCTGGACCGAGCGAGTCGGACTGATTCGACACCGCCGCGGCCTGACGAATCGTGATTACGTCCGAGCGATCTGGCGACAGGTCGAACGCAGAGAATCGTTGCTGCAAATCGTCGCGGCGTTTGAGCGAGTCTTTTACGGGCATCGCTTAGCCGATCGAGTCACCTTCGAAGCGTGCTATTCCGAATTCCAGAAGTCATTCCTGTCGGAGGTCAGCGATGCTCAGCCGACGACCTGAACTACTCTGGCTGCTGGGAGTCAGCATTGTTCTGCTGCTTGCCGTGTGGTGGATCCCCGGTTCCAGCAGCGTCAATTCGGACTCCTACAGCGTTGCGTATGGCGGCAAAAAAGTGCTGTACCAGGCGATGCGCCGGCTCGATGCCAAAGTCACACGCAGCGTCGACCAGTTGGTTCCGAACGATGAGTTCGCGACCGATCGAATTCTAATTCTCGGACCGGCGAGATACCCCTCCGACGAAGAATGGCAATTGCTCTACAAAGCCGTCGTGTCAGGCAACTCGGTGGTGTTTGCGGCGCAGAGTGGCGATCCAAACGTTGATGCCGGGCCGTTTCGAGTCAGTGTCAGCGGTGGTTCAACGTTCGAGAATTTCGACGACCTGGATGAAATGGAAACTCCAACAGAGCAGGAAACTGCTCCGAAAGTCGACGCCGAAACCGAAACGGCTTCAAGCAGTACTGACGATGAGAAAACGACCGCCGACGAAGACTCAAACGTAGAAGAGGAAAGCGACGACGGTGACGTTCCGAAAACATTTTCCGAATTGATGGGCGGTCGAAAAGCGACTTCCAGACTGGTCGAAGGCGAAGTGCCCTGGCGATCCTCGGGCCGGATAGAAATGGAAGAGGACGAGTGGGACGTACTGGTCGAAGCTGACTCGGCGCCGCAGGCCGTGCGGCGAAAGTTGGGCCGCGGCACGTTTACATTGATCGCCTCTGACGACATCTTCAGCAACGGGGCGATGCTTGATCCAGACAAAGCTTTGCTTGCCTGGCGACTGCTGGAAACCGCATCGACGGATGGCTCGACAATATTCGACGAATCGCTGAACAGCAGCGGTGTCCCGAAAGTGTTTGGCCTTTTGTTTGATCCGCTATTTCGACCCATCACTTTGCAGCTGATCCTGATTGCTGTGCTGTTCGGGTGGCTGGGGAGTCGACGGTTTGGCCCGGCACGACGATCGTTGCACACTCGTCGGCGCAGCGTTGTTGAACATGCAGAGGCGGTCGGCACTCTTTACTTCAGGGCCGGAGTTGGCCCTCACGCCGTGCAATGTCTACACGAGTTCCTGAAGCAGGAACTGCGCAACCGTTTCGGACAAACTTTTCAGGTCGACAACGCTGAACGTGTAGCTCGACAAACCCGCGCTGACAAACACGAAGTACAGGAATTATTCGCTTCAATCAGAGTGTTTTCAAACGCCAAACGAGGTTCGGCGACAGCAGCCCGTTTACTGAAGCGTCTCTCCAGACTTCTGGCCGGTCTTCGTCGACAGGCAACAGACGACAACAAACCATCATCCTGATGAGCGACCGGCTTTTTGTCGGTTCAAGTCAATAATTTGAGGGATAACGAAACATGGAATTCGAACAGGTTGAAACTCTTTACCGAGAGTGTGTTGACGAAATCGGCAAAGTGGTCGTCGGCCAGATGGAGCTGATCGATGGTGTGCTCGTTGCCTTATTCTCCGAAGGCAGCGTCCTGATCGAAGGCGTACCGGGCCTCGGGAAAACACTTCTGGCTAACACGCTGTCGAAGGTCGTGTCGTGTTCGTTTGGGCGAGTTCAGTTTACGCCCGACCTGATGCCGTCCGACCTGACCGGCCACAACATTTACAGCATGCAGGACCAGGAGTTTCATTTCACTCCGGGGCCGGTATTTACGAACCTTCTATTGGCGGACGAAATCAACCGCTCGCCGCCGAAGACGCAATCCGCACTGCTGGAAGTGATGGAAGAAAAGCAGGTCACTATTGACGGAGTTACTCGGCAGCTCGAACGTCCATTCATGGTCATGGCGACTCAAAATCCGCTCGAACACGAAGGCACGTACCCACTGCCGGAAGCGCAGATCGACCGGTTCATGTTCAAGCTGATGATCGATTATCCGCCGCCGGCCGATGAACGAGAAATTCTCGGCCACTACGCCGCTGGCCGAAACCCGCACAAGCTGGGCGGCTTCGACCTGCGCCCCGTGCTGTCCGCGCAGGACGTTCTGGCCATTCAGGATGTCGCTGCGAAAGTTATCGTCGACGACAAAGTTCTGAACTACATCGTCGAAATCATCGATCGCACTCGAAACTGGCATTCGGTTTCGGTCGGCGCGAGTCCTCGAGGCGGCGTCAATATGCTGGTTGCCGCGCGAACTCTGGCTGCGTGTCGTGGTCGAGATTTCGTCACTCCCGACGACATTAAAGAAATCGCTCCGTGGGTGTTACGTCATCGTTTGCTGCTTCGTCCGGACATTGAAATCGAAGGCACAACCGGCGACGCCGTCATCGCTGAAATCCTCGACAGCGTTGATGTGCCTCGCGACTGATCATCCCATGACGATTGCCCCGTTTGCTCCCGTGACGTTTCGCCACTGACTCACCTCGCCACCTACCGGCGTCGCCGCTGAAAGGAACCGATGACTCCGCGTCCGCGATTACTTCTGCTTGTGGCTCTTGCCATTCCGGTGTTGATTGCCGGAGTGTGGATGCCTCCGTTGAGGGAAACAGTGATCCTGTTCAACGTGATGCTTGTCGCCGTGTGCATCGCAGATATTCTGGTAACGCCATCGCTGAAACAGCTTCGTGTGACGCGCGAGGTTTCCGAAGTGCTTAGCGTGGGAACTCGCAATCCAGTCACGATTCACGTTCGAAACTCCGCTCGCGTTCCGGTGACCGTCGAGATTCTTGACGAGTACCCTGAGCCGGGCTCTGTCACGAATGAAGCAATCAATTTAACCGTCGAACCTCAACGAGAACGTTCCGGGAAATACAGCTTTCGGCCGGAAGAACGCGGACGTGCAGAATTCGCCGCCGTTCATATTCGAAGCGTTAGCCGGTTTGGACTCTGGACACTGATCGAACGGCGAGAACTGGCGACGCCCGTGCGAATTCTTCCGGACATTCGATCCGTCTATCGTTACGAACTTCTGGCACGACAGAACCGTCTGGAAGAAATGGGCCTGAAGATGCGACGCCTGCGCGGCCAGGGCACCGACTTCGAACGGCTTCGCGATTACCGCCGCGGTGACGAAATGCGGTGCATCGATTGGAAGGCGACTTCCAGGCATCAACGATTGATCAGTCGGGAATACAATATCGAGCGAAACCAGAACATCCTGCTCGCCGTTGATTGTGGACGCTCGATGCTGAACGAGTCCGACGGAGTTTCGTACCTCGATCGCGTTCTTAACGCGTCGATCATGCTTAGCTACATCGCGTTGGGGCAGAGCGACAATGTTGGTTTCATGGCATTTTCGAGTCGCATTGAGCGGATGGTTAAGCCGGTTCGCGGCAAACCCGGAATTCAATCAGTGCTTCAGCAGTCGTTCGACCTTGAAGGTCGCCGCGAGGCTTCTGACTATGCCCTCGCGATGGAGCACTTGTCACGCAACTTTCGCAAGAGATCGCTGGTCATTCTGCTGACCCACGTCATCGACGAACAACACCTCGACACAATCAACGAGGCCCTGACCTCAGTTCGGTCGCCCCACCTTTTCATGTGCGTCTTTCTGAAAGATCTCGGACTGACTCACCTGGCGAATCGAGTTCCGGAAACAGACGTCGAAGGTTTTCAAAGCGCAGCCGCCGCCGAGCTGTTAACAGCCGTCGAACGAAAGACGGCCACTTTGAAAGATCACGGAATCATGACCCTCAGTTCGTTGCCCGACAAACTGACTGCCGACGTGATCAACGGGTATCTCGACGTGAAGGCCCGACATCTGATGTAGCTGGCCGGCGAGCAGTTCATCTGCCTACTCATGATCCGGCGCGGGCTCAAAGCTGTCGCTCAGCTCTTGAGGAATGCGGCGAGGGACTCCGTGTTTACGGCCGATGTAGGCCCAGTTTGTTTCCGCGCGAGCCAGCAGCGCGTCATCGTCCGGGCGGCGGATGAGGTATTTTCGTAGCGAGGTGACTTTCTGGAAGCCGGTGACCCACGTCTCAACGACGATGTTCTGTCCGGCAAACGTCGCGGCGAGATACTCGATCGCGTGAGACCTCACGACAAACGCCGAACCCTCTTCAACGTACCGCTCGGGAGACCAGCCCTGCTCGGTTGAATGAGCGACCGCCGCCGACTGCATCCACTTCAAATATTCGAGATTGTTGACGTGCCCCTGTTCGTCGATTTCCTCTTCCCGAACAGTGTGCTCCCAGAAAAATACAGCGGGCATGGGCGTCTCCGGTTGGTGGTCTGTTTGAGTTGTCGCGGAAGATAGCTCGCTGCGTTTCGTATGGCACTTTCGAAGCCGCGAAGTTCTCGATGCGTCGCCAGTTTCGATCTGAAGACGTAGCCAGCGCCGTTGTCTATTCTTTTGGCAAAGTGTGCCACTGGCTCCGCCAGTGCATTTTTGAATCGACGATTCCAGATGATTCAAACACTGGCAAAGCCAGTCGCACACACGTCGAAGTAAGGGTGCTGATTTAAATCAGGCTGCTATTATTCTTCGTTTGATGCCCTGTCTCTACTGATCTGTCTCGAACCGAAACTCTCATGACTCAATCATCCAAAAACTCTCTCACCGTGAACGTCGACCTTGCCGAACGCAGTTACGACATTCAGATTTGCAGCGACCAGTTGTCGGCAGTGGGTGACTCCGTCGCTGGCTGGCTTGATCAGCGACTGGGAGCGAGTTCCGGGCAGCCATCGGCTTTGGTCGTGACGGATCGCAATGTGGTAGCTCATGCGAACGTTGTGCGGGACAGCCTTGCGGCCGCGGGTTTTAGGGTCGAACTGGCGGAGCTGGAACCGGGCGAGAAAACCAAGTCGCTGGCAGTCATTTCTGGCTTGTACGAGCGAATGGTCGAGATGAAGGCCGATCGTCGCACGGTTGTTGTCGCCGTCGGCGGCGGAGTGATCGGCGATGCGTCCGGATTTCTGGCGGCCACTTACAACCGCGGAGTCCCGTTCGTGCAGGTTCCGACCACGCTACTGGCGGATGTCGACAGCTCGGTTGGCGGCAAAGTCGGAGTGAACCTCGCCGCGGCAAAAAACCTGATCGGCTCGTTCTACCAGCCGCTTGGCGTCTTTATCGACACGGCAGTGCTCTCGACGTTGCCGGACCGGGATTACCGCAGCGGACTGGCGGAAGTCGTCAAGTACGGAGTGATTCTCGACGCGGAATTTTTCGAGTTTCTGGAGCAGAACGTTGCAGGAATCAACGCTCGCGAACCAGCGGTGCTGCGGCGGATCATCGCTCGAAGTTGCGAGCTGAAAGCGCACGTCGTCAAAGAGGACGAGTACGAGCGGACGGGACTGCGAGCCGTTTTGAATTACGGCCACACGTACGCTCACGCCTTCGAAGCTCTCGCCGGCTACGGCGAATTGATGCATGGCGAGGCGGTTTCGGTCGGCATGCTTTACGCCAGTCGGCTCGCCGAGAAACGCGGGCTGATCGATGCCGACATGACGGCTCGGCAACGAAATCTGCTGAAGCAGATTGGGGTGATGACCGATCTGCCCGATCCGGCGGCATTCTCGACGGACGACATCCTGTCAAAAATGAGGCTCGACAAGAAAACCGTCGGCGGCCAGTTGCGATTCATCCTGCCGACGAAAATGGGACACGTCACGACGTTTACGGACGTCCCCGAGTCCGACGTGACAGCCGTCGTCGACGAATTCGCCGGACGATAACCCGAATTCCCGACCGCAGAGTAGGGCATGTCAAGCGCAGCGCCGGCGTGCCATTCAGAGCGTTTTCAGAAAAAGGCACGCCGGCGCTTCGCTTGACATGCCCTACGATTTTCTTCCAGAAACCAAAGGCGACGGGCTGCAACTGCGCGACAAGGTGGCATTTTATGCAGATCAGTTCAGAGGCGTAGCGTGAAGGACTTGTGCCACAGCTGAGTAAGGAGTCTCTACTTGACCTGATGCTTAGCGACTGCGCACAATGTGACCGCTTCGTGAACATTGTTTATTCACGAAGACTTCGGGGCAGTTTTTGAACCCCGCTTTCGATTGAATCGTGTCGCAACTCTCGATTTAGAAGTAACTTAGGACGCAAAATGGCTTCGGCGGCTAGTTCCGGACAGACAGACTCGTTCGCAGGCATGATTGGAAGCAGTCCGGCCATGCGGGAAGTCTTTGAGCTTTCGCGACTGGTGGCGCCCGCTTCGACGACCGTGCTGCTCACCGGCGAAACAGGCACCGGCAAAGAGCTGGTCGCGCGGGCCGTCCACGAACTAAGCCCGCGCGCGTCAGGGCCGTTTATCCGCGTGAATTGCGGAGCGCTCAGCGAAAGCCTGCTCGAAAGCGAGCTGTTTGGGCATGTCAAAGGCGCTTTTACCAGCGCCAACGAAAATCGCACCGGCCGATTCGAGGCGGCTCACGGCGGGACAGTTTTTCTCGACGAGATCAATTCGGTCAGCTACACGCTTCAGGTGAAGCTGCTGCGCGTTCTACAGGAGCAGGAGTTCGAACGCGTCGGCGACACGAAAACCATCCGAGTCGATTGCCGAATCGTGGCGGCCACTAATCGCGATCTGCTGGACGAAATCGAAGCCGGACGGTTTCGAGAAGACCTCTACTATCGGTTGAACGTCGTGCCGATTTATTTGCCGCCTTTGCGCGAGCGGCCCGACGACATTCCGGCGCTGATCGAGCACTTCGTCCGGATTTACGCCGACATCAACCGCCGGCCTGTACCGACGATCGCGAAGGAAACCGTCGAGGCTCTGAAGTCGTATTCGTGGCCGGGCAACGTTCGGGAACTGCAGAACT
>CALDJX010000433.1 GCA_937899075.1 uncultured Planctomyces sp. | reverse complement strand
GTCGAACCCCAGTGTCGATTTCAGTTCTTTGAAGAACAGCTCGATCTGCCAGTCATACTACCTCCATAGAAGTCGAGTTGTATCGATATCGGTTTGAGTCGGAGATTGAGTTGAAGCGGACTCAGTGTGGTTTCGGTTTGGGAGTCGTCAGCTCCGGCGGGTAGGGGTTGGGCCAACTTCGCGGGGACGCTCGCAGGCTGGTTAGGCGAGAGAGTTCGTCCGCGTCGGCGAAGATTGCCCAGCGGTTGCCGGCCGACGTGACCTTGCGCGACGTCAGCCAGCCGACTCGCTGCCAGCGGTGCAGCGTCGCGATCGGCATATCGAGTTTCGCTGCCAGGTCGGCCAGCCACCATTCGTCCTGGTCAAGATGATTTTCTGTGGTGACACTCTTTGGTAACACGCCGGTGCGAATGCCTCGTTCGCGCAGGAAGCGGGGCAGAATGCCGGCCGAGAAGTTCGACGAACGCTTCGGCGGTCGGAAGCCCTCGTTGTTCAAGCGTTCGGCGATCGCGCTGAGTGATCTGTCTTCGGCGAGCAGTGACTTGATCAGCGAGAGCAGTTCTTCGAAGTACGACAGTTGTTCGTACGTCTGCACCGGACGTCGCAGCGTGTGATGACTGACGAAGCCGCCAGCCCAGCGCAGTTCGACATCCACGCGTTCGGTATCGCCTTCGATGTTGATGCGGACGCGCTCGAGTAACAGTCGCGCGATCGTCTGCCGATCCTGCGGCGTGGTGGTTGAAGCGTGCCACAGGTCCGGCAGGTGTTCGCTGAGCTGACGAATCTGATCGCGCTCAACATTGCTGAGTCGCTCGGGACGTTCGGCCAGGAACCGGGCATGGTCGGCCTGCAGTTGTTCGTCCGCTTGCAACGCTTCATCCCAGCGACGTTCGAGTTCACGCGCCACCAGGCGATGCTCCGGATCGACGGCCGCATACTGGCGACGTGCCTGTTCAACTTCGTAACGCGAACGAGTCAGTCGCTGCTGCCAGTGTTTACCGAGTTGCTGACGCTCGTGTTCGATGTCGGCGCTTGCGGCCAAGCTCAGTTCCAGGGACGCGGGCGAGACGGCCTGCAGCAAACGGTCGATGACGAACGATTCGAGCGCCGCGCCGGATAAACTCTGGCAGCGGTCACCGCCGTAGTCGATCGCCTCGCGCTGGCAACTGTAACGCAGCGAACCGCCTTTTGAGCCTTTTCGGTCGCCCGTAGCGCCCGCATAACTGACCAGCATGGAATGCCGGGCACCGACCGAAGGTTGGTCGCGACCGCAGACAACCAGTCCGGACAGGACGCTCGGCCCGTGCCGCGGCGCGGACATGGCTTTTCCCAGATGGCTGTTTTCCCGCAGTTGCTGCTGGTTTTTCTCGAAGGTACCCCAGTCGATGTACGCCGGAAAGCGATCGCGAATCAACACGCGGCACTCGTCATGCGCGTTCAACGTACGGCCCGTTGTCGGACGGCCGGCGACTTTTTTGCGAGGGTCGATTTCACGATGTCCCCAGCGATACGCTCCGGCGTAAATCGGATGATGCAGCATGTTCAACAGCGTCACGCGGTTCGGACGACGCCACTGGAGTTCGCCACGCTCGCTGCCGCTGATCGGACGCACGGGAATTTTCACGTCTTCACGCACCAGCCAGCGCAACAAACCGTTGATACTTCCGCGCCGCTGGAATTGTTCGAAGATCAGCCGCACGACCGACTGCACCTGCTCGTCGGGATCGATCACGTAGTCGCCCGCTCCGTTGCGAGCCGCAGCGCTGCGCACGTAACCGATCGGTGGATGATTCAGAATCTCACCGCGCTCGGCTTTGTTCCACATGCCCTGCTGCAGGCGGCTCTTGAGGATGTGTAACTCGGCTTCGCTCATCGTGCCTTTGAGACCCAGCAATAACCGATCGTTGTAATGACTCGGATCGTATAGGCCGTCAGCGTCCGCCAGTAACGTGTGGTAGATCGCGCACAGTTCTAATAACGCGTGCCAGTCCTTGCAGGATCGCGCAAGGCGACTCATCTCCAGGCCGAGGATCAGTCCCACTCGATCAACGCTGATCTCCGCCAATAACCGTTGAAAACCGCTGCGACCTTCCACCGAACTGCCGCTGACTCCCTGGTCTTCATCGATGACTTCGATTGCCGACCGAGGCCAGCCCAGCGCGTACGCGCGGTCCGTCAACGCATACTGCCGAGCCGTCGATTCACGATGCTCCAGTACCTGCTGCTGTGTCGATTGTCTCACATAGACGATCGCGCGACGCTGCAGGTGATGATCGACGATCTTCTCGCTGCGAGGTGGTCGTGACGGCACATCCTGCGGTGGGAAAGACGCGCGCCCGGGAGCCGTGTCAATCGCCGTGAGTGTCCTGGTATCGCCCTGCACGCTGGTCGTGTTATTCATCGTCGGCCTCCCCGTGAGTGGCGGGTGGCGTCAGCCGATGAACGATCATCTGCGTGAACCGCTGCAGCACTTCCTGCCACCGGTCCGGCAGCAGTCGCGTCCACAACTGATCGAGCGGCACGACCAGCACTGGGTCGACCGACAACGGTTCCGTCAGCTTCGTCGAGCGCGGGGGGCACGGATCGGGACATGAAACACCTCCTTGTGAATTGCCTGTCTCACCTGAATTAACAACGCTCTGCCGGATCGCCCGCTGACCACAAAAAGCCGTCAACTGCCGCAAAGCCAGCAAAGAAACCGTAATTTCAGGCAACGAGCTGATACAAGGCCGTTCTTGATACGCATTCCGCCTGGGAGACTTCGATCTGCCACCGCAGCGAGTACAGTTCGATCACCTCGGTCAGGCTCATGTCCACCGCGTTGGTCATCAGGATCTTGACGTCGTCGGGAGTCGCTTTTTTCAAGTCTGGTTTCATTGTCGAAAAAACGAGCTGCACTCGGCCCACCGAACGCACTTGTCGTTTCTCCTGATGCGCGAAGTACACGCGCGGTTTCAATTTCGGCCCCATGCGCCAACGCGACAAGCGCCGGTAACCGGCGTACTTTCCCGTTGAGGCACGCAACCTGATCGTCTTGAGCGACAGACTCGTCCAGTCCTTCAAACGCGAACGCAGCTTCGGTCGGGAGCCCACCGGGCCATCGAACACACGTTCGGGGTTCGCCGGAAATATCCACAGGTAGTTCTGTTCCTCGCAGGCCTCGCGCACCACTTTCGCGTCGTACGCCGTATCGCCCAGCACGACCACATCCGAACCCTCGGGCAACGGCAGTGAGCGAATCAGGTCGGCGGCCGCTTCCGCAGTGGTCCGATGCGTCAGTCCCCTGGCCTTGCAGTATTCTTTGGTGTAATGCGGAATCTGAAACGGCGGCCGATAACCCGAGGGAGTGATCAGCAGCCCGAACGTGAAACTGTGACAGCTTCGTCGGGCGTGTTTTTTCGTGCCGTAACGCCGTCCATTTTTACGACGACGTTTGTTGCGATTTCCCGTGCTGTAGGTGTTCTGTGTCTTCTTGCCCGACTGACCACACAGCGTGGCATCGATCAGAAACAGAAACCGCCCCTTCGTGGATTCCAGTGCGAGCAACTGCTCCCGCAGCGGCGCGTTGAAGTCGTGTTTCTGCCAGCGGGTGCGTGCGAGGAAGCGTGTGACCTGGCTGCGATGGACCGGTTCGGTCCGAATGGCTCCGCCAGCCTGCGAGCACGACATGCGCCCGCGATGGAGCATGAACGTGACGACGATTCTCATCACCATCCCGCGAGCGAACTCGTTGAGCGAAGACAACTTGAGGAATCGGTTGAGGTCCCTGGTCGAATCCTTGACCATGATCATCGCGACACTCCCTGTCGGCTGGTGAGAATCCAAAGATCTGGTCCATGGGGAGTGTTCGCATTTCAAGCAAGACCAATCTGCCGCCCCCAAGAAAAAGTGTGCAACTTCAAAGCTTACGCATCGGGTTACCTCAGGGAAGTTATTTTTAACATGATCCGTACGAACCGATACTGATTATGAAAATTGAATGTCGCGGCAGTCCGGGTTCGCGAGAAGTGAGAAATTGTCACCTGGTTGGAAGATGTTTCGAACATTTCCCGGTAAAGTCGGGTAGAGAGTTCGTTCAGCGGATTTGAGCGATGCGCCCTTGTGCGTGCGTCTTTTCGTGGCAGTTGCCGCGAGGTTTCTAAGCGGTAGTTCGAGTTGGCGAGTTGAGCCGAGGGGCAGGCCCTCGTTGAGGCGGGCGCCTTCACAATAGACTTTCGGAGAGTGGCTTGTCTCAGGCGGATGTCGATCTGGTCATCATTTCGAACGGTGAGGATTTCTTTGAAATCCCCGCTGAGGATCTCGCCGATGCGCTGAGCGAGGGTTTCTACCTGCCTCGCGATCGTGGCCTGACCATTGTTTCCAACGGCGACGAAGTTTTTGAAATTCCTGTCGACGACGTGGCCGACGCACTGGCGGAAGGCTTTCGAGATCTGATCGCGAACCCTGACGGTTCATTGCCCTCGCCACCGTCCGCGTCGTCGGTCGTGGACGATTCTTCGGACAGCCGTGTCACTGATCCAGCAGCCGGTGATTCTCCGACGGATAAGCCGACGACGGATAAGGTTGAAGCGACGGCTGAAGCTGGGCCGGCGGAAGCTGCGGAAGGTGACCAGCTCGGGAACGAGGTGATTCACAACGGCACCAAAGATGAGTCGGTCGGAAACGGCGCCGCGGCGACGGCGATTGCAGAGGACGACTCCGTTGCGGAATCTGTCAGCGACCTGGGTGAAGTCGTTGTCCAAGAGCCCGACGACGTGGAAGCCGAACGTCGGCACCAGCTCGAAGAAGCGATGGAGACGGCACAGGGGTTCGAGAAGCTGAAGCTGTTTGTTCTGCTGCACGCTCCTACCAAACGCGGCATCAATCGATTCATGCGGTCTTACGGTGCCAGTACGCTGCTGCATGTCGTCCTGGTGGTGATTCTGTGGAACATCGTGTACGCGAATCCGGACAAGTCGTTGCTGCACGTCATTTCGTCGGTGGTGAGCGACGCTGACCTGGAGGCTGAAGAAGAAGGCCCTCCCGTTGAACTCGAAATGTCAGACGACGCGACGGAGTCTGCGGACGACGTTTCGCAGATGCAGGAGATGATGGCGGTCACGCAGCTGGCGAAAGTCGATCTATCTCCCGAGTCACTGAAGATCGACCTGTCCATCGGCGCTGGAGTAGCCGCAGCGACGGAAGAGTCCAAAGGCGGCGGCATGACGGCGTCTGGAGCGGCGACTGCCGGAGCGCTGGGGGCTCGATCAAAAGCAGTCAGCATGTTCGGCGGGACACCTTCCAGCGAAGCGGCCGTCGAAGCGGCGCTGGACTGGTTGGCTCGGCACCAGGCGGAAGACGGCGGCTGGGGGTTTAATCACTCGTTCGTGCCTGGCTGTACCTGTCCGAACTCGGGTACCAGTGCAGGGCGGACCGGCGCGACCGGAGTAGCCTTGCTGACCTACTTTGGCGCCGGCTACACGTTTGCGGATGGTCCTCGAGCGGAAACGATCCGTCGCGGGATTCAGTTCCTGCTTCAAAGTATAAACGTTAATCCTGCGGGGTATGCGGATCTCAAAGGCGGCGACAATAGCAACGGCGGAATCTATCAGCACGGCCTGGCAACCGCGGCGCTGTGTGAAGCTCTGGCGATCGACCGTGTTCTGATGAAGATGATTCAGCAGGACCAGAAAGTAAGATTCATCGATCCGAATGGGAACGAAATTAAATACAAGGATTTGAAGAACCTGGGCGCGGTCCTTCAGAACGCTTGTCAGCTGGCTGTGAATTATCTGGTGTTTCACCAGGATCCCAACGGCGGCGGCTGGGGTTATCAGCCAAAATCAGCAGGAGACACGTCGATTCTTGGCTGGCAGGTGATGGCACTCATCAGCGGTCGCTCCGAAAGAGTGGAGACGCCATCGGCGACCTGGAACGGGATCAACAGTTACCTCAGTGCCGTTTCGTCAGCTTCGGGATATGGCTATCGGACGGGGATGGCTCCGAAGAAGTCAACAACCG
>CALDJX010000432.1 GCA_937899075.1 uncultured Planctomyces sp. | reverse complement strand
CGTTGGGCCCAAGGTAAATCAGAGATGTTTGCTTCCAGCGATAAATGCGTTGGATACTTGCTCGGTCGACGTGGATGGAACCTGCATTCGCTGCTTGAATGCGCAGTGCAGAATCAGAAAACTCCAGGATGTTTCCGTAGAGGACGTCGCCGCCCGCCAGTTCGATGCAGTATTCGCCAGCTGGTTTTGGTCGAGGTAGCACGGCTGGAAACTCGGCCGTCGAGATGCCGCTGAGCGGGAAGTGGAACGGCTTCGTAAATAATCGACTCTGCCAGCGAAGAACGTTTGGCTGATCCGAATCCAGTGGTTGTCCCGGCAGGAAACTGTCGTTCGCAAGGTGCAGAATCGCCTGCGCCGGTGACGAATCGGCTGCCTGTGAAGTTGCCACCGGTGAAGCAGTCGCAACAGCCAGGAGAGCAATCGCAAAGCATAGCATGTGCAGACGCAACCCGATCGGCGGGCAAGGCTTGCACTGTCGAAAGATCGAGCTGTTCATGGGCGATCGCTCACCGTTCGTAGATGGGGAGGAGCCGATAATTCAACGCAAGACTCAGCAGCGACATCGATGTGCTGATGGATGCACCGTGCTGGCCGGGAAAACTGCCGTCTGCCTGCTGCGAAGACTTCAACTGACGGATCAGGAGTTTGTTCCATCGTTCCCAGGCATCAACGTCTCCCTGAAACAACGCCTGAGCCTGGTAATACCTTTGGTAATTCACCCAGCCGAATCCCGAGCTGCCTGTGAATTCAACTTTGTTAACCAGGTACCCGAGTGTCGATTTGAACTGAGGCAACTCTTTTCGTTTTGCGATCGAGTAGACGAGGGTGGCGATCGAGATCCGAGCCAGCGATTCGTCAAAGCCGCCGATGCCACCTGAATAGGCAACCTGCCCGGATGAAGACGTCATTTTGGTGTAATACGAGATCGCTTTGTCGATCGCTGTGTCGGGAACTTCGATGCCAGCGTTCCGCGCGGCCAGCAGACCAACCAGCACGGCTCCACTAACAGAAGTGTCGGCTTCAGTGTCATTCGGCGAGTATCGCCAGGCGTCCCGCGAGTTGTTCTTCTGCGATGTCAAAGCCGAGCGGACCGCAAGTTCCAGAGCGTCGCCGATCGTTCGCCCCTTTGTACCGTCGGGCCAGACTCGGCGATCGTCGACGGCTCCGTAAGCTTCGGCGAGCCCCAGCATTCCGAAACCGTGGTGATACATGCTGTTGCCGAGGTATCCGGTGTTTTTGTCCTGCTCACTGATCAAACTGCGGACGGCACGTTTGACGTTGCCGCTGTACTGTCCGAAGTTGGGATCTTCTCCCGACGCCAGAAACACCATCAGCCCCAGACCCGTTACGCCAGGGCCTGTCTGGCCGCCAATCCATCCGCCTTCCTTCGCCTGAGTGTTGACCAGGAATTGCAATCCTTTGTCGTAGATTTCCCGAACGTCGCGAGGGACGGCTTCGCCGATGCGCGCGTTCGGTGGTTGTGCATGAGTCGTCCTGCCCAGAGTCAGGCCGAGAAGCATCGTTAGTGACAATAACAATCTGACAGGACGAGTTTCGATCGGAGGATGATTCATTCGGCGGCCACCTGTTCATCGGGAAGCAGGACGTCATCGTCGTCGTCGTCGTCTGACAGCAAGCCCATCTGCTTCAGCCATTTGTCCATGTCCCGCATTTGCGCGAACTGCTGATTGAAAACCTGCCATTGGATGTCGTCGAGAATCAGCTTGAACTTCGCTTCGTCGATCTTCGAGACCTGGTGCATTATCGCGTAGTAGTCGTACTGTCCGGATTTTCGAGGCGGCTTCGTTTCGAGTCGCAGCAGATCACGAAGTTGTTTGCGTTGACTGGCCGTTACGGGCGCTGCCTGGTCCAGCAGAGTGAGTACGAGCCCGATTTTCGACTCGTGGTGGAACCGGCGACGTTCTTCGTCGACCTTCAGGTAGGCGAGAAACTGCTTTCGATTGATCGTGTTGACAAGGCTCTTCTGCAGCAAAGAGTCGCGATGAAACAAGCCGCTGGTCATCTCCGTCTGAAGCGGGCTGATTGCCTGCCAGATCTCATTCACCTTCTGCTGATCATTCCTGATGGCCTGGAAATGTTTCTTGACTTTCTCGTACTTACGAAAGAACCGCTCGATGTCGCCCTGTCCGGCAAGTCTCAGTTTGCGTTTCTGGTCCTCAGACAATCCGCAGGTCTGGTCGACATTTTCAGTGTAGAGTTCCAGTGAATCTTTCAGTTTGGTTCTGGCTGTCGCTGCATTGCCAAACTGCTGGAAAACCCATTGTTCAAACTGCTCGTCGGTCCAGCCGATTTGTGCGAACACTCGCGAATGGCATGACGAAATCAGCGTGAAGGCAATCAGCAGAACGACGAGACGTCGCGATCGAATTGGGGCCGGTCGGTCTCGTTTCATTCCGATGCCTCCGGTTTCTCGTTCTCGTCGACCGGGACCGTTTTTGGATTAGCGTCTCGCAACTTTCGGACAGGCTTAGCGTTGGCCGGCTCGGTGTCGGTCTTTGCCTCGTTGGCAGGTTTGTCGCTGGCAACTTTGTCGTTGGCAACTTTGTCGTCGGCAGGTTTGTCGTCATCCCACTGTTCGTCGGCGATGGCGATTCCCTGATTCATGCCGATGTTAAATCCAAAGAAGACCTGGTTCTGCTGAGTAACCGTCCGCCAGACTTTCTTTTGCGTCGCTGTGAGAATTGGCGTCAGCTCCCGGTCGGGCACATTGGGAAAGTGGTCGCCGCCGTACATCATCATCTGAGTGGAACCCCAGGGTTCATTCCAGTTCTCGGACAGTATTTTTGAGACCTGCGCTCGCTGCTCGGTATTGAGAACGAGCTTTCGGTCAACTTTGGCAGCGGTCGTCAAGACGCTGACCTCTTTCTTCGCGTTATTCCGCTCGGCCAGTTCACTTTCGTACTTCGCGACCTGGTCCGGTTTGAGGTGCCGCTTCGCCGACTCAAGCAGGCCGTCAGCAATCGGCTTGCGCGTGTCGTGGTCGCTCGATGATTGGATTCCACGATTCATCCCTTGTTGCAACAGTGCAAACTTGTTGATGGTTTTGGTTCGAATCAATTTTCCGTCACTGGCCATCGCGTCGTACTGCTCGCGAGTTAGCTGACAGACGAGCCGGATGAAGTGCAATTCGGTTTTGACCACCTGGTCGAAGTGGCGACCATATTGAGCTTCGAACTGGTTGAGGGCGTTTCCATTCAGATTCACATCTCCTACTACTGCCGGGTTGCCTCGTCCACGTCCGAACAGGCCGCTGATCAGCTCTCCAAGAACCTGTCCGACTTCTTCTGCCGCTTCGGCAGCACCCTCCGCAACGACAGCCGCTTTCTCGCGGACGATTCCCCGCTTAACGGGGTTTGCTTCGGCGGCAACCGGTTGCGAATCGTCTGCCTCTTTCGCATCGGCAGCGGCCTCTTTGACATCCTGTACTTCTTCAGGTTCGGCCTGCTTACGATCGCCAGGGGCATTCAGTATGAAATCGACAGGGAATGCATCGGCGGCCTGCGCTGTCAGCAACGTCAACAACGCTGCGAGCACCGCGGGCGTGTACGACATTCGATTCTGTTTTCGATTCTTAAGTTCTCTGATCATCGATCGGTTCTCATTTCACCAAACGAAGTGGAAGGACGAGATCACTGACGGGTGTAATCCTTGTCGAGTCGGTTAAAGAATTCGTCGAGGCCTGACCGGAACTCTTCGGGGAATGACGCGCCTGATTCGCCGGTTGCTTGAGTTACGCCGCGAGTCTCTTTGACTTCTTTTTCGTTGCTGCCGCTGCCGACCAGCGCGAGCGCAGAATCTGTCGTCGTCCCACCTCCGCCGCCTCCGGGAGATGCTCCGCTTCCACCGCCTCCTTTCGGATTGATCCGTTTAGATTGAAGCAGCAGTTCGATGGCTTCGGTTTCGGCAGCGATTGCCGGCTTACCAGTATCCGGTTGGGAAAGAATGTCTGTCGCTTCCGTCATGACTTGCGAAACCGCGCCGAGAAGTCGCAGTTCTTTTCCGAAATTCGCAGCCGCGTCGGGCAGCTCTCCGATTCGCTCAATGACGTGGTCGACTCGATCACGAAGTTCATCCTGTGTGTTAGAAAGTTCTTCCGCTTGAGTCACGTATTCGTCGCGTTTGACTGCCGGTCGAGCCTGTTCGGCGACGCGCGTTGCGTCTCGCAGGTTGACTTCGGCTTCCAGAATCAGCAGCACTTCCAGCACGATTGATGGCGGCAAACTGCCGGCCGATTTGGAGCCAGGTCACGTGCCGCCCGAAGCGGGTTCGACCAGGTCTTCCGCCCAGCGATCAAACGTGTCCGACCAGAATTCGCACTGAGCGATCGACAGGCCCGATTCTTTGGGCAGGTCGTCGCCGAGTTGCCGCAGTGCTCCCAGCACGTCCTCAGTCTTCATTTCGTCGAGGACCGTTTTAAACTGTGTAAAGCGTCGACGCTCAAAGTACGCGTCCATGTCGTCCATGATGTTGGACACGTCCAGGGTGTTGGTCTCTTCGATTTTTGAGAGTTCTGCAAACAGCTTCTTCTGTTCCGACTTCGCGGCCTTAGGAGCGACTCCAAATGAAGTCGCCACTTCGTCGCCGATGCGACCGGCGATTTTGTACTGAGTCCGCGAGGCCGCTTTCAGGCGTTTGACCAGCGTGCTGCCTTCGAGATTTGCGAGTAACTGATTCAGCTCGTCGGCGATCTTTTCAAATTCGGCCAGCAGGTCACGTTGCTCTTCAACGGCCTCTTCCACTTTGTCGCTGACCGGGCACGAGTCGTCCCCCTTCTGGCCTCCACCAATCAGCGTCGTAGTTGCTAGCGTTAGACGCGGCGTTCCTTTGCTTCCGGGCGGCTTGTCTTCCTCGCCTGGTTTCTTGTCGAGCGGTTGATGTGACGACTCGACGTCCACAACGCCCGGCACGTTTGGCTTCTTCTTGTCAGGCTCTTCGCCTGAATCCGGTGGCGAGTCTCCTGAGGCCGAGTTTCGAACCATTCCCGCCTTTGGAGCATTGCTGCTCGGGGAATTCTGAGCCAGCTTCGGAGCCTCGGACGCCTGCTGGAGCATGTCGGCGACGGTCGGCATTCGGTTAGAAGAAATGTCTTTGAGAATCTGCAGCATTTCCGCCCATTTTTCCAGGTGACCGACACCGAACTCCGGATTCCTCATGGCCTGCTTGATTAACTCCTGCCCGCTGTCCGAGAGGCCGGACAGTCGCCGGCCGTTGACTCGCTCAGCGGCCGCTTGAGTTTCGATGCGTCGGCGGTTCTCCGGTTGAGTGATCTCATCGGCAGTCAGTGCTCGCAGTTCTTTGTTCTTTTCGTAGAGCTGCAGTTCTCGATCGCGGACATCCAGAGACTGCCGGTGCCACTTGCTGAGTTGTTCGGTCAGCCAGATGGCGTGCTGCTCGGCGTTGAGCACGTACAGCAGGTACGGCGGCGAGTAAACGCGTTCGCGACCAGGGAAGTAGTCTTCGGCAAAGAGTCGAACTTCGATCGGCTGCGGCTCGATGCCCAGCGAGCTGGCGGTAAATGTTCCGGCCAGTTCCATCTGTTCTTTGTCAGGTCCGCCCGCCGAAATAATTCGCTCGCCCTTTGCGGGATTCGAGAAGTTCGTTTCGTCGAGACCCTGCCACACCATGCCGACTCGTTTAACACCGAAATCATCCTGAGCATGCACGGTGAAAGTAAGTTGCTCGCTGTCGAGCACGACTTTGCGACGAGGCAGATCGACGCAGGAGATTGCTGGCACTTCGTCGTCCAGCGACTTGATCGTCAGTGTGAACGGTTCTTTGCCGGTGAGTCCGTACTCGTCGGTCCATTCGAAGATCACTTTCCTGTCGGCGTCAACTTTCTGTGAGGGACTGACGATGGTTGCTTCAACTGGCGAAATCGATTGTCCAGCGATTGAAGCCGTCGTCAGTTTTCGACTGGCCGTTGCCGTGAAGGTAGCGGCGCTGCCTTTCACTAAAGAAACGGATCCACCTCGCAC
>CALDJX010000431.1 GCA_937899075.1 uncultured Planctomyces sp. | reverse complement strand
GGCGTGTACGACTCAAGTGGGTAATCACGACATCTACCATGCGCCGCCTGGTTTCTTTGCGCTGTATCTGGACTGCCGAGCCAACCAGGGTGACTGGTGGTGGGGCAGCAATAAGTACAAAGGCTCAGAAGTCAGCCCCGTCGACAAACGGGTCATCGACACCGTCAAGTGGGTCACTCAGGAATACGGCATCGACGAGAACCGTGTTTACCTGTGTGGGAATTCAATGGGCGGGAGCGGTACGCTCGGCATCGGCGTGCGACACGGAGATGTGTTTGCCGCGATCAAAGCGAACGTCCCTGCGAAGGTCGAGCACGTTTCCAACCGGATGTACTTTCCGCCCCATACGTTGCCGGGAAATGTGACTCTGCCGGACCCGCCAATCGTCATCGACTACTCGGGCCAGAACGACGGCTGGTCGAAAGGCCACGACGGCTTTTTCGCGGCGATGAATAATCGCAAGTATCCACTGATCATGTACTGGGGGCCGTTCGGTCATGCGAACAACCACGCCAACATTCTGAAGGTGAACGATCTGATCAATTCGTTCGACTGGCTGAGCGTCAAAAAGAACGAGGCCTATCCCGTTTTCACGAACGCCTCGGCCAATGACCCGCTGCCCTGGCCGGATCACGTTGACAGTAAGAAACCCGGACAGGTCAACGCATTCTTTCGATGGAAAGACGTTGTTGAGACGGCAGAGAAAATCGAAATGTCACTCTTCATCGTAAGTCCGCGAGACCTGAAGACAACCTTCGAAATCCCTATGGAGGCGATAGTCGATGTCAGTCTGCGTCGGCTCCAGAAGCTGAAGATCGCCCCGGAAACGACTGTCCGTTGGACGTTCGGCGCGTCAAGCGGCGACACGCAAACGGGCAAAGCTGGAGTTGTTTCCGTCCCCCGAGTAAAGCTTACAACGACGCCCGTGACACTCACTGTGCAGATTAATTAGTAGATGGTCAGGTGAATGAATTCGCAAAACATTGATCAGTGTTTACAGAGACCGTTTTGCCACCGGCACCCGTTCGACTTCACCGGGGTGGCCGAAATTGCCCGGTGTCAGATCACCTGGTAGCATAGGCAGCCTCTTATTCGACTCCTCGATCCCTCCTTCAAACTCCCGCCCCTTTTTGAGTAACTCGCATGGCACGAAACTGTTTGCGCTCCCTGAGAGCGTTCGGCATGACGGCTCTGTTCATGCATTGCCTGTTTGTGTTTTGTGTGGGAGCCAGCGGGTCGGTGGCCAGTGCGGCCGATGAGATTGAGATTTATCCGTCGCAGATCCTGCTGACTGACGGGATGGCTCGGCAGCAGATTCTTGTCGATACCAACGGGCGGGACGCGACTCGAACTGCTTCGTACAGCAGTCGCGACGCAAACATCGTCACCGTCGATAAGGCGGGACATGTCATTCCGCTGTCGGATGGAGCGACAAATATCGATGTGAAGGTCGGCGGTCTCACTGCCAGCGTGCCGGTTAATGTTTCGGGGATGAAGAACGGACGTCCGGTCGACTTTGTGTCGGACATTGTCCCGATCCTCAGCCGGTATGGTTGCAACTCAGGCGGGTGTCACGGAAAGGCTGGAGGTCAGAACGGTTTTCAGTTGTCGCTTTTCGGATTCGACAACGACTTCGATTACGACGCGATCGCGAAAGAGGGCCGCGGGCGACGCATCTTCGCGACATCAACCAGCCGCAGCATGTTGCTGGCTAAGGCGACGGGCACCAGTCCTCACGGGGGCGGCTCGCGATTTGATCGCGACAGTGAAGCCGGTCAGTTCATCCAGCGGTGGATCGAACTTGGTGCTCCCGCGTCGTCTCCGGATTCGCCGCGCGTTGTGAAGCTCCACGTGACGCCCACGGAGCGGGTGCTCAGTCGCGACGGGCAACAGCAACTGGCAGTGACTGCTGAGTACAGCGACGGTTCCCGTCGTGATGTCACTCGGCAGTCCGAGTTCTCCAGTAATCTCGATCCCGTCGCTGGCGTCGATGAAGACGGATTCGTAACCGCCACCGGGCAAAGCGGTGAGGCCGCAATTATGGCTCGATATGTTGGGCATGTGGCTGTGTTCCAGGCCATTGTTCCGCACGGGGAAAGTCTGGATTCGATTCCTGAGTTTGCTCCGAACAATTACGTCGACGAACTCGCCGCTGCGAAATGGATGAAGCTGGGGCTGCAGCCATCGCCCCCCAGTGACGATGCGACTTTTCTCAGACGAGTCACGGTCGATCTTTGTGGGCGACTGCCGACAGTCAAAGAGACCGTAGCGTTTCTGGAAGACAAGTCCGGCAGCAAGCGACGGCTGGCGATCGATCGGCTGCTCGATTCACCCGACTATCCCGCGTACTTCGCGATGCGGTGGGGAGCGATCCTGAGGAACTCGAAGCTCGCCGGATCCGATCAGGCGTCTTACGCGTTTCACAACTGGATCAAGGACATGATCGCCCGCAACCGTCCGTACGACGAATTCGTCCGAGGAGTCGTGGCGGCGGCCGGTGAGTGGCAGGACGCTCCAGCCATCAACTGGTACTGGCAGACTCGCGACGATCAGTTGCATTCGGTCACTGCCGATACAGCTCAGGTGTTCCTGGGGATCCGGCTGCAGTGTGCCCGGTGTCATCACCATCCTTACGAGCGATGGGGGCAGGAAGACTACTACGGACTGGCCGGTTTCTTTACTCGTCTGGGACGTAAGAGCTTTGGACAGCCGCCTCCGTACTTTGCCTCATCCAAAGTGACAACCGGCGAGAAGAATCCGCTGACGGGCAAAGTACCGGAGCCGAAATTCCTTGACGGTGAATATGGCAAGTTCACTCCGGAAGACGATCCGCGGCATGCACTCGTCGACTGGATGTCGCAGCCAGACAATCCATTCTTCGCACGCATCCTGGTTAATCGGTTGTGGGGACACTTCATGGGCCGCGGACTTGTCGACGAAGTTGACGACATGCGGGAAAGCAATCCGCCTTCGAATCCCGAACTGCTTGACGCTCTGGCGGAAGATTTCATCGATCACAAATTCGATGTGCGGCACATTGTGCAGACTCTGGTCAACAGTCGTGTGTATCAGTTGTCGTCCGCGCCGACCGAACGCAACAAAGACGATCGTCAGAACTTCGCTCGTTTCTACGCTCGACGATTGATCGCCGAAGTTCTTCTGGACGCCGTCGATCAGACGACGGGCACGAAGACTCGCTTTGGGAACATCGCCGATTCCGCTCGCGCAGTGGACCTGCCGCACGAAGGATTCGGCTCCTACTTCCTTGACACGTTCGACCGACCGAAACGTGTGTCGGGCTGCGAGTGCGAACGCTCCAGCGGGGCGACGCTGGCACAGGTGTTGTTACTGGCAAATTCGGATGAGCTGGAGAACAAGCTCGCCGACGGCAAAGGACGAATCGCAAAACTCGCGAGCGCAGAAAAGCCGATACCTGACAAGATTGACGAGATCTATCTCAGCGCGTTCGCCCGGCATCCTCACAGCAAAGAATTCGAAACAACGGTCAAGTACGTCGAATCTCAGGAAGACAAAAGGAAGGCGCTTGAAGACGTCTTATGGACGATCGTCAACAGCAAAGAATTCCTGTTTAACCATTAAAATGCGGGGCCGGTTCCTACCGGCCAATACTTCGGACTTCGGCCGGTGGAAACCGGCCCTACGTTCATACAAAGGCAATATCATGCTTGAATTCTGCAATCCCACGTCGCGGCGAAGCGTGCTGAAAGTCGGATCGCTCGGCCTTGCTGGCATGACCCTTCCGAATCTGCTGCGGGAACAGCATGCCGCTGCTGCGGAAGGAAAGCCCGTCCGAAAGAAGTCCGTGATCCTTGTCTGGCTGGCTGGAGGACCAAGCCATCTCGACATGTACGATTTGAAGCCGA
>CALDJX010000430.1 GCA_937899075.1 uncultured Planctomyces sp. | reverse complement strand
TCGAAAAAGACGTCGAATACACTGTTCACGAATGTCACAAGGCCGAAAAAACTCGCGAAGTTAAGGTCTGTGTTCAGAAGCCTGTAAAGAAGACCGGAACTCGAAAAGTTTGCGAGTGGGTCGAAGAAGATGAAGAGTACACTTACGACGTTTGCGGCTGGGCTCAGGAAGAGAAGACCGGAACTCGTAAAGTCTGCGAAACCACCTGGGAAGAAGTGACTAAGAAAGTCAATTACTCTGAGTGGGTTGCTAAGACGAAGACTGTTGACGAGACCGTCTGCCGTTGGGAATGCGTCCCGACTAAGAAGACGATCAAAGAAACGCGTTGCGTTCCTGTCGAAGTCCAAGAAGAAGTTGACGTGCAGGTTTGCCGAATGGTCGAAAAGACCGTTACAGAAAAAGTCTGCGTGCCGGCACCAGCTTCGTGCAACGCTTGTCAGCCTGCAGCACCTTGCAACGCCTGCAAGCCTGCTCCATGCAAATCGCGCTGCAACAGCTGCTGCTCGTAAGCTGACGAAAAGAGTCGAAACCCTGGCTGCCGGTTGCTGTCAAATAGCGGCGGCCAACGTTTCAAGCTGAAGAGACCTCACAACGCTGTAGCAAAGATGCCCCGCGACGAATGATTCGTCGCGGGGCATTTCTTTGCGCTGTGGCTGAATATGCGGGTGTAAAATCAGCAGCGCACGATTTCCCTTCACGCGATTGCACGTTCGTCCGCGATCAATTCTACGGGGCTGACTATTTTTCCGAACTTCCAACCGCTTCGGGGACTGCTTCCCCCGTCGCCCGCATTCGCATGATGTTCCAGTATTGTTGAATGACCTGCGCGGCTTCGGCGGCGGTTTCCTTGCCGGCCTCAATCATTCTGACGCCGCGGTCACGCGCTTTCTGTTCCTGCTCGGACCACTTCTGAACTCGCTGCATTTCTTCTTCCACGGAAAGGTCTTCGCCAACCAGGCGAAACTTCAGGTCGCCTATTTGCAAAACGCCTCCCGCTTTGACGAGGCCTTCGTCCGTGACTCGCTCTTCGTCGATGAACGTGCCACGCTTGCTGCCAAGATCGCGCACTCGAATTCCCAACTCTGTTGGTTCAAGTGTGCAATGCCTGCCGCTGACTGTTTTTGAACCGTGGCGAATGTCGCAGCTTTCGTCCTTGCCGAACACGATCTCCCGCTCGGGCAACATTAACTTCTTGCCTTTGCTTTTTCCGTTGAGGATACGCAACACGCGGAGCGAACTTTCGAGTGCCGCGCGAGACATCGGCGCGCCCACGATCGACAGCGATCCGGTGTGAACGTGTTCGCAGCGCGGACATTTTCGCCAATCGCCCTGCACATTGCCGAGCTTGTAGAAGGTCTGGCAGCCAGGGCACTTCACGGTCACAAACTTCAGAGGCTGCAGCCCGGTCGACGACGTGTCTTCGTCGCCGGTCGATTCGTCGCGCAGATACTCGTGGAAGCTTTTGTTTGGAATTCTGGTGCGACTCTGGCAGCCTTCGCACGTTGTGTACTTGCCACGGTTCTCGTATTTCTCTTTGAACCTTTGCCCGCACGTGCATCGGAATTTGATGTAGCCGTCTTCCGGCGTATCGCCGTCGTCGTCTTCCTGAGCCTGTTGCCAGACGGCTTCGGCGACCTGCTGCATCGTGGCTAGCAGTTTTTCGGGGGACGCGGGCTTGATGAGGTACCCGTCGCCGCCGACTCGTTCACCAAGGTTGACGGCCGAGTCCAGCGAAACTTCTGAATAGAAGAGAATGGGAACACGAGGGTAGTTCTCTTTGACCTTCTCGCAGATTTCGAAGCCGCTCTCGCCGGGCAGAATGACCTGCATCAGAATCAGGTCGGGCGGGTGCATTCGGATGGTGCCTTGAGCCTGACCGCCGTCTCGCGCGACGGAGACTTGAAAGCCTTTCTCGGTCAACAGCTTCTTGATTTCTTCGACGGCTGCGACGTCTTCCTCAATCAGCATGATTCGATTGAGAAGAACTTTCGTTTTCTCGTTTTCATCAAGGTCGAAAACCATGGACGCGGTCCAGCAAGTGAGGAGTGTGAAAACGCGGCCTCGATTAATCAGGCCAGATAAGAATGGATCGACGCTGGCCGGAACGAACGCTCCGAAGTGATGTGTAGCACCGAGCTGAACTGGCCTCGCGAGAAAATCAGGAAGGCGAGAACCGATGGTCGATGCGGACCGAAATCGAAAAAGCCCAGCTTACGCCGCGGTTGTCCGAACAAAAACACAATTTCCAAAATGGCCACTTGACAATTTCGGGACACTTGTTCGAACTCGGCAGGGGGGGGGCGACAAATCGTTCTTTCGTAGCGGTGGCGACTTCGGGTCTGGCAGTTTCGCGCGTTGTCTTTTCACTTGCCGGCCACGCTGCTTGACACCGCCGGAACTCAGGAGTGTAATCCCGGTCGGCTCTGCGATTTCCTGACGAAGCCACCGTGAGTGGGTCCGGTGGTGTCATGCGGGATGCAAAGCCTTTGGTCGAAGAGCTTTCTAAAGTCGGTAGCTGGGTCCCGTGGCGTCGAACACGGAATGCAATTTTCGCGAAGTTGTTGTCTGGATTTGCGCCGGTTTCCGGTTCGCAGGTAGACGTTTTGCGAGAAGCATTTTGTGGATGGGTTGCGGATTGTCTGCGATGTCTGAGTGCCCGTTGGTGCTCTTGCGTCAGGGATTAGCGGACTGAAATTGCGCAAATGGTCTGGGTGCCCGAACAAACTCGAGTTGTCATTACCGGAATGGGCACGGTTGCGCCGAACGGGATTGGCAATGCGGCGTTCTGGGAGAGTCTCAAAGCCGGCCGATCAGGTATCGGGTTACTCGAATCGATTCCCAGCGCCGGATACCCGTCGAAGCTGGCGGCCGAGATTCGCGACTTCGATCCCGAAGATCACATCTACTGCAAAAAGTTTATCAAGGTGATGTCTCGCGACATTCAGCTTGGAGTGACCGCTGCTTCGATGGCCATGCGGGACGCATCGCTGGCCGACGGCGCGATTGACCCGACGCGGCTGGGAGTTGTTTACGGTTGCGGCCGCATTTCGTCTCGCCCGGAAGAACTGGTCGAAGCCGTGTCGAAAACTCTTAGTGGCGACAAGGTTGAATTCACTCGGTGGGGCGAAGACAGCCTCGGAGAAATCGCGCCGCTGTGGTTGCTCAAGCAACTCCCAAACATGCCGGCCTGTCACGTCGCCATCGAGCATGATGCTCAGGGACCGAACAACACGATCACCTGCCGCGATGCTTCGGCGCTGCTGGCTCTTGGCGAGGCCGTGCGCGTCATCGAGCGCGGAGCCGCGGATGCCATGATCGTGGGCGCGTGCAGTTCGAACATCCACCCGGTCGACCTGACCAAGTTCAACCTGTTCGAAAGCCTGTCGCATCGAGACGACGATCCGGAACACGCGTGCCGACCGTTTGACGTGACTCGCGACGGGGCGATCGTTGGAGAAGGCGCGGCGGCGTTTGTCGTCGAACGTTACGAACACGCCGTCGCTCGCGCTGCGAATATTTACGCGGAAGTGCTCGGCGTTGGAGCGGGCTGCGACGGATCAGGTCATGCAAACGGTTCGGATGGCCGAGGGATTGCTCGATCGATTCAGGCGGCGCTTCGACGGTCGAAAATCGAACCCGACCAGATCGGACACATCAATGCGCATGGCAAGAGCACGCAGCGCGATGACCTGGTCGAAGCACGAGGCTACTACTGGGGACTCGGTGACGCGACGCGGCGAATTCCCGTGACGGCTCTCAAGAGTTATTTCGGCCATTTCGATGCAGGTTCCGGGGCGGTAGAACTTGCGGGCAGTCTGCTGGCTCTTCGGAACGAAACCTTGCCAGCAACGTTGAACTATAAAATTCCCGACCCGCGTTGCCGTCTCAACGTCGTGCATGACGGTCCAAAGCCGTTGCGAAACCTGACCGCTCTGACTGTAAACCGAACGGCCATTGGGCAGAGCGCTGCAGCAATCATCCGCGCTTTGTAGAGTGGGCACCGTCCGCCAGTTCGCGGCAGCATTGTAGGCTGGGACACGTCCCAGCAATGATCTCAAGCTGGGTCTCGACCCAGCCTACTCAACTTCTGGTGGGCGGTGCCCACTCTACGGCGTCCAATGATTGACCACGAACAGCTCACATCCGCATTTCAAACAGCGAAAGATCTGCTGCTTGCAGAATGTCGGAACGAACCCGGTGAGTTGCCTCATTGGGAAGGTGAGTTGTCGACCTCGGCGCTGTCGACGGCGACTGCCGTGATGGCTCTTCAGCAGGTTTGCAATGCAGGACGAACTGCGGCGGACTATTCCCTGGAAGCTGATTTCGCAGCGTTAATCCGAGGCGGGTTGAACTGGCTGGCTGAGCATCAGAACGACGACGGCGGCTGGGGAGACACCGTCAAAAGCATCAGCAACATTTCGACGACCATGCTGACTCACGCCGTGTTTCATGCAACGGGAACGGCGGACGAGTTTGCTGAGCAGGTCGAAAAAGCAAAGGCGCACATCGACGAAAAAGGCGGAGTGCCGGCGGTGGTCGCGCGGTATGGAAAAGACAAAACGTTCTCCGTTCCGATTCTGACTCACTGCGCGCTCGCCGGGCTGGTTGACTGGAAAGAGGTCACGTCGCTGCCGTTCGAACTGGCGTGTCTGCCCGCGAAGTTTTACAGCACGATCAGGTTGCCGGTCGTCAGTTATGCGCTGCCGGCTCTGATCGCGATCGGTCAGGTGAAGCATCACCATCGACCGAGTTGGAATCCGATCATCCGGTTCATTCGCAACCTTGCCATCAAGAAAAGCCTGCGCGTGCTGGATCGGATCCAGCCGCCAAACGGAGGCTTTCTGGAAGCAGCACCGCTGACGAGTTTCGTCACAATGAGTCTCGCAGGAAAAGGACTCGCTGATCACGTCGTTGTGAAGCGTGCCGTCCGCTTCTTGTGCGAGTCTGCTCGTCCCGACGGAAGCTGGCCGATCGACACGAACCTCGCAACATGGGTCACCACGCTGTCGGTCAACGCGCTGAAAGAACATGTTCCCGACGACCTGCGTTCTGGACTTTCAAAATGGCTGCTCGATCAGCAGTACAAAGAGGTGCATCCCTTCACGAATGCCGCCCCCGGAGGCTGGGCCTGGACCGACCTCCCCGGTGGAGTACCCGACGCCGACGACACACCCGGAGCGATGCTGGCTCTGCAGAAACTCGCCAGATCACAACAGGAAAGGGATTCACGCGAAGACGCGAAGACGCGAAGAGTTCGGTCAGATCTTCGCGCCTTCGCGCCTTCGCGTGAGAAATCGGAAACACAAACCCTGTCCGCAGACCCCGGCGACGCTGGCCCTGTCGAAAACGGGGCAGCGTGGTTACTCAACCTGCAGAACCGCGACGGTGGATTTCCGACGTTCTGTCGAGGCTGGGGAACGCTGCCGTTTGACCGAAGTTCGGCAGACATTACCGCACACTGTTTACGTGCGATTGCTCAGTGGCTTTGCGACGGGAAGCCGCGAGATTACTCCCACAATCAGTGGAAGGCGTGGTGGCTGGCGTCGAGCCTTGCAGAATCCGAGCGATTCAAACTGGAATTGGATACGGGAGAAACGTTCGACACGGAGCCTCGAAACGAGCAGCAGATGCGGCGAGCGGTCAGGGCAATCGAGTCCGGACTGGTGTTTCTCAAGCGTGTCCAACGTCCCAATGGTTCGTGGGTGCCGCTGTGGTTCGGAAACCAGTTTGCCGAAAATGACGAGAATTCTGTGTACGGAACTTCTCGCGTACTCATGGCTTATCGCGACCTCGGAATGCTGGACGCTCCGGAAGCTCAAAAAGCGGCTGCATGGCTGGCTTCGGTCCAGGAGCCTGAGCAGGAGAAGCCCTCGTCCCTTGACCCTCGTCCCTCGACCCCTCGCGGTTGGGGCGGGGACGCTGGAATCGCCCCTTCGGTCGAGGAAACAGCCCTCGCGGTTGAAGTGCTGCTTGAATTCGATTCTTATCGAAAGAACGCGTTTGACGGGATTAGCTGGTTAATCGATAAGGTCGTTGACGGATCTGTCTCTGTGCCGACACCGATCGGTTTCTATTTCGCTCGATTATGGTATTTTGAAAGCCTCTATCCGCTGATTTTTGCTGTCTCGGCGTTACGCCGGGCGGTTGAGATTTCGGAATCGAGTCCTGCCTGATTGGAGCCTCACAATCCTGTGTCGGCTCTCCCCAGTTCAGTTCAGACTACCTGGTTAAGTCTCGGCGTTTGCGTCGTGATTCCCGGTTTGGAATCTCGTCAGACTGACTTTTTCACGCGAAGGCGCTAAGCCGCGAAGAAACATGCCTTTTTTCCCTTCGCGGCTTAGCGCCTTCGCGTGAGACTTCAGACACGCGTAGGAACTAAAACTTTAAATTGTTCGTAGTACGGAATGATTCGCGCAAGGCGCGCGTGTCCTTCTCAAAAATACCAATACCGCCCGCGGCCGAATGGAGTCGGTTTCGTCTGCGGACTTCACGATAGGAGCACAACGTGTCCATCGCATCTGCCGATACGCGTGCCGCCAACTCCTCGGAAGAAGCACAGACCGACGAGATTACGTTCGTGGACGATGAGGCTCCGGTGAAACGCCGCCGCCAGCGGAAGAGCACCAGCCATCTCAAGGAAGTGCCCGACACGCTTGAGCTGCGCGAAAAGGTCAAAGCGGCCTGCGAAGAGTTCGCCAAAACGCTCGACCGCAGCCGCAATTTCAACAAAGCCGAACTCGAAGACTGGGCTCGGCAACTGCTCAACCAGATGTCGTTGCCCGAAAAGTACACCGGCTTCGTGGCGGTGTTGATCGGCAACTTCTTCTGGAAGCGACAGTTTCTGGCGATCCCGTTCGAACGGCGCATGCTGCTGCTGCCTCACTGCCTGAAACACGCGGAAGGTTGCCCGGCCGACTACGACGATTTCGGTCTCGACTGCGAAACCTGCGGCGCCTGCTCGATCGCCGACTACAAAGGTAAGGCCGAGAAGCTTGGCTATAAGGTGCTCGTCGCTGAAGGCTCGCCGATCGTTCTGAAGATCATCGTCAGCGGCTACATCGACGGCATTCTGGGCGTCGCCTGCTTGAACGTGTTGGAAAAAGCGATCGACAAAATTCTGATCGCGGGCGTTCCGTCGTACGCCGTCCCGCTGCATTCGGGCGATTGCAAAAATACCACGCTGGACCAGTCATGGATCTGGGAAGTCATCGACCAGTACGAACCAATGGACGAGCCTGAAACCCCCAGTTTCCTGCCGGCGCTTCGAGCGTCGAATTTCATCTTCGAAAATGACTTCGACCGGTTGCTGCCAAGAATCCGCACGAAGGATCTGGCAAAGATTGAATCGCCGATCGCCTTTACAGAAAAGCTGGCCTACGACTGGTTGCAGAATGGCGGTAAACGATTCCGACCGTTCATCACGCTGGCCGCTTACGATGCGATGACCGGCGGAGAGCTTCAGAAAACGAACCTCGAAAAAGTCGACCGCCTGCCAGTGCCGGATGGCGTTGCACGAGTCGCCATGTCGATCGAAGCGTTCCACAAAGCGTCGCTCGTTCACGACGACATCGAAGACGACGATATGTATCGCTACGGTCGCGAAACGCTGCACCGTGAATACGACCTCGGCACCGCCATCAACGTGGGCGACCACCTGATCGGTCTGGGTTACCGACTGTTGAATTCCTGCCGAGCCGACTTCGGAGCGGAAGTCGCGTGCGACGTCACCGACCGGATGTCTCAGGCTCATATCAAGCTGTGTGATGGCCAGGGAGCGGAAATGGCCTGGCAGCAGCGTCCGACCTTGGAACTCACGCCGCTCGACGCGTTGCAGATTTACGCTCTGAAAACATCGCCGGCTTTCGAAGCCGCGTTGTACTCAGGCCTCCGCATGGCTGGCCCGATGGATAAGTACGAAGAGCTCGTCCCTTCGTTCTGCCGTCACCTGGGAGTCGGCTTTCAGGTTCTGAACGATCTGAAAGACTGGCGAGGCGACAGCAACAACAAACTGGTTTCCGGTCAGGATGCTCAAGCGTTGCGGCCAACAGTGATGCTGGCCTTGGCGATCGACGCGGCCACTCCTGAACAACGTGCGGAGTTGCAGGACATCATCGACATGACGTCGACCGACGAATTCCGCGGCCCTCGTTTGAAGCGTCTGTTCGAGGAAACCGGAGTCTTCGAAAAGGCCGACGCTCTGGTCGAAAAATCCCGAGCCCGCGCCGAAACTCTGGCCGACAACGTCGACAACGAAAAACTCCGTCAGCTCCTCTACTTCCTGGTAGACACCGTCCTCGCCCCGGAAGACGACCAGCATCCCGCCATCGAACCACCAGCCATGCTGATGTCCTTGCCGGTTGCATAATTCTCCGCCAAATGTCACCTTCCGTTCTGATTTCTTTTGCGAATCAGCAACCGTTCCATCTACAAGTGAACCACTCTGTTGCGTTAGTCGTCTAGACACTGATTCCGCCTTGGGAAATAATCCGTGGCGGCGCATTTGGGAATCAGGAATTCATCATAATGGCGAGTAACGGTAGTCCCACTTTCCAGAATCATCCTGTTGTGGAAGTGATTCTTGGGGCTCAGTTTTCAAGACTCGATTTGTCGCGTAAGGGACGGCGGTGAAATTAAATCGGCATTCTCAAAGACGCGGTGATTGAAAA
>CALDJX010000429.1 GCA_937899075.1 uncultured Planctomyces sp. | reverse complement strand
CCTGGCGACCATGTTGCGGAGACTCGATAGTTGCCCGCCGTCAGCCCGGTGAATTCCCACGATGCAATGTTTGAACCGTTGCGCGGGCCTGCGGTACCGCCCAGCACTTCGAAGTCTCCAGTAAAACCATCCGTTGTAAACGTGTCGGACGTTCCGAACAGCGAATAGCCGGCGTCGCCGTTATCGATGATGGCTTCGTCAACGCCCCCCGCCATCGGTGCCGGCGGGGCGGCGACCTTCTGCAGATCGGTGATTTTGTTGCCTCGGGCGAGATTGATGTTCTGCGTCGAGAACTGAACTTCCGACGCGTCAAAGGTGTATTCGACGATTTCACCTGAGCTGTTGATTTGAAGAATGTGCCGATCGCCGTTGGCTTCGATGTACGCGTCCGGGGCTCCGAAGACAAAGTTGGCCGGAGTGAACTCGTTGGGCGTTGTCGGGTCGATGTCCTTCGACAGGTTCGCTCCGAACCACTCGCCAGCAATCTGCTGAAGCAGCACGAGGTCACCACCGTTGGTGCCGTAAACTGAAAGCGAACCGCCGGGATTAACGATCGGTGCCAGTTCGGTATAAACGCGAGCGACGTACGGCATCTGGAACGGGAAATAGCCGGACACTCGGTCATTGCCGTTGGTATCAACATTGGCACCGTTTGCGTCGACGGTGTTATCGACTGTCGTATCAGCAATGAGTTGCGACACATTTTCGGCCAGCGTGACATTCGCATCGCCGTCAACCGTCAGATGGACAAGCCGGCTGGAACCGTCTGTTCCAAAGACGTGTCGTACGCCACCAGAAATCACGGCTTCGACACTCTGTAGAATCCGCACATCACGAGCTGTTTGAGAACCCGCGCGGACACCACTGCTGATGACCAGTTTTTCCGCAGCGAAGCCGGACGCGATGGCTCCCGTTCGGTTGAACCGGTACTCGACGACCGAGCCGCTCATGTCCGAACCGTACATGTAAATTCGCCCGCCCGCTTCGTCGTCGACGATGCCGACCGACGCGTAAACTCTGGCGGCGTTGACATCGCCAGCCAGCGCGGTGAGATCCAGCGTTGAGCCATCAGGTCGGAACAGAATGAGATGGCCATCGCTGGAAGTCGCCACGGCTGCCACGCCCCGGTCTCCATCGATGAAGGCCGTCGGCTCACCAGCCAGCACAACGCCACCAGGTGTGGCCAGTTCGTGAGTTGTCCAGACGCCGGTGGTCGGTGTGAAGCGGTACTCGATCACGTTGTTATTGGCGTTCTTGCCGAACACGTGAACGGTGCCGTCATCTTCCCGCACGGCTGATGCGTCACCGTCAAAGGCGATCGCGTCGAACGCGACTGATTCCGGATCGACGTTCCCCCGCAGGACAACTTCGCGGGTCAGGTTAATCTGCTCGTCGAACAAAGCGCCGTCGGGCCGAGCAGTCATTACCAGGCTACCGTTCCGCAGTACCTGGAAAACCATCCGTCCGCCGCCGTCGCTGTTGACTGCCGAAACCTGCCGCCTCGCAGTTTCAGCAAAGACGGTTACCGCGAGATCGTCGTTCTGAGAAAGTGATGTGTACAGCACGCTGGACGCGTTCAAGGAACCGCGAAACGCACCTCGCCCTTGTGACGCATTCTTGATACCCGCGTTTTCCTCTGCCACTTCATACAGGTCGAGCCCGTCGACAAACGATCGATCTTCCTGACGAGCTGGATCGAGTAACGTTGAGATCGGCACCGGATCGCTGATGATTCGCCGCTTGCCAGCAAGGTCCAGCACCTCAGGAGTCAGCGACTCTGTGTTGAGTGGGGCTGTGAAAGCGACGATTGGCTGCACGGGATCGACACCGCTGACCTCGGCGAGTTCATCGGGGCGGAACCGGCCCACTGAGCCTGTCCGGTCAATAAAGTAAACGCGACCGGATCGGTCGATGTACGGCTGATTGACGGCGGCCAGATCGACCGGCGCTCCTGGGATCGCCGGAATTTCAAAGAATTTTGCCGACGGAGGAACGGTCGGGTTATCGGGGTCTTCTGTTGGGTCGCTCGCCAGACTTCCGGGAGTAATGATCTGAACGACTCCCAGCGTTGTTGCCGGATTCAGATTCTTGCCGCCACCGCCACCACTACCACCGCTCGATCGTGCTACGGCAAACGTTCCGATAATCACGTCGTCATCAGGAATGCCTGGAGTTTCGCCGTCGTCGATTTCGACGAAGGTTCCGCGCGCGTTCTCAAACTGACTGTCAACCGCGAAGGTGACCCATGCATCGCTGCCGTCATCTTTGAATCCTGGTCGAAGCAGTCCAATTCTTCCGGTGCCGCCTTCTGAGAGAAACCAGACGTAGCGCTCGCCCGTTCGTTCATCGACCACCACCTTGAGACCGTGTGGGTCGAAGTCCTGTCCGCCGTCACTCTGAAATTCATCCGGCAGCACATGCGGCACGATGGTCAGAGTTCGATCTTCAGGATTGGTCGTGCTGGATGTGATTTCCAGGATCATATTGAGATGGTCAGAGACAACCCAGATCGTGCCGGCGTCGTCCACCAGAACCGCGTGGAAATCTTCGGCTTCAACTGGGGCAGCGCCACCAAGATCGAATTCCAAACCAGCAAAGCGATAGGTGTAGAGCAACTCCGTCGCGACGTCGACGTAACTCAGCAGGCTTGCTCCACCTTCGGCTCCCGGCCCGGCATTGCTACCTCCAGCATTCCGCTGAGCGATCCAGACGCGCGGTGTGATGTGCGTGTCAAAATCGAAGAAGATGCCATGCGGGTTAGTGCCGACATTGTTCTGAGTATCGAGTCCGGTAAGGTCAAAGACTCGCGCCGTTCCTGTCGCCGGGTCAAACTGAAAAGTCTGCCCACCCAGCTCGGTGTTGATCCAGATTGTTTGAGTCGTCTTGTCAAAGCCCATCTGCCAGGGCTGTACCGAAGGAGTCGTGGCGCCAGGCGTCAACGTTTCGAGGAAACTGTAGACGTCCGTCACAACTGGCGTGCCCGGAGCACCAGCCGTCTGCTCGCCAACGGTGCTGACGACCACGGTGATATTTGCTGAGTCAGCGCTGTTACCAACGCCGTCGGTCGCTCGAACGACCAGGGTGTGGCGTCCAGGACTCAACTCGTTCCCAGCTTCAGGCTGGAACGAGAATGACTGCATGACGTCGCCATCGCTGCCAACGGCAATTGGATGAACAATCGGCGTGGTCAGTACGACGTCATCTCGGACGACGTTTGCGTTCTTTGAATGAGACGCCGCTGTCGTCGCGTTAGCGCCACGCTGGACCGTCAAAATGTTGCCGCTGCGGCTGGTAACCCGCAGCTCCTCAGTGTCGATTCGCACGGTAAAGTCAGACAAGGGGAAACTCGCCGCCGAGCTGACCTCAATCGTCGTTTGAGATGCGGTGATGTTACTCGCCAGTGTGGTGGTCGCCCCTGCTTCGACCAGTGACAACGTCACCTCGTTCGAGTTCGCGCCGAATGAGGCGATTTCAAACTGCTGCTCAGTCGTCGTGACGATGGCTCGCGGTATGGTGGCTTTCGAATTTGACGGCAAGCCTCGACAGGTCGCACGTCAGGACGAGTTGCCGATTGGCAGCGTGATTGAAACGGGGCCGAATTCGAGTGCGGCGATTTACTGGAAGCCCGGCCTGGTAATTTACCTTGGCGAAAACACGCTTCTGCAGCTTCAAGGGACGTCGAAGCTGCCTGACATCGAGCTTTTGCAAGGGAGCATTCGAACGGTCTCGCGAACTGAGGCAATCGTCCAGACGAAAGGCACGGCAACTCGCATTGGACGAGGCATCGTGCAGCATTTTGTCGATGGCGCCGTCTCTAAAGTGGTGTGCGAAAGTGGAAGTTCTCAAACGATCGCACTCAATCCAGTCGATGATTCATCGCAAAATTCGATTGCCGCAAATGGTCCAGGACACGTGCGTCAGGTCGGCGGCCTCTCGCAAGACAGCCCACGCTACCTCACCGCCAATCAGCACGTCGTCCATCACGCAGGCAGCGGATTTATCGATGACCTGCCTGGTTCAGGTCTCGTCGAACGGCTGAACGTTCAGCAGCTCCAGTTTGACACGGTGGCCCAGGTAAGTCGGGCTCAACGTGGGGGATCAATCCCGCCGGTGCCGCCATTGGCCGAAGACGCTAAGAAGAAGGACGAAGACGACGAGAAAAAGAAAGACGACGAGCTTGATCGAAAACCGCCTGAGCCGCCTGCTACTGATGACGCAACGCGAGGGCTCGGTGATCTGCTGCCGCCAGGGTTTGACGACGTCCCCGAAACTGACTCGGAGGGCGGCGGTGGAGTTAACACTCAAGTATCGCTGGGAACGTCGGGAATCAATCTGGCACTGGGTAGTGTCTCGCTCTCGACTTCTGCGGGCGGAGCGGGCGGACTGTTTACTGACGCCAACCAGGCAACCAACGCGGGCATGTTGACCACTGCCGGAGCCGGTTTGGCGGCGGGAGCCAACTTCCCAGGCAACATTCACCCGGTCACCAGCGAGACGGTTCATTCATTGACCGATGTCAGCGTTGTGTTCAGCGATGGCTTCCCGCTGTTCCGGCAGTTCTGGTCGATCGGAGTTGGCACGCCTCCCACCAGTCAGGTGACGACTGGAATCAATACGGGTACTGGCGTGACTCCCGAGACTGTCGTGATACCACAATTCGACGCGTACGTCGTCCGGCTCAATCAATACGGGCTGACCGACCCCGCCAGTGCTGCGGCCGCTGGCGATAGTTCGGTTTCGATTTCCGGACTGGTCGGTGCGAACCCACAGAATCCCAACATCCAGGGAGCGACTCCGCTGACGGACGAACGAGCCGAAATCAACAGCGGGCTGACTTTTGCTTTGGGAGAGCTGGCTGTCGATTTGAACGGCACAACGCCACAGCTGGTCGTTCGCCGGAGCGATCAGGACCGGATGATTGTCAAAGACCCAGGCGGCAACGACGCCAACGATCAAGTGACGGTCAACACCCAGGTGACCTCGTTCGTCGATGAGGCCGACCCGCTGTTCTTTCCGTCAAACCCGACGGTCAAAGTGCCGGGGCGAAGCGCCGACCTGCTGACAAATCGACCGTCATTCAGAACGCTCGATCCACTTCGAAAAGCGGCCGCGACAACGTTAATGGCCGATCAACTGTTCGAGTATTCGCGTCGGACCGGGCAGACTCGATTCGTGGTTGACGGAAAGATACTCGACATCTCCGGCTACAAGGGACGCTGAGTCCGCGCGTCGCGCGAGGCTAACTATAAAAGGGACTTCGATATGATTCGCGAGATGCTCACTGGCGTCGTGATAATCACACTTTTCGCCGGAACGGCTGCTGTTGCTTCTGACGAGCCTGTCTTCGAGCCGGAATGGAATTCCGCTTCGGCGTGCGACACTTGCGGATGTTCCGTCGACTGCGAATCCGATTCGGGATTCGTCCATTGGCTGTTCAATTTCCGTCCTTGGAACGCGCAGTCTCGAAGCGCTCAAACCATCGGAACGCCGGGGCTACCACGCGGACGGCGGTACTACGGCGGGCGATATTTCGGTCAGTTCAACAATCGCTTTTACGGCCCGCAGTACGGCAATTTCTGATCACGACTCGCTGACGCGACCACGCCACTTCGGAAGTGCAGTGTCAAACCGTCTGGTGGCTGCGATATAGTTCGGCCTTCGCGACGTTTGTAAACGTCGGACGATGCGGTCTCGATGTAGAGTTGCCTGGTTCGAGTTTGATCCATTCACGATCGAATGGAAGAAACGGTTTCGGAGCTGGTTCCGGCGAACCTTCAGCAACGACCACGACCGACCAAATCGCTGTGTTCTGGCAATCGGAGACGACCGTCGTGAATCCAACCCTGCTGTCACTGCTGCTGCTCGCGTCGCCTGGTCAGTTTCTGGAAGACATGGTCGACGACGTCATTGATGAGCGGTACAAGACCGTGGCCGTGTTGCCTCGACCAATCTACGTCGACGGCAAAGATCAGAAACAGTCGC
>CALDJX010000428.1 GCA_937899075.1 uncultured Planctomyces sp. | reverse complement strand
CCCGACATCGCAAAGCCCGACATCGCAAAGCCCGACATCGCAAAGCCCGACACCACAAAAGCGGCGACGAAAAAGTAGGAACATCCGCGAACGTTTGGATGACGCAGTGAAATTGGGCCGGCACGTGAGGAATGTGCATCTGGCTAAAACTGGCCAGCTCCTCAGGTATTGCTGATTTTGGCCGTTGCCCCCGCCCGATCTAAACGTATCACCTTATGAAAACTCATCTTCTGTGACGTCAACAGATCGTGGTACCCTTCCAGACGGACCGCAAGAATCGGTTCGTGGGAGCAGAGTCAGTCCGCGTTCCCGTCTCGAGGCTGGCTGCTGTTACCTCACCGGACCACCCGTCCGAACAGGATGACTCCAGCGTAAAGGACCTCGCGATGTCAACCGACGCAACGCCCCGCAATACAGACTCGGATGCACCTGAATCCGAAAAGCCGCGGACCGACAACTTTGTTGAAACGGCTCTGAAGCTCAGCGGCAAGAGCGATGAAGAAGCTCGCAAGACCGGAGCCATCGACCGAGCCGACGAACAGGTCGAAGAACTCTTCGCGGCGAAGTACCGCACGGAAGGCAGCCCCTGTCACCAGGCCGTGTGGGGCGACACTTTCCCGCTCGAACTGTTCGCTCCGAACGAATCTCCGACGCCGCCCGCCTGCGATCAGGTGATGGAAAAGTCGATCGACCTGACTCGAACGATGCATGAGAACGGGACGGCGTACGATGAAAACGGCAAGATGTCGGCCGAACTTCTCGGTGGCCTGGGCGACGCTGGCTACTGGGGATTGCTCGTTCCGCAGGAACACGGCGGCAGCGGTGCACCGTTCTCAGCCTTTGCGAAGTTCCTGACTCGTATGGCGACGGTCGATCCCACGGTCGCAGGCACGGCATCGGTTCATGGCTGCATCGGCGCGGTTGATCCGCTGCTGGCGTTTGGTTCTCCCGAGCAGAAGTCGCGCATCCTTCCAAAGCTGGCCAGCGGCGAACGCATCTCGGCTTTCGCGTTGACCGAACCCGGCGCCGGTTCCGACCTGACCGCGCTGCGAACAACCGCCAAACTCGACGGCGACGATTACGTCGTTAACGGCGAGAAGCTGTTCATCACGAACGCGATTCCCGGCCGCACGATCGCGATCGTTTGTCTGATCGAAGGCAAGCCGTCGGTGCTGATTGCCGACCTTCCCAAGGAAGAAAACGATCAGTTTCAGATAGTGACGTACGGGATTTACGCCCTGCAGCACTCATGGAACAACGGTCTGAAATTCAACAATTTCCGAGTTCCCGCTGCGAACCTGCTCGACCCCGGCCGCGGCGACGGATTGACGATCGCGTATCACGGTTTGAACCGCGGCCGCGTTGCACTTGTTGCCGGAGCGGCCGGCACAATGCGAGTCATGCTGAAAAACATTCTGCCGTGGGCGAAGTTTCGAAATACCTACGGAGCGAAGATCAACACTCGCGAGCTTGTGCAGCGCCGCGTCGGTCACATGGCCGGTTTGATCGTCGCGTGCGACGCGCTGACTGACTGGTGTTCGTGGTTGCTCGACGAAGGCTACCGCGGCGAGATGGAATGCATCATCGCCAAGATATTCGGCAGCGAGTCTCAAAAAGAAGCGGCCATCGAGCTGTTCATGAAGACGCACGGCGGGCGTTCGTTCCTGAAAGGGCACTTGTTCGGCGACAACGTCCACGACTTCCTCGCCCCCTGCATCTACGAGGGTGAAGGCGAAATGCTCGGCATGGCGTTCTTCAAGTCGCTCGTCAAAGTTCACGGATCGACCTACTTCGAACCAATCGGCAAGGCGCTGGCCAAGGCGGGTATTAAGACTCCGAATCCGTTGAACCCGGCTCACGCGATAGCGCTGGCCGGTCCGACGATGCCGTATCTTGGCTGGAAGGCGAAGCAATTGTTCGGCGGCGCGAAGCGGGCGAACATTCGGCTGTCCGATCCGAAGCTGGCAGCGCACGCTCAGTGGGCAGCGGATCGTCTCCAGAAGAGCCGACTGACTGTCGACAGCCTGATGTTTAAATACAAGCTGACACTGGCAGACCGCCAGTGCGCGATGGCCGATCTTTCGCAGCGGATTCAGGATCAGATCGTCATGCTGGTCACGGCCGTTTACGCCGGTCGCCAGGAAGACGAGATCATCCGAGCGTCCGCCGAAGCCTTGTGTCAAACGCTCCGGAATAAGATCACAGGCCAACTGCCGTCCGGCAAGTATTTCCGAACCGTCACGAAGCTTGGCGAATCGATTGTCGATGGCGGATTCTCGGCACTGGCTGGAGTCGGCGAGATGGACATCATGCAGAAGTACGACGCGTAACGGTTTGTCAGGTCGAAGTTCGCTCGCTGCGAAACCAAAGCTTGACACGCTGTTACCTGAAGGGGCACGATCACTGCCGGGGCGATTCGTTCGCTCCGGCAGTTTTTTATTAACGACCTGGCGGGAGACGTGAGCAGTGACTGATTCTGGAAAAGCCGGCGGACTGTTTGGATCGTCCGATCGAATTCGCGAAGAACTCGAACGAGTGATCGTAAGGCTCCGCGACGGTGGCGAAAAAGCACTCGATGCAATGGGCATTCGAGCTGGAGAATGGCAACCTCAAGCAGACGTCATCGAGACGCCCGACGCCGTGATCGTCACGCTGGACGTCCCCGGCGTCGCGTCAGCGAGCCTCGACGTCAAGATCGTTGGCAACATGCTGACGATCAACGGCAGCCATCCCATGTCCGACATCGATGCCAACTGGATCGTTCACGTCAGCCACCGTCCGCAAGGAAATTTTTCGCACTCGATTCCGATGCCCGTCCCGGTGAATCACGAAGAGATCTCTGCCGAGGTCAACGAGGGTGTCCTCACCGTGAAACTTGGCAAGTCCGAAGCTGCCAAATCGCGAAGCATCCCGGTTTCACAAAGAGCCGAGTGAAAGTCGGAAGCCGCGTTGGAATCAGCATCAGAGCACTGACCGAAGGTAGGGTATGTCAAGCACCGCGCCGGCGTACCATGATTGTGTTTGACACGGTACGCCGACGCCGCACTTGACCTACCCTGCAAATCACTACTTCGGCAGCGCGTTCAGAAAGTCTTCCATCGCATCGTAGTACTCGCGAGTCGGGCGATCGTTGTGGCCGATCTCTGGCAACCTGACGAAGTGCTTCGGGTGCTTCGCCGCCGCAAACAGCTTCCTGCCGCTGTCGTACGAGATGACCCGGTCGGCATCGCCGTGGCATTGAAGCAGCGGACAGCGAACCTCTGCGATTGCCTGAGCGGAGTCCAACTTGTTCTTTGCGACCAGCCAGGCAAGTTTCGGAAAGTGCTCGGCCGCCACTTCGCGCAGGGACGAGAACGAACTTTCGATGATCAGTCCACGCGGCGGATTATCGGCGGCAAGCTGAATGGCGATTGCTCCGCCGAGCGATCGCCCCATCAGGACGACGTCTGCCTCGTTGATCTTTGCGAGTTTGGCTAACTCTGTTCGAGCTGCTCTGGCATCGGCGATCGCCCCTGCCACCGTCGCTGTTCCTTCGCTGCGGCCGTAACCGCGATAGTCGAAGATCAGAATCGAGACGCCCATCGTCTCCTGCAGAAACTGCAGCGTCGATGCTCGGCCGGCAAGATTCCCGCCGTTGCCGTGGCAATAAAGAACGACCGCTTTGGGTTTCTCGGCCGGGCAATACCAGCCGTGAATCTGAGTGCCGTCGCCCGAGGTGATCCAGGCGTCCGCAAAATTGAGTCCGGCCGGTTGCCAGTCTCCGTTTGGAAATTTCGTTGGCTGAAACAGTAAAAGTTCATCCAGAGATCGCACTTTCGATGGCTTTCTTTGCTCTGGAGCTTTTGCCGGTTCTTCAGCCGACGCCTGGGCAATGAGTGGCGAAACATCCATGCCGCCGGAAGAGCAGCCAGCAACCGCCAGAGCGAACAACGCACCGGCGACCAGTCTGGAAAGCTGCATGAAACCGCCCCTCTTGTACGAACCCTTGCCGAACATTCACAGTGCTCAGATGGTGATCGCACACTCAAACGCGAGTCGGCCGAGCCTGAATTCTGAGGTCTCAAGACACGACCGCTTCTTCACGAGTGTTTCTGAGATCGTCTACTGAACGGCGATGAGCTCGACGATGAAGTGCAGCGTCGACTTTGGCGGAATCGACCCTGGCCTGCCGGCTTCGCCGTAAGCCAACTGGTATGGGATTTCGAGTTCGATTTTCCCGCCAACACCGATCAGCTGCAGGCCTTGTGTCCAGCCAGCGATCACTCCGGTCAGTGGGAAGTCGATCGCTTCTTTCCCGTATGAGCTGTCGAATTCTGATCCGTCGTCGAGCGTACCTCGATAGTGGCAGAAAACTGTGTTTGCAGCTGTTGGCTTAACACCGTCACCTTTTCGAAGGATTTTGTATTTCAGGCCAGTTGCCGTTTCTGTGAACTCGGTCTGCGCATCCGGATCGTCGGGACCCGGCTCCGTTCTTGTATCGGTGACTGATTCCGCATTCTCTGATGCAGGAGCAGTCGGAACCGGAACGCGACGGGTTCCACTGTTCGAAGACGGTGCCGGCACGCAGCCTGCGACAAAAAACAAACCGAGAAAACCTGCACTCAGGACACACTTCAGATCGTTCACTTTTCTTCACTCCTCAAGCTGCAAATACGTCGTCACATGCCGACGTCTGGGATGAAATCACGAAATGGCAGTCTACTTGATCAATGATTGCAGGCAACTCGACTATCGATTCTGCGACCCAATGTTCGGAACAGCATTTGCCATCGAAATCATGACCTAAGGTTGGTCTCAAAGTTGCGTTTGCTTTGGGGCCGATTGTTGAGCCGAGGCAACACTGGCACTGGTTGATCGTTGCGTTTTTGCATCAGTTCAAACAGCTGTCCCAAATTTGTGGTGAGCAATTACTGCGAGGGGTTCGCCTCTGCATTATCGCAGAACAATGCCATTTGAATTTGAGTCTTGATGAAGGGACTTGCACATGGATTTTCAAGAAGAGCCAATGTACGAGCCGCCGTCGGATTTTGTGCGATCCGCGGCGCTCTTTATTTTCACGATGGGGACAGTCTTCGGGCTCGGCATGCTCTGGACGAATTATGGCGACGACATTGCCGCTCGGTGGAACAAGGACTGGAGTGGGATGAAAAACGGATGGGCGAAAGCGACGACTCCGCCGGAAAAAAAAACCGGATCGGGGGGTGGTCTGTTCAGTCTGATGCAGGGTGGGCCCTGGGGACCAAATGGGTTCGGCCATGAAATGAGACCGGCCGACAACCGCCAGCTCCGCAGTGACCGTCCCGTCGTCCCGATGGTTGATAAGACGAAACTGAAGTTGAGCCCCGTTAAAAAGCCGACTCGTCGTTAACGAAAACGGCACGTTGCCATCATGGAATGCACGAAGCCTCGCATCGTCGATCGATGCGAGGCTTCTTTGCGTTTCATCGTTCTGGTTTCCCGCCTGCGCGGGAATGACCTAACAGGAAATCAAGGCGTAAGTCGAACACACTCCTTACGCCGGGGTAACCTGTTCCTGGAGCTTCTGTGCTTCGTCCGGATCGACGTAGTCGCTGTGGCAGTCCGGTTTTGATTCGTCGGCTCCGACGGCTTTCTTTGTCTTCGAAGCAAGTTTGTGAATCTCGTCCGGAGAAAGCACTCCGCGAGTTTCCAGAATCGCCAGCTGATCCGTATTCAAAGCTTCGGTGACCTTGGCTTTGTCCCAGGCGTACTCTTCGTCTTTGCCTGAGACGAACATTTCGATCTCTTTCGAGATGCGGACGCTGCACCAGTCGTGTCCGCACATCGCGCAGAAGTCGGTGTCGACGTCCAGGTCTTCGTCGTGGAGCGCTCGTGCGAGGTCCGGGTCAAAGCTCAAGTCGAAATGCTTGTCCCAGTTGAGTGCCGCGCGAGCTTTTGTCAGCTCGTCGTCACGGTCTCGCGTGCCAGGAATTCCGAGTGCGACGTCGGCAGCGTGAGC
>CALDJX010000427.1 GCA_937899075.1 uncultured Planctomyces sp. | reverse complement strand
TCCGTCGAACCGTCATCAATGAAAATGATCTCGAACGAGATGTCGTTCTTCTCGCACGTCGAGATAATCTCCTGAGTCAGTTCCAGCAGACTCTCAGACTCATTCAAAACGGGAACGATCACAGAAAGCTTCATGGCATGGCTCCATTGATCTGGTCGAGCGAGCGAGTAGTCGAGCGAGCGAGTAGTTGGCAGGCGGATCGTCATAAGTCCTCAGGTTGCGAGGCGAAGTTCATGATCCGAAACGGCAGGCTGAGGGGTTGATTCGATTTCAAATCCAGAGGCAGGATCTCTGCTCGCCAGTCTGCATAAATCTTTCACAGTTCGCAAACACTTCGCGATTATGCACTCCGCGGTTCTCGTCAAATTGACACGACGGTCTCTTTCAACATACTCACGGCCCTTTGCTGCCTTCAGTCTATCGAACGGGATTGCCCATGACCGACACGGAAAAAATCATCGACAAACTCCGCAAGCTCGAAGCAATCTTCGCGGGCACGACTTATGAGGGAGAACGCACCGCCGCCGGAATTGCGATGGGGAAACTCCGGGAGCGTCTGCGAAATTTCGAGCAGGTCGATCCGCCGATAACGTTCAAGTTTACATTGCCAGATATGTGGTCCCGCAAACTGTTCGTCGCTCTGCTGCGGCGATACGGAGTTACTCCTTACCGTCGCCGCCGGCAGAAACACACCACAGTCATGGCAGAACTGTCAAAACGATTTGTGGACGAGACGCTGTGGCCGGAGTATCTCCAATTGTCCCAGGTCCTGGATGACTACCTCGAAGAAGTCACGGACCGGATCATCTCAGAAAGCGTCTTTACGGATACTTCGGAAGCGGAAACTCGTGAAGAGCCGGCCCGTATTTCGGTGCGGTAAGTTCCTGTCCCAAAACAGTTACGTGTTTTTGTAGCCTGACTCTCCGACGTTGTGAGTTTTTCAATTCGCCGGCGGTAGGCTGGAACAAGCACCGCGCAGTTCCGGCAATTCGAATGGTTATTGACATGTCCTCTGCCGGAACTGCGCGGCGCTTGTTCCAGCCTACTAAAAACTCACAGCCTCTCCGAGTCGGGCATCAGAATGGCCCGACTCGGAGAGTTCAGGCTACGGTTTTGTTTTTGGACACGTACGAACTGCCGAGAGTACCGGTTTCATTCAGCAGAACCTGGGAATCATCCTGAGGGTAATCCACGTCTCCGGCAGATTCACAATATTACTCATCGGCAAGCCACTGGTCATCACTTCGGTCAGAAGGGCCAGCCACATGGAAACGAAAACCTGCTCACTCTTACTGCTTCTGTTTTTCGGGCTGACCACATTAGCAAAGCCGCCTTTGTCCGCTGCAGATGCCAATTCACGCGATGATGTGAAAACACTTCGCCCACCCAACATCGTGATCATCATGGCTGATGACATGGGGTATTCGGATCTTGGGTGCTATGGCGGAGCGATTGAGACCCCCAACAGTTTTTCCCTGTAAAGTCGTTCGTACGAACGTTACTTCAAGAAGAAGAATCGTTCGGCCTGGGCGACCGTTTTCTCATCCAGCTTGCGAAGCATGTCGACGTACTTTTGCCCCTTCTTCGCGTGCTCAGGGACGACGGATTCTTCGCCGCTGGTGGCTTCGTCAGGGACGTCTTTCGTGCTGACCAGCATGTAGCGGACGATGGCTCGCTTGATGGAAGGGACGTTGAAGGCGTCACCTTGAGAACCGGCACCTTCCCACTTCTGATCGCCGAACGCTTCTTTCCAGGCGGCCTGGAAAACATCTTTCTTCGGAAGAGCGTCGGCCTTCTCAGTCTGGTCTTTTGAGGCGACTGCTTTGGTCGGTGTTTCTTCGGCCGATTGCTCTTCGGTCGATTGCTCTTCGTCAGGGGCTGAGGCGAGGGCCTGAATGTAGAGTGCCATCAGGCGGTCCTGGACGTCCCAGTCTTTCCAGCGAGCGAGGTCGGCAATGACCAGATCAGCCAGTTCGGGACGGTCGAGCAGAATTCTCATCGACGCGCGAAGTCGCGACTTTTCGATGCGGCCTTCTGAGTACTTCCACATGAACCGCAGCGCCTGCATGGCCGCG
>CALDJX010000426.1 GCA_937899075.1 uncultured Planctomyces sp. | reverse complement strand
GGTGCCATGCCTTGTCCGAATCGAACTGAAACTGCTGGTTGCTATTGAAACCAAAGGCACGAACCGGTGTGTGCTCAAGAATCCCAAAGGTTGCAGTCACCAAATCCTTCAGTGGCAGGTACTTGCGAGGATCTCGGGTCTCTATCGAAAATCGATCTGTGGTGGCCTGTAGCGTGAACCATTCAGACTTCAGGAGCGTGACTTCCGGGCTCACCACCTTCACATCCGACGCATTGGCGTCTGCCGCTTCAGCATCGCGAATCAGCCCGTGCCGAGCGAACCAATCAGGGTGAAAGATGGCAGGATTGAACGATCCTAGCGCCACAATCGACACACCTTGCCGCTCTGACTGGCTGGAAACGCTCATTACCAAGGGGCTCTATAGTCGGGACCGGAAAACAACCCATTCTGCTGTTCATTGTCTCATGCGCCAAGCGACGCGCGATCCTTGGTCAAAGTAGGAGCAGTTGTGTAGCTTGGGTCTTGCCCCAGCTTTATTCAACAAGCAGTCGCTGGGGCATGCTTTATTGACTACTTTGCCGTAGCGATTGTTTGCTCGTAGAGGTTGAGCATTTTGGGGAGCATTTTTTCGAGGCTGAAGCCGTCCTGGATCAGCTTTGCTCCGGCCTGGCCAAGGTGGCGGTGTTTTTCTGGATCGTCGAGCACCGTCATTGCGATTTCGGTGAAGCCATCGACGTCGAAGAAGTCGGCTGTGTAGCCGGTTTCGCCGTGCTTGATCATCTCCTGAACCGGAGCCGTCGCGGAGCCAAGCACCGTGCAGCCGCAGGCCAGTGAGTTCATCAGTGACCAGCTCAGCACGAACGGCACTGTCAGGTAGTAGTGCAGGTCGCTCAGGCTGAAGACGTCGACCAGTTCCTGCGGATCGACTCTGCCGGTAAAGATGAATCGGTCGAGGTCGTAGTTGTCCTGCTTGAGAATGTGCTCGCGGTAGGTCTCTTCCTTGATACGGTTCAGATCGCCTCCGTAGCAGACTCGGTCTGAGCCGACACACAGAAAGATGACGTCGTCGCGAGCGTCACAGATCTGCTTGGCTGACTTCATGAAGATGTCGAACCCACGCATGGATTCGAAACCTCGCGAGACGTACGTGACAATTTTCTTGCCCTCGGGAATCTTGTGGCCAGCGATCTCGCGCCGAGGATTTGGATTGCGTTTCCAGATAGAGGTATCAATGCCGTCGAAGATTTGCTCAATCTTCGGTTGGTATTCTGTCGGCATCAGACTCTGCTGGTACTTCGTCGGAGTGTAGCCCTTCGTGCATGTTTGCAGGTCGAGCAGGATCATCGCGTTTCGGCTGCGGGATCTGAGGACATCCTGCGGCTTGACCGGGAAGTCGGGGCGAAAGTCCAGGTCAGAGCCTTTGCTTCGATAGTAGTATTCGAAGTAGTTGATGATCGGGCAGTCGTAGAGATCGGCCAACCAGACCGTCGAACCGAAACCGCTATGGCCAACGACCAGATCCGGCTTGATGTCCGGTCGAGCTCTCATCGCCTCGTGCACGGCGTGCGAGTGCCAGACTGCGTTCTCGAACGTTCGGCTGCAGTAGTGCGTCGCCTTGGTCGCTCCGCCCTGGATCTTGTACTGCACTCGTTCAATGCCATCGATATTTCCCGAGGGAAGCTCCGACGCAAAAGAGCACTGAAAGCCGTGATCCTTGATCAGGTAACTGGCAATGTGCCCGAACTGTGCGGGGAAGTTTTTATGCACAAAGAGGATATGCATGATGACGATTCCTTTATCGACTTCTGATCGGTGTCAAAGCCGAATGTATTTCTGAACGCTGCGTTTTCCGAGAGGAATTGCAGCGGACTGACAAAACAAAATTTGAGTAACAGATCACGCCGCTCGTGAAAGAAACTTCCGAGTCGCCTGTAATTCCTGATCAGACTTTCCGGCAGTCGGGTCGAACTTCAGAATCTCCAGCCCGGCTCCCTGAAGCGATCGCACGTTGCTGTAAATCGGGTCGGTCCAGTCAGTCACTTTTCCGGCACGAACGGCTTCAACCATCTCGCGAACCCCGTCTTCCAGTGAAACGCTGGCACGGAACCCGAGCTCTCGTTGAATCTTGGTAAAGTCAACGCGGTAGTTGCGAGCGTCATCGTCGTTGCGAATTTCTTCGACGAACGTGCCCGGCTGGCAGTCGGCGACAATCTTCCCAAGCTGATCGAGTGTGAAGTTCTGCGTGTGGTCACCGACGTTGAAGATCTCGCCGCCGACTTTTGAAAGCTGAGCCTCGATGGCGTACACGCACGCTCGAGCAATATCGCGAGTGTGGACGAACGGCCGCCACTGCTCGCCATTAAGCACGCGGATGTGTTTTTCGGTCACGGCCTGAGCGCTGAAAAGATTCGCCACGAGGTCGAATCTCGGACGCAGCGACCAGCCGTAAGCGGTCGCGAAACGCAGGATCGTCGGCTGGAAGACGGAATCCGCCGCTTCCAGCAAAGCACGTTCGGCGTCGATCTTTGTTGTCGCGTACAGCGACACCGGATTGAGGTCCGATTCTTCCGTGCGAATTTCGTCGGACTCGCCGTAAACGCTGCACGTCGATGCGAAGACGAATCGCGAAATACCATTCGCACGAGCAAGCTGAGCCATCATCTTGGCCGCGGCATAGTTCACAGTAATCGTCGTTTCACGGTCGAGGGCGCAGGCCGGGTCACCAACGATCGCCGCCAGGTGCACTACCGCATCCATGCCGTGCAAAGCCTTGACGATGTCTTCAACGTTGCGGAAGTCGCCTTTCGTGAATTCAAGCCGCGGATGATCGAGGATCGTCTTCAGCGAATCTCGTCCGAAGAGTTCCATGTCGAGAATGCGAACCCTATACCCTTTGCGAAGAAGTTGCTCCGTCAAAACCGACCCGATGTAGCCAGCGCCGCCGACAACCAGCACGTCTTCGACTTTGCCACTTCCCACGGGAGTATGCCGCGGCACAACTCGGAATCGTTTCATGATCGACATGCTGGAAAACCGAGTTGCAAAAACAGTCAGCCCCAACAGCGTCCAGGCAGGGATGGCGACTTCCAGCGTTGCCGCCAGTCGGTCGTCAACGATTCCTCCGAGTGCCAGATGCCCGGCAAAACCGACAGCACATGCTCCGGTTACGTCGAGCAGTCGTTGCCCGATCCGAGAACTTGGAACCGGGCGATAAAGCCCGGCGAAGGTAAACAACAGAACGGCCGTCGCGGCAAACCACCCTGCATGCAGAATGTAGACCGGGTTGCACTTTGCCATGAAATGCCCAACGGGATCAGCCAGATCCAGTTGACCACTCACAACGACCCGCAACACACCGACCGCCACCAGCACGATGTTGGCTGTGACGAAATCAGCGAAAAACCGAAGGACAACCTGCCGACCCGATGAGTTACCAAAGAGTCTTGTCCTGATTGCGTTGTTCATCTCTGTGCCCTTGATAATCCGGTTGAGAATCAGATTCTTCCACGCGACCTGAAACATTCCGCTGTGCCGTTAAGCAGCCCGTTGTTGAGAATCGAGTCGCTGAGCATCCGCCGCCACAGCTCGCATGACCTTTGCAACGGCGGCGACGGTGTCTTCAATTTCTTCTCGACTGAGAGTCGGATGAACCATGAACATGATGCATCGCTCTCCGAGAGCCTGGGCGTTTGGCAATCGTTCGGCAGGAGCAAATCCCGCGTTCTGGATCGCCTTTTCCAGATAGATCTCGCAACACAGTCCGCTGCCGCAGGGGATTCCTTCCTGCTGAATGCACCGAACGATTTCGTCGCGGGACCACTTGTCGCTCAGCATCTCTGACGCCACGTTGGCGTAGTGTTTGTAATAGCTGTGTTCGGCATCGGAAGGCGGAGTCAGCACTTCAATACCCGGCACGTTTGCGAGTTCTTCATCCAGCAACGCGGCGTGCGACTGCCTGGCCTTCACCCAGACAGGCAATCTTCGAAGGGCGATCAGCCCGATGGCCGCCTGCATTTCCGTCATTCGCCAGTTCGTACCAATCGACTCGTGCAACCACTTGAACACCGTACGTTGTTGCTGGCAGTTCTGAATGGCGTCCCAGCCTTTGCCGTGATCTTTGAAACTCCAGGCACGCTCCCAGATGTCCGGGCAATCCGTCACGACCATGCCGCCTTCGCCGCCGGTTGAGATGATCTTGTCCTGGCAGAATGAGAACGCCCCCACATCGCCGATTGTTCCAACATGCCGGCCTTTGTACCTGGCTCCGTGAGCCTGCGCGCAATCTTCGATCACTCGCAAGCCATGCTCACTCGCGAGCTCAATGATGGGGTCCATGTCGCAAGGCCAGCCAGCCGCGTGGACGACGATGATCGCTCGCGTTTTCGGAGTAATGACTGCGGCGATCGTTTCGGCGGTCACGTTGCCGGAAACTGGATCGATGTCCGCAAAGACTGGCCGTGCGCCGAGCATCGCGGCTGCGCTCGCCGTCGCTATGAACGTTCGCGGTGGAACGATCACTTCGTCGCCCGGTTTGATGCCGACTGCGTGCAGAGCCAACTCGACGGCCACCGTCCCGTTAGAAACAGCGATCCCAAAGTTGCTGCCGACAAATTCTGCGAAGTCTTTCTCGAAGCGACGGACGCTTTTGCCGGTCCAGTAGTTGACCTTACCGCTGCGCAGGACTTCGGTGACGGCGTTGGTCATCTCGTCGTCGAAGTGTGGCCATGGGGCGAGTGGTTCCGTCCGAACCGGAGCGCCGCCGTCGCGGGCCAGTTCACCGAAATCTGCGAATCTTGTCCGCATAAAGAGCCTCTGCAGATAGAAATCTGTGCGAAGAATCCGCGACTCCCACGTAACAACATTCCAGACTCGGCGCACGTAAGCGACGTGAGCGTTGAATCCAGGATGAATGCAACATCGAAGAACAGATTAGTTGTTTAAAATGTGGGATTAGCTGGCTCGAGAACCGAGCCGACAATGGAGTTTGAGACGTGTCGTTTGGCTGCCGCAGGAGGGGAACGGAGTCGGGCAGCCTGTGAGGGGTTCAGCTTATATCAGGGCTCGGCGATCTTCGGCAATATGGCTTTTGACAGGTCAGTCGCTCGTCACTTCGAATGAATTCGTCGCCGAAACGCAATAAAACGGCAGTTATTGCAGCCTTTGAAGTGCGGAGCCTCTGGTCGCTAGAATCAACGCTTCGAATTTACCTCAGCGAGATCAACCATGCGAACTTCATCGATTTCAGTCAGCATTCTTCTGCTGACATTTACCGGGTGTGCCATCGTCGGGTTTTCTGGATGCGACAATGACGCCTCAACAGAGTCATCTGTCCCGCAAGTCCCGACGGCCGACGCCTCGAACACGGATGGCGGAGCACCAGACGCTGCCAGCAGCGCAGCCAACGCAGGCACTCCCGGCGGCGTGTCGGATTCTTCCGGAGCTCCATCGGCTGCCGACGCGAGCCGGCCGGCCGAGCAAACCCTGCTCGTCAGCGAGCCAGAAGTCGACCGGCCGACTGGCATGGTCTGGGTGCCTGGCGGCAAGTTCAAGATGGGTGGTCCCGACGGTTTCCCTGACGAGTTGCCGATCCACGAAGTGCAGCTCGATGGATTCTGGATGGACTCAACAGAAGTCACGGTCGCAGAGTTCAAGCGTTTCGCAGACGCCACCGGCTATGTCACCGTGGCAGAACAAAAACCGAAACGAGAAGACTTCGCCGATCAGCTCACGCCAGAACAAATGGCAGCAATTCCGGAAGAGGCACTCGTGCCAGGCTCAATCTGTTTCAATCCAGACTTTGATCGTCAGACGTTTCCTGAAGGCCGACGCCCAACCCCCGCCGAGATTTATCTCGTCTGGATGTACAAACGCGGCGCCAACTGGCGACATCCTGACGGGCCGGATTCCGGCATTGAAGATCGCATGGACCAACCTATTTCGCATGTCTCGTGGTCTGACTGTGCTGCCTATTGCGAGTGGGCAGGAAAGCGACTTCCAACCGAGGCCGAGTGGGAATACGCCGCGCGCGGCGGACGTGACCAGGAAACGTATCCGTGGGGCAACGAACGAGAACCCGGCGGCCGCTGGATGACCAACATCTGGCAAGGCGAGTGGCCGTTCAAGAATCTCAATCAGGACGGGCACGAAAAGACGTCGCCTGTCGCCAGCTATGAAGCTAACGGCTACGGGCTGTACGACATGTCTGGAAACGTGTGGGAGTGGTGCAGCGACTGGTACCGCCCTGACTATTACGAAAACAGCCCGACTCGAAATCCGTTTGGTCCTGTCGACAGTCTTGACCCGAATGAACCCAACATTCCAAAACGCATCCAGCGAGGCGGTTCGTTCATGTGTAACGCCAACTACTGCACCGGCTACCGTGTGGCCGCGCGAATGAAGGGCGACGTCATGTCAGGCACCTGGCACTGCGGCTTCCGCGCAGTTCTCAGCTCCGCCAGCTACGAAAAATTTCGACAGGCCCCCGGAGCGCGTGTGCGGTCGAACTCGGCCAAACCAGCCACGGTCGGCAACTGAAATGACTCCGCGACACCGTGCGCGGATCCGTTTCCCCGTTTGCGAACAGTAGGCTGGAACAAGCACCTCGCAGTTCCGGCAGCACAAATCCACGAAGTGCCGGAACTGCGCGGTGCTTGTTCCAGAAATACGACTCCCGAAATCGCGTCACACGACCGTCAGGCCTTCACGGATGGCGTAACGACATAACTCGACGCGGTCGTGGATCCCGAGGCGGTGCATGATGCGGTACTTGTGGCTGTCGATCGACTTTTCCGATCGATCAAGAATTCGAGCGATCTCTTTCACGCTTTCGCCGCGGGCCAGATGTCGAAGAATCGACAACTGCTGAACGCTCAATCCGCACAGCATGGTGTCGGCACGGACGGCGTAACGGTCAGACGCAGCGTCCCATGTCAGCCGATCTCGGACAGCGTCTGAAAAGACATACTCGCCAGCATGCAGTCGCTTGATCGCGGAGCAGACTTCGGCCGACGGCTCGTCCTTCAGGACATAGCCATGTGCCCCCATTCGGACGGCTTGCGACACGAAGACGTCTGAAAGATGAGCCGTCAGAAACGCCATCTTCGTGGACGGTGCCTGCTTCATCAGTTGCGGCACCACGTCGAACGAGTCGCGGCCGGGAAAGTCGACGTCGAACAGTGCGACGTCCGGTCTTACTCGCAAGACAACTTCCGCACCTTCGTCGGCGGTCGTTGCCGTTCCGACTACAGAAAATTCTGGAACAAGATCAAGCAATGCAGCCAGAGATTCGACGACAACCCGGTGGTCATCGACGATGACAACTCTTATCGGAGACACATCCACAATGATGCTCCTTATGCAGCATTTGGCCCAGAGGCTTCCGCGAAACTTGCGCAGTCCGCTTCAGCAAAATCCACAAACAGCGACGATCTCAGCAAAACGCATGACCAACACTGCATTGCGAGGCGGGTGTATAGTGGACCCACAAGTGAACCTCAATATCTATTTGGGCCTTCTCCGCACACCTGACGGGAATCCGACACGAATTCTCCACAGGCCTCAAACGATCTAACCACTTTCGCCAGAATATTTTCCGATCTGCCCGTGCAGTCACTTAACTGAGTATTCCTTCAATCAAGTGACCATGTACGTCCGTCAAACGCATGTCCCGACCACTGAATCTGTAAGTCTGTTTTGTGTGTTCGACGCCGAGTAAATGAAGCATCGTGGCATGCAGGTCATGAATCTCGACACGGTTCTCGACGACCTTGTAGCCAAACTCGTCGGTCGCTCCGTAAGTGATCCCGCCTTTAACCCCTCCGCCGGCCATCCAGATTGAGAATCCGTACGGGTTGTGGTCCCGGCCGTTTGCTCCTTGAGCGAACGGTGTCCGGCCGAACTCACCCGACCAGATGACGAGTGTGCTATCAAACAGTCCTCGCTGCTTCAGATCAGCCAGCAAGGCTGCGATCGGCTGATCGACGCTCTTCGCATTCTTTGTGTGACCATCGACAAGTCCGCCATGCTGATCCCAACGGTCACCGTTTCCGCCGGGACAGGTCAGCTCGATAAATCGAACGCCGCGCTCAACCAGTCGGCGAGCGATCAAGCAGCTTCGACCGAACGTCTGCGTATTTTTGAACTCGTCTTCGAGACCGTATGCCTGAAGGGTCTCCTTCGTTTCCGAGGCGACATTCATCAGGTCCGGCACTGCCGTCTGCATCCGCGCTGCCAGTTCGTAGTTGGCGATGGCTGACTCAAGCTTGTCCGCTTTTCCGTAACGTTCCAGAACTCGACTATCGAGTTTTTTCAGTAGTGCGAGCTTTCGTTGCTGAAGTTCCGCCGTCTTTTCGGTCCGACGAATGTTCGATACTGGAGGATCCTGCGCGGCGAAAACTGACCCCTGATAGCTGGCCGGAAGAAATCCGCTGTTGAAATTGTCCAGCCCGCCCGGCGGAATCAATCCGCTGTTCAGAATGACAAACCCTGGCAGTTCCTCGCACTCGCTGCCCAGGCCGTAGCCAACCCACGACCCCATACTCGGTCGACCCTGCTGGCCGTGGCCGGTGTGCAGAAAGTAGTTCGCATTCGTGTGCTCAGGAAATTGCGAAACCATCGACCTGATCACGGCCATGTCGTCGACATGCTGGCCGACATGTGGAAACAGGTCGCTGACCGACGTCCCGCATTCACCGTAGTTCTTAAACTTCCAGGGGCTCGCCAGACAGTTACCAATATTGTTGAACTGAGTTTTCTCGATCTTCGACGGAAACGGCTTTCCGTTCTGCTTATCGAGTTCCGATTTCGGATCGAACGTGTCAACCTGCGAAACGCCGCCATCCATGTAGAGGAAGATTACGTTTCGCACCTTCGGTTCAAAGTGCGTGCCCTGGGTTACGGATATCCCTTCGTCCTGCGATCCCGCCCTGGCGGCTCGATCGTCATCTGCCATCATCGCCGCAAGAGCGACCGCACCGAAGCCATTGGCGCATTGACTCAACATTTGGCGACGGCTGAGCGGTGGAGCAACAAAGTTTCGGCAATGACTCATGATCGAACTCTTATTTCAATTTCCGGGACTCAAAGAATGGGCGCTGAACCAGACAAAGTCTGAATCCTGCAAAAATTCCAGGATTCAAGTCCTTCCTTCGCGACTTTGCGCCTTCGCGTGAGAATATTTTTCAGACGTAAATGATGCACGCGTTCGCGTAGCTTTTCACGCGAAGTCACGAAGGCGCTAAGAATCAGCAGATTGATATTCTGCGCCCGCGACCTCCGCGATGCAAAGCGACCGCTGATTCCAACCAATCGCAGACAAACTGTCACCAATGCCTCAAGCTGACGGCTGAGGCGCTGTTGCGAACTGAATGTTGTCGAAGCCGGCTGAACGGCATGTATCGTAAATATCGACGAAGTCGCCGACCGGCACACTCTGGCCAATATCCAGAATCACGGGAATCTCTGGCGCGACGCTGGCCAACTCTCGCAAGGTTCCACGCAGACGATCCCAATCGTCGTAGAGTAGATTGTTCACCTCGGCCGTCGTGACCGCTCCCTCACCTGCGCCTCGCCTTGCCAGCCGAACCCAGACTTCGCCGAGCGGTTTTGGAGACTCGACCGGATCGACGGCCTCGACCGAACCCGCGGCCAAAGGCGTTGCCAGAGTTGACTCGCGGATCTGGCCGACCGACGCGCACACGAAAAAGATCAGCAGCAGGAAAACGACATCGATCATCGGCGTCATGAACGAATCGTCATTCTCTCGACTATGTTGATGTGAAACTGGTATTCGCATTCAACTTCTCGATACCCGTAGGTCAGGCTCGGCCTGACGAAGTCCTCAGAAAAATGAACCACGATAGACGCGAAAAACACGAAACGGTCATCTTGTGTTTCGTGTTTTTCGCGTATTTCGTGGTTGGTAATGACGCATGAGTCTCGTGTTGAACTTCGTCAGGCAGAGCCTGACCTACGACGATTTCGGCAAGACCGCGAAGCCGACACGCGTCACTCCAAACTGGGCACACGCCAGGAGAATTGGCTCGATCTCGAGGTAGGTTGCGGCGTGGTCCGCTCGAATTCGAACCTCAACCTGATTCTGCGATTCCTGAGCGGCGGACAGAATCAACTGTTCGACCTGAGGCAGCAGCACCTGCCGCCCCCCCACCCACATCGATCGATCAGCCATCACCGTGATGACTATTCGGAGCGGCGATTCTTTGTCGTCGCCAGCGGGGTCGACTACTTTCGGCAGGTCGACCGGCTCAACGGCTTCGCTGCGAGCGACATGGCTGGCCACCAGAAAAAAGATGATCAGCAGAAAGACGATGTCGATCAGCGACGTCACGTTGAAGCTGACCGAACGCGACCGAGTCATGCTGGGAGGCTTCATGTCTGAGTCCCTCGCTCCATCGCGACCGATGGAACTCGCGGTGCCGCGTCGACGGCCCGCTCCGGATTCCGGTCGTGCTTCGCGCGACTGCGTTCGCGTTTGGCCTGGTCGCGACGGAAATCTGCAAACACGTGCTCGGCTGTTAACGATGCTTCGGCGACAAGTTCATCGATGCGGTTTCGAAAAATGGCGAAGCCAGCAAACGCCGGCACGGCGACGGTCAGACCAAGCATCGTTGTCACGAGCGCGCGGTAGATTCCCGGCGCGAGTTCGGACACTGCGGGATTGGCTTTCGCTTCAAACTCCATAAACGCCGTGATCATGCCCCAGACTGTTCCGAGCAGACCGAGCATCGGAGCCAGCGTGCCGATCAGATGCAGATACTCGATCTTGCGAAACATCCGAGCGGCCTGTTCGGTCGCTGTATCCTCCATCGATTTCTCGACATCTCGATATCCGAGTTCGATGACTGACAACCCTGAAGCCAGCACGTTCGAAAGAAAGCACGGCTGCAACGAACACTGCTGCTTCGCATCTTCGATCTTCCGCTCCGACAAATGCTGATGCACGGCTTCCGCCAGTTCGCCAGGAATCAGAGTCCCACGGCGTATGCTCAACAGATGCTCGACCATCAAGTAGACCATCGACAGACTGAGAGCAAAGATCAGCCCGCCGACCAACCCGCCGGTTCGGACAAGATCAAAGAAGCCGGTATCGGCGCTCGCGGGCACCGCCGTTCCATCGCCATCCGCCAGCGCAGGCCCGGCGATCATGCCCAGCACAAGCAACGTCAACAGCGGCGTCGCCAATGCTCGAACGATCGAGCCGAATGAAGTTGATCGCCCTGAGGCGACACCCTGAAACCTTCCGTGCAGCATCACGATTCCATCCCGAATTCTTGTCTGAAATGTGTCAGAAAGAGTTGTCGCCGCGGAGTTTAGGCCGGCACTCAATCTGGCGGAATCCCGGTCTGCTCGCGCCGGACGAGAAGTGCCCGCGTTATTCGGGCCTTGATCCGGGTGAACGTCGCGCCTGGACAGCCCAAAACTCCCAAGCACCTCTTTGACGCGGGCAGAGTCGTTCGACTGAGTTTTTGGCAGTCTCAATCTCGTTTCGCCATGAGTTAATTCAGGTCTCTGCCGACGTCACGAAGATCAGTTATCGCTGACGTCGATATCGCGACAAGCTGACAGGCACAGTGGCTGTTTGAGCTGCTGCCGTGCGTGGCCTCGATGTTTTGCGAGTTGTCATTGATGTGGGCTGAACCTGATTCTCGACTTCGCTGGTCAGGTCCGACACAAACCGATCCGACGCTTTGTGGATAACAATAATTCGACTCGGACCATTCGGCTTGCTGCGGTCTCTGATGACGCAAACAACTTCCGCTCCTCGAGCGGCTTCCAGATCGCCACGCAGTAACTCAGCATTCGGGCTGACGAACGGTCGCCGCGGAGCAGCCGCCTCGGGTCGTTTGCTCCCAGCTCCATTCGCGAGAGCGTCATTCACGGCAGCTTCGTCCTGCGACAACTGACTGACCAATGCCAGCACTCCAGCAAACGCGTCGGGCGTTGCCACACCTTGATCATGACTGCCCGGCAGAAATTCGTTTGGTAATTCGACATCAACGATTGCCGTGTCCGATGACTCGTCCGCGTCAGTGTCCATCGAAAAGTCCGGCTCGACAAACGGAGGCAGTTCTTTCTGATTCGTCGCGACTTGAGCAGCAAATTCCTCTCCGTCGTCGGCTGCCTTCTCTGTGTCATCGGGTTTGGCAGCAAACAGCGGCTCTGTAACTTCCGCAGCGTGGCGGTAAATTGATTGCAGTCCGCACCGGTCAAGCATCGCGTGAATCGTTTCGAGGCTTGTGTAAAGACCTCGACGTGCCGCCGGATCGGCCAGCACGCACACGCCGGAAACTTCTCCGTTCACGGTAAACAGTCCGCCGCCCGAACGACCCTGAATCGGAGTGCCAGTACACTCGACATAGCCAGCCGGGAATTTTGTCGTCGACGTGACTCGATGCTGCAACTTCGAAGGGGGCTCCCCTCCGCCGCAACCAACACTGAAGACAAGCTGCCCGGAATTCAGCGTTTGACGGGCAACCCTGGACGCGGCCAGCGTCTCCAGCGTTGAAATCGAGATCAGCCCCACGTCCGCCTTCAGATCGAACTTCACCAACTCGCCGTCGTACATCCTTGGTCGTTCGCCCTGGAAGACGTCGACCTCGATCAATCCCGTGTCGTCGAAGTGTCGAAAGATATGCCCGCAGGTCAGGATCAAAGTCCGCCCCGGTTCGCTGTGAATGATCGTCCCGGATCCAATGTCCATCCCGCTGGAATCTTTGACACGAATTCGAGTGCAGACCTGCATCGGGTCGCGAGTGAACTCGGGCGTCGATGTTTCACCGATGTTCGCCCGCACGACGTCAGCCGCAGAAGGACGCGGTGGACCGCCCGCTTCGCCCGGCTCTGACGTGTATTGCCCGGCCAAAGATTGCCCGGTCAAAGCGGCTCCCAGTTTTCCGATCAGACCTGACTTACGGGAATCTGATCCTGGCTGCGAATCAGCATTGGCGACAAACAGAGGCTTTGTCGGAACAGATTTCGTGGCTGCGGACTTTTGCGGAATCATCGACGCCATCCGCCGAAGCTGAGTTTCGCTCAACATCCCGGTATACCGTTGCTGTTCCTGCCCTTTCACAATCAGCACGAACGTTGGCATGTGGGTAATGTTAAACCGCTGAGCCAGTGCGGGTTCTCGATCCACGTCGACCGTACGGATAACGTAACCCTGCTTCTGAAGTCGGTGCACGACCGGCATCATCTGCTGGCAAGGTCCGCACCACGACGCGGAAAAATCCAGCAGCACACCATCCGGAGTTCCCCCGACAGCCGCGAGAGCCACAACCAGACCGGTCAACCCTGACATGCACAATCTCCGTCCCTGGAGTTTTTGTAAGACTTACAACGACGCCGGGCGAATTCTGCAATACGTCCAATCGAACTGGCCTGAAACCAGCCTTTTGATCATCCCCGCGTCGCTGCCCGGCTCAATGCACAAATCGCGCCAGATGTTCCCAAAAGAAGGCCTGCGTCCCGCAATCTGTCCTATTCCGAAGGCCTTGAATCTAAACAGCGAAAATTTTGGCACACCAGCGACTGACAGGTACGTCTGAGCGATTCCAAAGCGAACGATTTTGGACAACGCAGTTAGTTCGGTGTCCCATCTACACAATGACACAGTTTCTTTACTGCACCTCTTTTTCTTTACTGCACCTCCTTATCTATTGCGTTTGAAGATGCCGGTGAATCGTGACATAAAACTGCGTTTTACGTGCGGTTCGATTTCTCTCTGTCCGTCGTCACTTGGTGAGACTATTTGTTCCCTCATTTGTGCCCCCACGGCCAACGACGTTTTCTCAGTTGAGTCATGAACTGGAAGCAATGGAGCCGATTGGTGGCCGACGTGAACAACAGACTCTACTGACTCAGACGCTGATCGTGACTGCTGCTCAGTCGCTACCTCAAGCCCCAAACTGCTTCGTGACGCTACAAGCTCTTCGAGCTTAGAAAGTCTGCGCCATAGCATTTCATTCTCTCGATCTCGACGTTCAATTTGTTCACGAAGAAGAGTCGTATCGGCAGGCGGGGTTGGTCGGACGTTTTCCGTCATACATCCTGGAGCACTCGATGCAGAAGCTGGTTGTGGAACGTCGCAGCCTGGATTTAGCGGGACTGAAGCAGGAGCACCCGGCTGTTGAAACGGCTGAGCGACTGGCTGTCGAAGCTGGTAGAGCTGATTCATTGGGACTTGCCCTACGGGCATAGCAGCAGGTGCAATCATGAATGGCGCTATCGATTCCTGGACCCGCATTTGGGCTGGCCGACGGATGCTGTACCTCCCAGGAAGTTCGATGCTGGGAAGCTCAAGAGAGATCGAAGGAAGAGTAAACCTAAGCCCCCCGAAC
>CALDJX010000425.1 GCA_937899075.1 uncultured Planctomyces sp. | reverse complement strand
GTCGCAGTTTCTTGACCCATTCGGGATCGAGCGGCTCGTTGTCCAGTCGGACATTGCCGAAGTGGTCGAGCATGATCCTCAGATTCGGCACTCGCTGAGCAATCTCGGCAACGTCGTCCAGCGTGTATGTGCCGACGAGAAAATCGACGGTCCTGCCTGCTTTGGCAGTGTATTCGAGGTCCCGGAACACCGCATCGGACAAACCGTCCAGATATTTACCGGAGAGCCGGTAGCCGACATACCGCTCGTCTGTGCACAGCGTGTCGAAGAGCGGCCTGAACCTGTCGGTACCAATCACCTCAGACAGGTTGCCAACGACGCCTCGATAGAGTTGCTTGTTGTGAGCAGTAATGTCCAGATTCCACTGGTTGTCAGGCAGACTCTGCCCGGCCTGAACGACGACGACTCCGCGAACGTTGTTGGCCCTGGCGATCGGTTCATGCGTCTTCGGAAGAAACGATCGATACAGAACTGCGTCGTCCTTTGAAATCCAGTAGATCCCCGCAGGTCGTTCGAGATCCCAGAGATGGACGTGAGTGTCCACGATGGGAATGTCTGCAACGTCGTTGGCAACAACGACGGCTGAGCCTGGCTGCGCCATTGCAGCGAGGAAGGCAACGAGAGTGACAAAGTGCTGACGTAGGGCTACAGACAAAGCAGGCCGTCCTGTTGTGAGAAGCTGACGCATTCGTGCTCGCCCAAGTTATGCGAGGAATCGAGTAATTGAGCCAGTCTGAGGCAGCTTCTTGCGTGACATTTCCGGGTCGAGATCACCGTAGTGTTCAATCGGATTGCCGTGTGCGTTGAGCAGCGTCGTGTACCAGTTTCCCAGTGTCTTGTGACCTTCATTGCCCAGATACGGCAGGCGAATGTAACGGCCCGAGATATTCAGGTTGCAGTTGCTTCCGGCCATGATGAGGAACGGAGACTCGGAACCGACGCCATGATGTGTTTCGCCGTTCTCCGGGAAGTACATGATCATCGTATTATCAAACATCGTCCCGTCGCCCTCGGGAACCAGTTTGAGCTTCTCGATGATGGTTCTGATCTGATTGACGTGACTGATGCGGATCTGCTCGCGCGTTTTCCAGGCGGGTACACCGCCGAAGGCTTCGTCGTGCCCCAGTGGGTGAATGCCCACCCGGTCCGTTTCATTTCCCGGTAGTCCCGTGATCGGCGTGCCGAGGTCATCGATCGTGTAGGTGACCACATTGGCCAGGCCCGCGACCATCGCGGCCACCAGAATGTCCGTCATGGCCGCCTGTTTTTCTGGCGTACTGGCATTCCTGCCGCCGTCCGCATGAACTTCAGAAATCTCCGGCAGGTGTTCTGCGATGGAACCGGAAAGCTCGATCAGCCTTCTGTTGCGTTCGCGAATGGCGTCGATCGATTGGATGTGCATCTCCTGACGCTTCTTCTCGTGTCCACTAACGCCACTGATCTTGAGGCCCTCGCGGCTCTGCAGGAACGACAGCATGTCGTTGTCAGAACTGACCGCTTCGGGATTAAGAACTGATTTGAACAGCTCGTCCCGAGCCGTCTCCGGGTCGGCATAGCAGTAGTTGCGTGTTTGCGGAGCGGGTGCGGAATAACCGTCCACAATGCCAGTCCGGCCGTCGGCGAACGAAAGCTCAACATGACCGAACGGCGACGGGAACAGTTTTGCCAGCTCAAAGTCGACGGTGGTTCGTTTAATCGCACTCAGTGTGTTGCGGTTCGACTTGAAGCAGCCCATGACTGATGAGAATGACCAGTGGACGTTCTCGCTCATCTTGGCTGACAGTCCTTGCAGGATCGTCATGTGCTCCTTGTACGCGTCCAGTCCGCGCAGCCATTTGGGTAGTTCGTGCTTATCCAGATCCGCTTCGAGCGGTTCCTTCTTCTCATCGAGCGCTTTGTCCTTCTCGGAAAAATCACGGAGGGCGATCTCCAGCGGTCGGATGCCGCTCGATTTTCGGATGAAGATGAAACGCTTCGGGTGAGCGTTAGCGCCTGCCGCAGCGAATGACTGATTGAACGATGGAGCGAGAGCCATCGCACCAGCACCCAGCACTGAGGTTGCCAGGAAGTCTCTTCGATTGATCATGTTTCTAATTCTCGATGGCTTTGCGGTAGATGAATGAGTCGGAAGTCAGCAGTGAAACGATCACGGCGTCGAAGCTGCCGTTGCTTTCGATGTATTCCTGTTCGGCGTCGATCAGAGTCTTCGAGTCAGAAAGGCGTTCGTTGCGGCCCATGAAATACCTGAAGGCATGGCGAATGATGGACTGGCGCACTCGTCGGGATTTCCCCAGCCGCTCAGCCAGATCCATCGCACCGTCGACGTCACCATCCAGTGAATCATCTCCTGTCCCCACGAGGTGCCCGATGGAATCGACCGGCAGTGTCTCATAGGTGTCCCGGGTCTCAATGAGGTGGTTGCCGCGCTGCTCCGGGCCTGCCTTGACGAGCTTGTCCGGGTACTCGAGTTCTTCTTCCTCACGGTATCGGCCAAAGTCGTCGTATCGTTCGAACGCGTATCCGAGCGGATTCATGTGCTTGTGGCACTTCCAGCAGTAGTCGGTTTCGGTCGCGCTGGCGAGCCGATCGCGAAGCGTCCTGTTGTGATCTTCCGGAATGACGGCGTCCACACTGATCGGTACATCGGGAACCCAGCCGGCCAGCAGGTTCTCTCGAACCCACTTTCCGCGAATGACGGGATCGGTCTCTGTGTTCTGAGAGTGAGCGATGAGCCATGCCGGGTGTGTGAGCAATCCTCTTCGATTGGCCACTTTCGCCGGCTGCACGGTCTGGTAGTCCCAGCTATCAAGGCTGATGTTGAAGAACTTTGCGACGTTGTAGCCGCTCATAAAATCGTTGCCGTAGCCTCGATAGAGATCGAACGGTGCGGCCTCTTTCTGACCCCTGTCGAGACGGGCCGTAATCGTCTCCATCGACTTCTTAAACAGTTGAATGGTCGTGCCCTGCCGGTTTCTCGCTTCGAGCTTGTCCGGGTCAACGCTTCGCATTTTGACTTCTTTGAGAAAGTCGCGGTGGTCGAGCAGATCTTCCTTTTTGAAATTCTGCCAGTCCGTGTCCTTGAAGTGATCGTAGATGCGTTTGATCCGATCGGAGGCTGCCTGCATCCGCTCGTTGTCTCCGTCGTGATAAACGAAGAACTCTTCAGTGGTCAGCAACTCCTCGAAGACGTGCTCATCGCGTTCGAGAATGTGTTCGACAAGTCGGTCTGTCTCGTTGAGCAGACGAGACATGGCATTTCCAAATCGATCGCCGCCAAATCGTTTCTCATCCTTGAATATCGTGATTGCTTTGGGGTAGCCGAAGAACTCGCGAAAGAATCGGAGTTTGCGGATCGCTGTATCCGTCGTGTTATCCTGGTAGTTGCTGTCTGTCAGAATCGGATCGATCAGGTAGTAGACGTCTCTCTTCTGCAGGATGCGGGTCAGTTCACGTTTGTAATCTTCCCGCGTGGTCAGCCTGCCAGTTTCGGCTGCTTCGACCAGTTCCTCGTCGGGGCTCTGGTCGGTTAAGGCGTAAGCGATGGCGTAACTGGCATCGCGTGGTGACATAATTCGTCGACCGTGCTCGTCAGGCTCACCGCTGCCGAATTCCGGCCGGTAGGCGAATTCACTCGACAGGATGAGGGTCTGAATCAGCTTCTGAATGGCTTTTAGATTGCCCAGCTTCTGCACATAAGACTTTGAGAGGGCCAGGTACTCATCGGCATCTTCTGCTGATGGCGAACGTTCCAGAATGAGAACCATCAACTGCTCAACGAGCTCAGACAGCAATTCGTCCGACGGTGGTCCTGCCTCAATTCTCTGCTGTTGGAACTCCCGCTCCCATTCAGTCATACACCTGTCGATGATCGCAACATAATGATCGCCCGGCCTGCGATGCTTCCTGATTGACGCCTGGATCACCTGCATCTCATCGTCAGCAAGTGGCTTGTAGACAAGCCGTTTGAACTTCCGGCTGTTCTTCGCAAGGTTGTCGCGGATGTCAGGCATGTAATCCCGAAGGATTGTCATGCGGCCCTGGATCTTTCGTTCGTGGTCACCAAAGTAGAACCAGATCCGCTCGCACAACTTCCGGAAGTCCTCGTCGGATTTGTCCTCGTGCGCTGGGTCCATGAGAGCCTGATAAACAGTGGTCTCTCCTTCCAGGCCGGTCAGCATATTCTGAGCGACATGGAACGGCGCTTTTTTATACGTCTCGCCTTCTGCAAGCGCCTCGACCTCTTTCAGTTGGACTGGAACGAATTTCGGCAGCAGCGCTTGATTCTCGGCGTCGTAATATTCCTCGCACAGTCGAGCGATGAAGTCATTCAAGAACTGACGACGCGTCGCCAGCTTGAGGTTGTGTTCGTTTTCCATCGCCATGATTGCCGTGACGGCAGGAAGATATTTCGCGTTACGTTTTACCAGGTAGTCGGTCATGTAGCCCGAGGTCTTCTGGGCATTCGTCAGCATGCTCGACAGGTGCCCGCCAGTGAGGTCCGTGTTGGCGTAATATCTCACGCCAGAACGAGTCGGCAGCAGAAACGGGTTGGTCAGACTGAGCTGGTTGATCCTGTGGCTGCCAAAGACGGAGACGTTGGTCCCGTTGCGTCTGGCTTTGGCATTGCTCTGCAGGATGCGCTGGAACTTTGCGTTGAAGATGTACTCGCTGATCAACCAGCGTCGGTTCCAGGTGAAACCAGGCAGATCTTTGAATTCACCCGAGAACAGTTTGTCATGGTCGATGTAGTTCCCGAACTCGGGTTTCTGCAGTTTCTGCTCCAGCTTTGACGCCTTGAACCTGCGAAGTTCCTGCGACAGCCAGTCTGCCAACACCGCACGTTGTGTCATCGTCGGCTGCTCTGCGTCCTCCGGCGGCATCCGGCCTAGGAACAGTTGCTCCTGCGCTCTGTTCAGCAAATCCAGTCGATCGGCCAGTTCCAACTGCTCAATCGTGTCGAGCCGCACGTCACCTTCGGGAGAGTCGCCGCTGTGGCAATCAAGACAGCGGCCGGCAAGAACCTTCGTGACGCTTTCGGGGACGGCAAACGTATCGTCAGCCCTGGCCGCTGCGAAGATTGAGACGAATACCGCTAACGCGATGAAGTGGGTTTGCATGCGAGATTCTGTCGAGATTGAACGGCTCATTCCTTCTGGAACGCCTTGCTTTGGATGAGGAGTGAATCAACCAGCGGATTCGGCATACGAAGGACGCACGCACGACGAGACCACGATACGCATTGTGTCGACTGAAATGAACACGTCAGCCGAGACCGGGCACTTATCCAGCCTCCTGGTCAGCCGCATCGAGCACCCGCTTCGCTTCTTCCAGACGCCGTTGTTTGTCCTGTTCGCGCAGCGCCTGGACGATTGTGCCTCGGTCGCCCCCGGAGATCGGCAGCGTCACTTCGTCACCGAGGACGCCGAGCGGGATGTGCTCCATCTTCCAGTCATCGCTGCGCTGCGTGGCGAAGGGGATGTCTTTGTTTCCCGTCGCCTGCAGGTTGGCCAGAGGGTTTCGGCCCCATGCGTAGCGGAGGTCGTAGGTGCTGACGAAGCCGATGTTCTTATCGCCAGCCTTGTAGTATTCGAGAAATGTGTCGTATTGAGCGGCTCGAATATCAATTCCCGCATTGAACATCTTCTCGCAGTAATCGTCGCGAGTCTGCGGGTAGCCGTCTGTGCATAGTGACAGAATACCGAATGGCATCGCCGGATCATTAAAGGCTTCCCGCCAGGCTTTAATCATTTCGGGGAAGATGTCGCGGTAGATTTCCGCGCCGACAGAGCCTTCGAATGCGTTGTTGTAGCCTTGGTGAAAAATAGCGCCCTTCACCGAGAACCCGGCAATCGGAGCGATCATGCCGGCGTAACAGTGACCCAGGAAATTGTGGTTTCCGATAGGCCCGGGCCGAAGGTCGCTGGGCTCCTGCTTCCTGTCTTCCGGGATCGGCTTGCCTTCTTTGGTCTGCCGTTCGATCCACGCACGGTGCTGCGCGATCCGCTTTTCCAGATCGGCCTGCGGATCCCATTCTGCAATCGACGTGTCAAAGGACGCGAGTTTGGCTTTCGTCGGTTCACTGTCTAATTCGCGGAGCACAGACAGCGGCGTCCATGTCTCGACCGTGGTTCCGCCGCGCGACGCGTCAATGACTCCGATCGGCACATTGCCGGCCTTGTGGATACGCCGGGCAAAGACATAACCGATGGCCGACAGCTCACGAGCGGTGTCGGGCGTGCAGACATTCCAGTCGCCTTTGCGGAAATGTCGGCCGAACCAGCTACTGAACTCGTGCAGTCGCGCAAATCCCTTCTTGAGTTCCGGGCCCTTGCCATAGGGGACTGTGAGGATGCGAATCTGAGGGTAGTTCGCGGAGATGATTTCCAGGTTGCCGTTTTCAACCTTGGCCAGTTCGAACTCCATGTTGCTTTGACCGCCGAGGATCCACACGTCACCGACAAGAATATTCTCAAGCGTCAGGGGCCTGTCACGTCCCTTGATGATCATCGTCTGTGGCGTCGCGTGTGCCGGAACAGCGGGAAGAGTGACCTTCCACGACCGGTCCGCAGCAGCCGTCGCCGAGGACTCTTCGCCGACGAAGCCAACCGTCACCTGTTCCCCAGCGTCGGCCCACCCCCAGACATGAATGGGCTTGTCACGCTGAAGCACCATGTTGGACTGAAACACATTGCTGACACACAGCCCCTCGTCGATCGCGTGCACGTCAACGACGTTCTCGCGAGGCAATGGCTGGGCCAGCACAGACTGCGACAAACAAAAAGCAAACGCCGCGACAAGGAATCGACAGTTCATTTTCTCTCCAACTGACACGCGTCATGTTACTTGTCGGTGTGTTTTCAAGCGGCCGCTAACGCCGTCGGCCGACCTGACAGGCTGAGCAGCCCGATTGACTTTTCACGGGACACAGCTTCTCATGTTATCCGAATGCAGCAGTCGTCGTCCTCTCATCGAACTGAGGCTCGATCGTGGAAAAAACTCTGATGAAGACGTTGTATGCATTCGTGGCACTTGAGCGTACGTTCCCCCTGCCGTTCGATGAGAGGACGGCACGTTCACAGCTCGTAAGTTGATGATCTCACCGGCAGGCAAAGTGTCTGCGCGTCACAACCCGAGGCAGAAGCCCAGTGCGGTAGTCCCGCTCGCTGGGATCTCTGGGGGGGCCTTGCCGAGCCGTTTTGAAGATGTAGATGCGGTGTCGTCGTGTGGTTCGAGCGTCGCTGCCCAAGCGACTGTGGGCCGCTGTTGCTCTTGCCAATGGCAACACGCCAAAGGCTTGGAGATTCATCCGATGATGCCTTCGGTCGATTGAACGCCGGTGATCCCGACAATTCTTTTCGCTCAAGGAACCGAGGCGATCAGGTTCAGAAGGTCGCCGATGGTACGGTGAGACTCGATCGTGTGACGCAGGTGCTGGTCTTTCAGGACTCGGTACCGGTTTCGGCGGCCAACGCGTTCGCGCTCGATGAAGCCGCCTTCTTCGAGATCCTGAATAATTCGTTGCACAGCACGCTCGGTAATGCCCACGTGGACCGCGACTTCTCGCAGGATCGGCGCTTCGTCCGAATCCAGAAGTATAAGCACGTGCGCGTGGTTTGTGAGAAAAGTCCAGCGATGTGCGGAGCTCGCTGGCTGGTTTGAAACGGCAGGTGCTGCCTGTGCAGCGGTAGCCTGGGTTGCTCCCCGCGCCGGAGCCCCTTTCCGAGCAACCTTTCCTTTCGCCTTCTTAACGGTTCTTTTCTTCGCCATGACTACCAGTCCCTGCCAGAGCTTTGTGGCCGCTCTCTACCGTGAATTCGGCCTGATTACACGGCAGTATGAACAGTTGTGTCACGAATCGCAATTCGTGAATTCATCGCGCAACTGAGACGGCAGAAACGACTCATCGAGAAAAGCGAAGTGAAGCATCGCTTTAACACCTCCGCATATCCGTTGTGCGATTTCGATAACGACATACGATACGCGACACACAAGTCGTACGTTGCAAGTCGTGAATTACAGATCGGAGACAACTGATGTCACTTGAGATGGTCTGGCTGCTGCCGATGTCGCTAATGGTCTGCCTGGGACTTCTTCCTGGACGTTTCGCTGATCGAAAGGTGACGCAAATTCGCAAAGTGGTGACCGGTGTTGCGACTCTCCACCTGGTGGTTTCGGCCATCGTGCTCGGAATCGGTCTTTCTACATCACTGCCGGCAGGACAGTCGATGCAGCAGGAGCTGGCTTCGGCAGGGATGCTTGCTCCCACCGTTCTTCTCGATGGGACATCGGGACTCATGCTAACTCTGGTTGCTTTCGTCGGATGGGTAATCTGCCGTTATTCCATCCGCTATCTCGATGGCGAGTCGCAGCAGGGAAACTATTTTCGATGGTTAAGTCTAACAGTCGGAGCTGTCTCGCTGCTGGCGATTTCGGGTGATCTGCTGACGCTGTTTGTTGCCTGGAGTCTGTCGAGCCTGGGAATTCACAAGCTGCTGACTCACTACTCAGATCGCCCCGCAGCTCGAAAGGCGGCGTGGACCAAGTGTGCAATCAGTCGGTTCGGCGATGTATTCCTTGTCGCGGCTGGTGTCTTGATCTTCCGCGAATTCGGCACTCTGCGACTGTCCGAACTGTTTGCCACCGTGCAGTCGTACCATGCGACTGGCTTGCCGGGGAACAGTTTACTGCCCTCGATCGGTGCTCTGCTGATCGCCGGAGCTGCTTTGAAGACGGCTCAGTTTCCGTTCCATACCTGGTTACCTGAGACGCTGGAAGCTCCGACTCCGGTCTCGGCTCTCATGCACGCCGGAATTGTCAACGCGGGTGGATATCTCCTTATCCGACTCAGCCCGCTGCTGGCCTGGTCACCGCTGGCAATGACATCTCTGGCTGTGCTGGGAGCCTTGACCGCCTGCTTTGCGGCAGCGGTCATGCTGACTCAGACGAGCGTGAAAAAGTCGCTGGCGTGGTCCACGATCGCTCAGATGGGATTCATGATGCTGCAATGTGGGCTCGGAGCGTTCTCAGCCGCGATGCTGCACATCATCGCCCACTCGCTCTACAAGGCCCACGCGTTTCTCAACAGCGGCGATGTGTTGAATCAGGCTGCCGCGACGCGAGGGGCGGTCAAGAATCAGCCAGCAGGAGCCAGAGCGGGTTTCGTAACTCTGGGCTTCTCGCTCACAGCCACGCTGGCGATTTACGCGAGCGTCACGAGCCTGCTGGGGCTCGACCTCGCCGCGAAGCCGGGTGGATTCCTGCTCGGGCTGATTCTTTGTCTTGGCCTGACTCGCTGGGTCTGGCAGCTCGCCATGAGCCGTCAACCGCGAGCTGTTCCGCTCGGGCTGGCCACAACTGCTCTGCTTTGTGCTGCGTACGTGCTCAGTTTTCTGGCTGTTGATGCCGTGATTGCTTCCGGAGTGAGTGCTCTCGCGGTGCCGGCCTCGACAGGCACCGCGATCGTTGCCGGCTTTGTGATCATTGCCTTTGTCGCACTGCTGACTCTGGAAAGCTGGCTGTCGCTGACGCCCGCTCTTGCCTGGCAGGACTCACCGCGCTGGCTCCAGGTCGCCTACGTCCATGCGTCTAACGGCTTTTACGTCGATGCCGCGTTTGCTCGCGCAGTTCACAACGCGAAATCCTGACTGCTCAATCTACCTGCCAATCAAAATAGAGATCACCACCAACCGAAAAGGAATCGATCATGAGCACTGTTAGCGCTTTTTCCTCCGATATGTCTGAGTTCTTGCCATTTGAAGGATCGCCGGAGTACGACCGATTGGTCGAAGTACAAGAGGTTCTTCAGAAAGTTGAAGAGACTCTCGCGCCGGTCTGGCCTCTCAAGGACTTTGTGGCCGTCAACCCGTTTCTGGGCATGACGGCGCGATCGTTTCTGAAGACGCGACGTTTTCTGAAGCTGTTCTCCGACTGCGAAACGTTAATGCCACTCGACTATTACCGATCTCAGTTTGAGGCTGGACAGCTGAGTCCTGCTGACATCCAGATGGCATTGGGTGAACTTTCCACTGACGGTGTTGCGGTGGCCTCACTGCTGACTGTCCAGGACATCCTCGATGTCCTGATCACCGGTGCTGCACCGTCATCAGCGAGCGAAACTGAAGCCAATCGCTCGACGGTTTCCTCACCAGATCGAGTCGAATTGCTCTCAGAAGTCTACGACCGACATTGCAGAACAAACTGGACAGCGACGTTTCTTGACGAGACATCGCGGTGCTGTGCCGCTCACTACGACGATGGCCAGTCGACGTGGAAAAGTCCGTGGCGCCAGTTTCCGCTGTACCTGGCATGGAGATCAGCCGCTGAGCTGGATCGGCGAGTTGAGGTGCTCGGTCTGAACGGGTTCCGCAAGTTTGTCTCGAAACTGCCACACACCGCCGATGCTGCTGTCGTCGAGCTGTTGACACGACTTGAAGTTCCACGCGATCAGTGGGAGTCGGTGTTGCTCTGCACTGCGTTCTCGATGCCTGGCTGGAGCGCGTGGGCGAAGTACCAGTCGGTTCAGGCGGAGCGGCAGAACTCTGAGTGCGACGACTTCGTCGGATTGCTCGCCATCCGGCTTGCTTACGACGCCGCTCTATCACTGGCGAATTCGTTTCACGTGAAGTGGACGCGAGATGCCGGCACTCATGACAGCCACAAGAGTGTCATCCAGGCTTCAGGAACAGATGATGATTCGCTGGTGCGGTACGTGCTCCTGCGAGCCAGCGAGGTTGTCTGGCGGCGTGGTCTGGTGAATCAGCTCGCTGACCAGGTCGTCGATGACGCGGGTGCGGAACACTTCTCCGACCCAGCGTTTGAAGATGCACAACAGCGAGCGACGGCTCAGATGGTGTTTTGCATCGATGTTCGGTCCGAGCGACTGCGGCGGCATCTCGAAGCATCGTCGTCGGCGATCGAGACCTTTGGATTCGCTGGCTTCTTCGGAGTACCGATCGAGTTTGTACCGCTTGGTGAAGACCAAGGAGCCGGTCAGGTTCCCGCACTGCTGACTCCGCAATTCAAAGTCTATGAAGCAGTCCGAGGGGCAGACGATCAGGAACACAATGGAATCCTGAAGTCTCGCCAGTGGCTGAGGTCCATCCGTAAAGCGTGGAAAATCTTCCAGACGTCGGCCACGAGTTGCTTCAGCTTTGTCGAAACTGCCGGGCTGGCTTCTGGAGCACAACTGCTTCGAAAGTCTGCTGGCATCTCCGACTGCAACTCGACTCACCAAACAGACGGAGTGTCGAAACACCATCACCACCAGCAGGCACCGTCCCTGGAAGGTCTCGGCGAGCAGGGCCTCGGTACCAAATGTCTGGCAAAAATGGCAGCTTCGATTCTGCGAGGAATCGGTATCACTGACAACTTTGCTCGACTTGTCGTCTTCTGTGGCCACGGCAGCGAAACGCAAAACAACCCGCTGCAGGCCGGCCTCGACTGTGGAGCATGCGGTGGGCACTCCGGCGAACCGAACGCTCGCTTCGCCGCCGCCATGCTGAATCAGCCAGCCGTGCGAGAAGGGCTGATCCAACACGGCATTTCGATTCCGGACGACACGCGATTCCTGGCCGCTTTACACAACACCACCAATGACGAAATCACTTACTTCGACGTCGATGAATTGCCGTCATCGCACGAGGGTGACCTTACCGAATTAGCAGAGTGCTCAACTGCCGCGTCACGACAGACTCGGGGGGAGCGACTGCCAGCGCTCAGCACGACGAAAAGCAACGATCCGTTCCGACGAACGAGCGACTGGTCAGAGACTCGACCAGAGTGGGGCCTGTCCGGCAACGCGGGATTCGTGGTTGCTCCACGGTCACTGACGAAGTCGATCAGCCTGGATGGTCGAGCCTTCCTTCACAGCTACGACCATCAACGAGACGACGGCTATGCCGTTCTGGAACAGATTATGACGGCTCCGATGGTGGTCGCGCATTGGATCAACATGCAGTACTACGCGTCGACAGTCGACAACGTCCACTTCGGTAGCGGCAGCAAGACCATCCACAACGTCGTCGGGCAGTTTGGTATCTACTCGGGCAACGGAGGCGACCTGACAACTGGCTTGCCCTGGCAATCGCTGCACGACGGAACGAACTACCAGCACGAACCGCTGCGACTTCTGGCTGTTATCGCCGCACCACGCTCCGCGATTGATGAAATCGTGGCTAAGCACTCTCTGCTGGAAGACCTGCTGAGCAACGACTGGCTGAATCTTGTCGCCATCGATGAAGGCTCGTTCCACCGCTACTCGGCAATCGGCGGTTGGCAGACGCTCGAAACGGCTGAAGTCGAAGCGACTCAGCTCGCTTAACTAACTACGGAAATCTGAAGCCTCACACAGAGTCTTGAGGCTGTACTGAAGAATAAATCGACTCGCAGACCCTTTAACCAACTGGAGAACTCGCTGTCCGCTTCTGCAATGTGCCCCGCTCTTGAAAATAGCTACATCCAATCGCTGGAGTCTCAAATTGGTGGTGGTTCCCACACTTCAACACAAACATCTCTGGCGATCGTCTCATCCAATCCAAATCTTGACATGACGGCGGTGTCCCGACTCCGCGAGGCCGGAGCCCTCGTGCTGCGAACCGAGTCCGAAGCCTTGTCGAGAGCACTCGAAGGAGGACCGCTTGCAGATGCCATCGCCTGGGCCGCAACTGAAGCTGGCGTTTCGAACCTGACACTGATTGGTCACTCGATGGCCGCGACGATTCCGCTGGATCAATCAGGCGTTTCGCCGGGACTGATGGAGCGGATGCAAATCCGCAATGAACGAGTGGGTGCGTCGAAGCTGAAACTGAAGGACGACCTGGCATGGTTCGTTGGACACCCACAGATCGAACCGCTGCTTACTGAAGAGGAGCTGTCGATCCACGCACTGTTTTATCTTCAGGAGAGTGGAAACTTCCTGAAGTACGACCTGGAAAGCGACGAGTTCGTGCCACTTGGGTAACTCTCGTGCCTGTTGCCACTTTTAATGAGTGCAGCGACGATTAGATTGAGTGTGCCCGCGGCGGATCGTGCAGTGACAACGGCCCTTTGTCCTATCGGCTCGTCGCGGGCTTTCTACTCTTGTGCTACTGAATCGGCCAGGCAGATCGAATGAATCAGCCAAACAGTTCGGAGCGTGCCGCCTCTGACAGTGCGACGACGGCCGGGTGTTTGTTTCGCCTTTGAACGGTAATTGCGTAGAATCGTTCGACGATCTCTGGGGCACGACCGACGACTTCCAGGCCGTACTGGTAGCAGACCTCTTCCTCCACAACGGTCGGAGCGGGGATCACGCCGTGCTCAGCCTGAGCGAAGACTTTCATCAGAGCCGTGTCTTCAAAGTCACCAACCACTTCCGGTCGAATTTCGTTTGAGTAGAACCAGTGGTCGATCGTGCGTCGCAGTGTCGCGGCTCCGCAGGGAAGTAACATTGGGTTACCATGCAGGCACTCCGGAAACTTTACCGAAGAGATTCGCTGAGCCAGTTCCGGTGCCGCGAAGAACGTCGTACCCGATTCCCCCAGAAAGTGGTTGAAGGCGCGGACGCTCACAAACGACGCTGCCTGCATGTCGGATAACACGACATCGACTGCATGGGTTGCCAGCTCGCCGAGCAGGTCCTGAATCTTGCCTTCACGACACTCGACGTGAACCTTCTCTTCAAGTCTGAATGCGGGCTCGATCAAGCGGTAGGCGATCATCTTGGGCAGGCTGTCAGGAACGCCCACCGTCAGATGTAGCGGTCGGTCAGTCGGTCGCCCTTTAAGAGCTTCCTTCAGCTCTTCGCCAATCGAGAAGATCTCATCGGCATAGCGATAAACGGTTCGGCCAGCATCGGTGAGGACAAGACCACGCCCCACCCGATCGTACAGATTCTGACCGACAGCCTCTTCCAGCTTCTTGAGTTGCCCGCTGATCGTTGGTTGAGCCAGATGCAGCTTCTGACACGCGGCAGAAATGCTGCCTTCCTTCGCCACGGTCCAGAAATAGAGAAGGTGATGGTAGTTCAGCCAATCCATCAAACGTTACTCCCGACTGCGAGTATTCATCGTCACAAATTAAAGCAGTGATATAAACTATCGGCCAGACCGATGTAACGCATTGATGTGATGACAATCATCACAGATATCTGAAGCGTCGGTTTCGTGTTCGCAGACGCTGCCAGAGTTTACGTGCCCACGCAATGAATGCTCCCGTTGCGAATCCGGCCAAAGCGGCTCCGGCAAAGAAAACAAAGTTGTCGCCCATGCGTAAGACTCCTGAATCTATGCGGTGCTGATTTCAAGAATCGCTCGTGTGTAGCGACAATTAGTTTTCCCGGTTGGCGACAATTAGAAGTCCCGGTTG
>CALDJX010000424.1 GCA_937899075.1 uncultured Planctomyces sp. | reverse complement strand
CTCCCGGATCCAGGTCTTTGTTCAACTTGTTGATGAGCTGACGCAGGCGGCCGATGCTGCGGCGGTTGAAGCTCATTTTCAGTCGAGGCAGGTGCCGGATGTGGCGTTCGTCCTGCTCGAAGAGGTGAGCGGCGGATTTCTCGATGCGGCCTTCGCTGAGCAGGTCGGCGAATTCGACGTTGAGCTGATCGACGTACTCGTCTGTTGGTTCAACTCGAATGCGCAGGACCAGTCGATCCCGGATGTAACGCATGCTGTCGTAAACCGCGTAGAAGTTCATGATCTCGTCGTAGGCTTCTTCGAGATCCTCGGTGACCATAAACAGAGACATGTCCGCCGGTGAGATCAGGCCTTTGTCGAGAAGCTGAGTTTCGATGAACTTTTTCCACTCTTTCCAGTACGTGCCGCCGGGTTCGTCGATGCACACAACGGGCATCATGTCTCGTTTGCCGGTCTGGATGAGCGTCAGCGCTTCGAAGCCTTCGTCCTGAGTTCCGAACCCGCCAGCAAACAGGGCGATGGCGTGAACTTCTTTGACGAAGAGCAGCTTGCGGGTGAAAAAGTATTTCAGATTGACGAGTTTCGAATCGCCGGCGATGACGTGGTTCGCGTCCTGTTCGAACGGGAGGATAATGTTGACGCCCATCGACATTTCGCGGCCGGCTCCAACGTGAGCCCCTTCCATGATGCCGGCTCCGGCTCCGGTCAGCACGTACCAGCCGGATTCGGCCATGATCTTGCCGAACAAAACCGAGTGCTGATACGCACCTTCTTCAGGCTTGGTTCGAGCGGAACCGAAGACGGTCACCTTTCGGTTTTTGCGGTACTTTGAGAAAACTCGGAAGGAATAGCGGAGCTCTCGCAGCGTCCGGCTGATCAGTTTGAGATCGCCTTTGGTGGCTTTGTCCCGTTCCAGCTTGTCGATTGTTCGCCGCATGTCGTCGAGCATGCGGTCGCTGGTGACCGGGCCTTTGCGAGACTTCTTTTTTGAGGGAGCAGGCTGCTCGTCTGAGTCGGGCTTCTTGTTCGGCTCGTCCATGAATTTTCTCGATCAGCTTTTGTTTTCAGAAAACAGGGAACGCTAATAAACGCTGATCTTCGATAATTGCTGAGTTCGTCGATCGGATGAGAAATCGTAATCAGTGAATATCAGCGTCGATTCGTGTTCCTGTCTTTGTCCGACTTCCACTCCAGAATCGCGGTGCGAATTCGGCCCTACGCTCCGACAGCTTCCAGAGCTTCTTCTCGCGAATCGTAAATTGCCCACAAGGTGTCGAGAGCGGTGATTCGAAGAAGTTCAACGGCCAGGTCGCTCGCTCCGCACAGAACGAGTTCTCCGCCGCGAGTTTTGACGAGTTTGTGGCAGCGTAAAAGCAGTGCCAGGAAGACCGAGCCGAAATAGCTGACTTCGCTCAGATCGAAGACGACCACTGGCACTTCCTGTTCGCGCATCGGGCTCATAACGATTTCGGCCGCCTGCTCGATGAGATCCCATTTGAGATCCTCGATGTCACTGGCCGGAGTGATGACGACCGTGTTGCCGTGCCATTTGAGTTCGAAGCTGTCGCTGAAGTCTGACATGGGTGGGTTCTCAGCCGATACGAAAGGGATTCGGAATGACGTGTCTGAAAAATCGGGCCGAACGGCCTGGCGAGACTGCGGCAAATTACCAGCTTGTCGCCAGGGCGAGAAGTCGAGCTGTGAGGGCGGCGGAAGGATGACCTTAACAACGGGCCAAGTGGAACTGGCTTGAATCATTCCGTCGGGCCTGTAAACCATGCGTCAATACCTGCTGACACTTTCAACTGCAGAATGATTTCTAACAAATGCCAGCCCTTAGATTTGCCGCCGCCACTCGCCATTTTAAGCAGCCGATTCGGGAATCAATCGACACCGCCGCCTCGATCGGGGCCACCGGTGTCCAGTTTGATGTTCGAAACGAGCTGAAACCGTCGGAACTTTCGGAGACGGGGCGCCGCCATTTGATCCGCCAACTCGGCGAGCAGCGGCTGGAGCTGGCGTCTTTCGAGTATCCGACTCGACGAGCTTTTCATGACTCGGCGCAGCTTGATGCCAGAATCGCCGGCCTGAAAGGGGCTTTGGAATTTGCGTATTCGATGGGCGTGACGGTTGTCGTCGGTCGAGTCGGGCGGATTCCTGACGACCCGGACATGCCAACGTTCAAGCTGCTTTGTGACGTGCTGAACGATATCGCCCGGCACTCGAACAAGGTTGGAGCGACTTTCGCGATCACTCCATCGAACGATTCGGTCGAAGGGTTACGAAACCTTTTTCAGCACGTGACTGACGGGCCGATCGGTCTGAATCTCGACCCGGCCGGGCTGATCATGAGCGAATGCGACCCGGTCGACACTTACCGCGCATTCTACGATCGAGTTCTGTCCGTGCAGATTCGCGATGGCTTGCGGGATGTGGATGGGCAGGGCGTAGAAGTGCCGCTCGGCCGCGGCGAGGTTGTCTGGGATGAGCTGCTGGCGTTGCTCGAAGAGGGTGCGTTCCGTGGCTGGCTGGTCGCGACTCGGTCGTCGGGTGATGACAAAGTTGGCGACATGGCCCGCGCCATTCGGTACGTCCGCACTGTGGCTTCCGGGGAGTAACTGACGATGTCAAACGGTGATCCCTGGGGCGACGAAGATGCGGGCGATTCTGCTGCCTCCGGCGGTGCAGCTCAGAATGGCGCGGGGCCGATGGGCACGACTCAGAACGTGAAGTCGGTTTCTGAACTGACTCACGAAGTGAAGGAGCTGCTCGAGGGCAACCTGCGGACTCAGTGGGTCGGCGGCGAAGTTTCGAACTGTCGCCCGGCTCGGTCGGGGCACGTTTACTTCACGCTGAAAGACGACGAAGCTCAGATTTCGGCGGTTATCTGGCGAACGACGGCCGCTCGGCTGGGCTTTGAGCTTCGCGACGGAATGGAGATCGTCGCTGTCGGCCGCGTCGAAGTTTACGCCGCGCGAGGCAGCTATCAGCTGATCATTCAGAAAGCGTTTCCGCAGGGAATGGGTTCGCTGGAACTGGCATTGCGGCAGCTCAAGGAAAAACTGGAAGCGGCCGGGTTATTCGATCCCGCGCGAAAACGACGGATTCCGCCGATTCCGAAACGCATCGCCTTAGTGACCAGTCCAACCAGCGCCGCCGTCAAGGACATGATTCAGGTGATCACGCGGCGCTGGCCGAGTGCCGACATCGTCGTCGTGCCAGTCGCCGTTCAGGGACCAAACGCGGCGCCGGAAATCGCCGCGGCTTTGAGCGTCGTGCACCTGATCCCGGACGTCGACGTCGTGATCACCGGCCGGGGCGGAGGAAGTCTGGAAGACCTGTGGGCGTTCAACGAAGAAATCGTCGCGCGAGCGATTGCAAACTGCCAGGTTCCGGTGATCAGCGCCGTCGGGCACGAGATCGACGTCACGATTGCAGACCTCGTCGCTGACCGTCGAGCGTTGACTCCGAGCGAAGCTGGCGAACTGGTCGTGCCTAATCGCGCGGAACTTGCGGCCGGCCTGGACGAACTTCGCGAGCGTCTGCAGAACTCATTGACTCAGCGAGCGGTCAACGCGAGGTTGCAACTGGACTCGCTCGCGTCGAGAAGAGTCTTCACAAACCCGCTGCAGCGAGTACGGCAGCTCGGCGAAGGTGTCGACGATTTGAGCGACCGACTAAACGCCGTGGTTCGCCGTCGAGTTGAGAGGTCGAAGCAGAAAGTTGCTCAGTTGTCAGCGAACTTGAATTCGCTCAGCCCGCTGGGCGTTCTTTCACGCGGATACTCGGTAACTTATGGCTGCGATGTTCCAAGTGACGGTGCTGACGATTCTTCGGCGGTCCAGAGAGGCAACCTGATTCGCAACGCCACCGATGTTGAGGCCGGCGATTCTGTGTTGACCTATCTCGGCCACGGCCAAGTCGTCAGTCGAGTTGAGAAGGTGATTGAGGAGTTCGACGAAGGAACCACTAATACACACTAATCAAGATCAGACACGTAGGCTGGGTCTCGACCCAGCTTTGTTCAATACGCAATTGCTGGGTCAAGACCCAGCCTACTCACTCAATAACGAAGCAAAAGGAGATTTGGAACATGCCGAAGATTGACTGGAGCTACCACCGCCCTGGCTGAACGTCCTGCAAAAAAACGCAGGAGTTTCTTGCGGACAACAGTGTCGACACGGTCGAGGAAATCAACGCTCGAAAAGTCAGTTATGAACGCGATGACGCGCTCAAACTGCTGGACGGGATGAAGGAACTTTATGTGGGACGAGGCAAGAAACTCGTCCATTTTGATCTGAAGAAAGATTACGACGAAGACGAAGTTGCGGGGTTAATCCTTGGTCGGTCAGGAACGCTCCGCGCTCCGGTGTTGCGCGTCGGCAAAAAGCTGATCGTTGGCTTCAACGAGGAAGCTCTGGGCGAAGTGCTGAAATAGGTTCGTTCGTTTTGCCAAACAATTGAGCCACGGATCGGCACGGATTAACACGGATGCTGGAAGTGCCAGGTGGCTCCATCCGTGAGAATCTGTGTCAATCCGTGGCTTTGCTTTTTTGCCGTCTGAGCTGAGAACAAAATGGCTCAAAACTGGCCCCGGCCGCTACGAAACGCAATGAGGCACAAAGACTGTAAGTGTCTTTGTGCCTCTTTTATTACTGACGATGTTCCGGCCAGGTGGCGTGTTACTTTTCCTTGTTCGATTTCTGCAGCTCTTCGATTGCTCTTCGAAGTTGTCTCAATTCCTCAGTCATCACGCGTCTGAGATTTTCGATGTCGGGATCAACTGGCTTGACCTTTTTGCCGGAGTTCAGCTTTGTCGTTGTGTCGTGGTTTTCGGGCCGTGTGAACTTTGGTAATTCATTCACTTGATGCTGTTGAGGCAGTTGCGGGTTGCCCATTTTGTCAATCAACCACTTAGAGAACGGAGGTGTGTAACGTTGTGCGGGATTTGGCCCCAGCATGGCTCTGACGTGCGGCTGCAGTTCTTTCGGAAGCTCGTCGATCTGCTTAGGAGTGATGTCCCACTTCTTTTCGTTTTGTTCGACGTGGATGGATACTTCACTGCCGGCTTTTCGGGTGACCGTGATGGAAACGCCAGCGGGAAGATTTCCATTAATCGTCCTGGCTGGTACGAAACCGTGCTTCGGAGCGACGACGACTCCTGGTTCGATTAAGGTGATGGTTCCATCCGGAGTGCGAAACAGCAGCCGATGTTCGCCGCCAGTCTGTGGCAGGTAGATCGAATCGACCTGTTGATTTTTCGGGCGTTCGGCTGATTTGACCGTGATTGTTTTCGGCTGTCCTTCACGGACGATCTCGAGTTTGATTTCGGACTCGCCAGCTTTCTGCACGGCTTCGATCAGCTGTCCCACGGCGCTGATTTCTTTGCCGTCGGCTTTGATGATTATGTCGTGCTCTTTGAGGCCAGCTGCTTGAGAAGGGCTTCCTTCAAAAGCATTCACGACAAGCAGCCCGACGTCTTTATCCAGTTTGAGCTGACTTCGAAGGGCCGGTGAAACTTCAGCACAGTTGAGGCCGATCCAGAACCTGCCAAGTTCGATTCTCGTGACTGCTTTGATGAAATTCGGGTCGTTCAACAGGATCATGTCCCGCAAACCTTCAACCCGCTTTTGTACGGGGCGAACCGTGCGGATTTCGCCGGCCGGTTGATTAGTAAAGATCTTAGGCAATTGCGACTTGTCCTGAGCGGTCGTGAAGCTGGACGTTGTCGTGAGCACGACGGCAGCCAGAATTGTGGCCATCGCTTTCGGAGTCAGTTTACGCATTTCGGATTCTCCTCGTGTATCGGGTTAACACTGAGTTTGATTGTCAGTGTTCGTCCCACGGGTAAAGGAACACTATTCGTTAAGAATCATCGACCGGACGCTAAGTCGCAGAGATTCGCAAAGGGTTGATTTCGATGACTTTGCGATCCTTCGCGTCTCAGCGCCTTTGCGTCAGATTTAAGAATCTCATCCATCCAGTTTTGTGACATGTGAAGTCAAGGAAACACGAGCGGATTGTTGGCAACGTGGATCTGGCTGACGGGGATGACGACGGAACGTCCGTCGGGGAGTTGGGCTGGCCAGAGGTCGCGGGATTCGGTGATCCGGTGTCCGGATTTTTCGAGGTCCGCTCGCAGCTCAGGGGAGATTGCCGACTCTGGACGATTCCAGAATTCGTCGAGCTGTTTTGAGCCGTCGCCGGGCTCGGCATCAGCGATCGGTACATCGACGAATCGCCACACGTCGGACTGACCATCGCTATAGACAACCTGAACTGTTTTGGGGATGGGGGCGTCGGTGTTCCGCTCGACGGTTGTTGTTGGATCAATCGGCCCTTCAAGGGGGGAAGTGTTTGCGACGTTTGCTGATGGCGACTGCGGGTTGTCCGCGATCTGGGTCGGTTGCGCTGGAAGTTCGATCTGCGTCCGGCCGAGCCAGATTCCCAGGCCGAAAACAAGCAGGACGGCGACCGCTGCAAAGGCACTGGTCATTGCGGATTGCTGGCGATTTTCTGGCTTACCAGAGAGCGGGGCTGCTTCAACCTGACTGTCGGCAATCGGGGCGATCACTGCGGACAACGTCGCCTCGGAGCCGGAATCTGCGTTCGTCTTCTTCGGCGCGAACTGTTCTTTCCAGACTGCCGCCTCGACGTAAGCCAGAGCGAGCTCTCTCCAGCCCGAGGGAGACTCTTCCAAACGCTGCAGCAATGACCGTTGCTCGTCTTCCGAAAGCTCGCCGTCGACCATTCGGTCGAGTTCCGATCGGGAAAACTCGGCGGAGTCGGCCGCTTGTTCGTCGAATGGTTCTTTGAAACTGTTCATGAGGAAACCTCAATCACCTGGAGTTGCGACAGCCGGCTGCGGAGCTTGTGCCTGGCCCGATGCAGCCGCGAATCGACTGCTTGTTCGGAGACGCCAAGGTGCTCGGCGATCTGTCGGTAGCTCCAGTTTTCTGAATACTTCAGTAAAAGAATTTCGGCGGCCTTTCCGGGGATGGTATCGACCGCCTGTCGAATCAACTGGTTTCGCTCGTCGGCCAGCAGCCACGCGAGCGGGTCTGTGGATTGTTCATCGTGGCTGCGGACCGAAGACTGTTCTGTCAGTGTCGACATCCGCCGCCGTTCGCGGCCCATCCGTCGACGATGCATCAACGCCTGCCGCACGGCGACCCGGTACAACCACGGCGCCGCTTTCTGTTCGTTCTTGACGGCGTGCCCGTCCCGCAAAGCTGTCAGCGCGACTTCCTGAAACAATTCCTCGACGACGCCCGACTCGCGGCTTCTGACCACCAGCACAGACCGCAGCCACCGTCCATGCCGCTGGAGTTCCAACGGCCAGTCGATCGCCGGCCTGACGCCGGGAGCTTGAGCAGGCGAATTGTTGTTCGAGTCTGCCATCGCACTCTGAAATAAGGATGCGTGTCGAGTTGCTGATTCCTGCGTCTTTCGTTCTGTCTCACAATAGGTGCCGCCGTCGATAGTTTCCTTCGCGAAAAGATCGCGCTTTCGAGAATTTAGTTCGGAATCAGTTGGCAACGGCGTCGATCGCTGCCAGGAGTTCGTGCGAGGCCGCCAGCAGGACTTCATGACAGGCCGAGACATTCTCCTGAGAAGTCAGCAGCGTGCAGACGGGCTCGTCTTTCCGAATGAGAGTTCCGAGTTGCGGAATGTCCGAAACTTCAACGCAGCATTCTGCGGAACGGTTTTGTGAGAGACGCTCGACAAGCGGCACGACGTCGGGAGCCGCGAAGTCGCGTTCGGCGTAGACGATCAGTTTGCCGTGTTTTGACCACTCGCCGTTGATCGCCACGGAATCTAACAATGCCTGAGCGTCGCAGTCGGCGCCACGACAGGCGTCAACATGCCAACGCATCAATGGCCAGCCGAACGCTCGCTCGTAAAGTTCGGCAGATGCCGTGTAACGAGGGTTTACTTCGAGCGTTGAAAGCTCGCCGGTCTTTTCGTCCAGTACAAAGTCGATCCCGAAGAGACCATTTAATAGTGCCCCTTCTGTCCGGATGCCGGCTTCGATCGCCGTGCCGATCTTTTGAGCCTGCTCGAAAACGTCGATTGAAACATTGGGCAATGGTTGATGTGTTGAGTCGACGCAGTTTTGTTCACTCTCCCCCTCACCCCAACCCTCTCCCCCACGAATGCGGAGCGCGTCTGAACCAGCTTGGGCCTTGGTTGTCGCCGCATTCGCGGGGGAGAGGGGGCGGAAACCCGAAACATCACTTGCCGAAAGTGGGCCCAGCGAGCCCGAGTAGACGTAGCAAAACTCGCCGGCATCGATTCCGCGGCACAGTTGTTCGCACATTCCGAGGAGCACTGCCGAATTCCCGACGCCTAGATACAGCCCGGAAATCACCCGTCCGCGAGCCTTGCGTTGCAGGTAGTATCCGCCGAAATCTGTGGCTCCGGCATGGTTGCTCTGATAGTTTCGGACGCCAATTCCCGCACCACTGGCGATCGGCTTGGCCATCCACTCGCCAGCTTCGAGGCTGAGGTCCGAAACGCACGAGTCAGGCAAGATCACCGGCAGGAATGGCAACGACGCTTTTGCCAGCGTATCAGCAAGCCAGGCTGGATCCCGCACGATCGACAGGGTTTCGTGGCCGCAGCCAAGCAGCGGTCGCTGTTGCGAAAGTTTTTCGACGAGTGCCGGGTGATTCTCCAGAGCGCCCGTGTAAAGCCATTCGGCCTGCGGGGCCGATTGGATGATCGACTCGATTTCGTTCGGCCAGTCAGCCGCGATTAGCACGTTGTTCGAAGCTTCACAAAGGTCGCGATCGCCAAACTGGTCGATACACCAGGGGCTGAAACCTGCTCGAACCGCTGACTGAGCGGCGGCTCGGACACTCGATCCGACAATGATTAGCGGTTCGGGATCGAGCATTTTTCGGATTCGTTAAGGAAATCGTGAAGATGTTGGCTGTCGACCGTCTTTGTGAATTTCGGCAGACGGGTTGGCCGGACGCTTGTCAGGGGAGTGGCCAAATCCAATGATACCGCACATCAACGCGGAGCTGGCGGCCGGTTAGGCTGCGGCTTCAACTCGAACTTTCAGACGGCGATGTCAGCCGTCATGTTCTGACCGGCTTCGCCGTCGCGGAACTTTACAGGAACCAGAGTAAGACAACAGGAGAAACGCATGTCGTTGTTCATCGGTGAAGCACTGGTCGGAGACGGAAACGAAGTCGCACATATCGATCTCATGATCGGTGACAAGAACGGCCCTGTTGGCGCTGCTTTCGCCAACTCTCTGGCTGACCAGAAGGCTGGACACAGCAACCTGCTGGCTGTCCTCGAGCCAAACCTGGCCGTCAAACCAGCCACTGTCATGATCACCAAAGTGACGATCAAAGGCGCCAAGCAGGCCGTGCAGATGTTCGGACCAGCTCAGAAGGCTGTCGCCGACGCTGTCGCCGAGTCAGTCTCTGAAGGCGTCATTCCTAAGGATCAGGTCGAAAACCTGGCCATCGTTTGCGGCGTGTTCATTCACTGGGACGCTGACGACGACAAGAAGATTTACGAATACAACAAGGAAGCGACCAAGTTGTCGATCGCTCGCGCCATGAAGAACGAGCCAGGAATCGACGAAGTGCTCGCCAAGAAGGACGGCGCCAAGCACCCGTTCTACGCTGGCTAATTCTTTCCGTTTGAAACGCTCAGCAGAGACCCGGTTTCCCATCGAAGCCGGGTTTCTTCGTTTGAACTTGCGTTCCACTTTTCTATCGATCGGTACTTCGCATGACAAAACACTTGCTGATCCTGATCGCGACCGTGCTCCTTGTCAGCAGCACTTTTGGTGAGCAGAAGACGAATCCAGTCAAGCAAGAATCAATCTGTGGTACATGGGTAAGAACTCAGAAGCTTGCTGATGGGTCAGCGAATTCGCTCATGAAGATCATCACGCCGACTCACTTCGCCGTATTTCAACAGGATTCCGCGAGGAAGAACGGCAACGTTTTTCAGGCTCATTCCGGCACGTACAAGCTGGAGAATGACGTCATGGTTGAGGTCTATGAGTTCTCGTCCAATCCCGCGACTGTTGGAAGAACTGGTCGGTCCCGATTAGAGGTGAATGCGAAGACTTTGCGGCAGACGTGGACACCGAAAAATGGAACACCAGTCGTGGAAGAATGGAATCGCCTGCCTCCTCGTGGTCCTGAAAAACATAGAGATGCCTGAATAGCAGAGACGAAACATCATGAAGAAAATTCTGATTCAGCTCGACACGGACGCGCTGCCGAGCACTTTTGATCGTGTCGTGGCGGTGGACTCGGATGTTGACGAGCTGTTTTCGTACGGCGGCGTCACTCCGGACAATGTGACGTCGCTGGTGCACGGGGCGATGTTTACTCGCGGCGGAGACGGGTTGAAGAATACGGCGATCTTCATCGGCGGCAGCAACGTCGCTGACGGCGAAGCTCTGCTGAAGAAGGTTCAGTCGATCTTTTTCGGGCCGGTTCGAGTTTCGATCCTGATGGATTCAAACGGGTCGAACACGACCGCCGCTGCAGCCGTGCTGGCGGCAGGGAAGCATGTCGACCTTTCTCAAACGACGGCTTTGCTTTTGGGCGGAACGGGTCCGGTTGGTCAGCGAGCTGCTCAGATTTTGACGAACCTCGGGGCGACGGTTCGGATCGGAACTCGATCTGCTGCGAAGGCTGAAGCGACTTGCGACGCGGTCCGTTCCAAAGTCGAAGGAGCAAAAGTTTCCGCTCACGAAACGGGAACGCCCGAAGGGCTGGCGGCTGCAGCCGACGGTTCGGAAGTCATCATCGCGACCGGGGCCGCCGGAATTCAGTTGCTGTCGGCCGAGCAGCGTTCGCAACTGGGTTCACTGAAAGTGGCCATCGACCTGAACGCTGTTCCGCCGGTTGGCATCGAAGGCGTTGAAGTCTTCGACAAGGCTGTCGAGCAGGACGGAGTGTTCTGTTACGGAGCGATCGGAGTCGGCGGCACGAAGATGAAGATTCATAAAGCCGCCGTCCAGAAACTGTTCACGGCGAACGACCTGCTGCTCGACACGGCGGCTGTATTTGAAATTGGACAGAACCTGTGAGCACGACTCCCGACGATAAGGCGGATGGGCAGAAGTCAGATGACGCGGCCAAGGATGATCCGTGGTACCGGGACGGGCTCTCGTTCGAATGTACCGGGTGCGGTAACTGCTGCACCGGTTCACCCGGTCACGTTTGGGTCGAAGAGGACGAGATCAAGGCCATTGCCGAATTTCTCGATAAGCCGATCGGCGAAATCCGTTTGATGAATACTCGGCCGGCGCGCGGTCGAGTTTCGCTGACCGAGTACGCCAACGGCGACTGCGTCTACTTCGACCCGCAGAAGCGAGGCTGCACGATTTATCCCGCTCGCCCGAAGCAGTGCCGGACCTGGCCGTTCTGGAAGTCGAATCTGGCCAGCGAAGCTGATTGGAAGGGACTTCAGAAAGGTTGCCCCGGCGTCGGAAAGGGCAACTTCGTCCCGCTGGAAGACATCCAGATGCTGGCCGCGGAAGTCGATGTGTGACACGTCTGCGAGCCAATGCTGATTTCAACGCAGAGGAGCAGAGGTTCGCTGAGGAAAACGCGGAGAGCAAATTGACTCTCTCCGCTTCTCTGCGAGAACTCCGCGGTCTTTGCGATTTAAGATTTCCTGATCTGGGTTCAGGAACCGAACTGCAGGTTCAGCATCAACTGTTTGACGTCGGTCATGGCGATCGAATCCTGCTCGATCGATTTTGACGAGCTGATGAAGACTGCCCCGTCGCGTTCTTCCGTGCCTGCATCCGGCAGCCGGCCGTGGCTGCCTTTGACGATGCTTGCGTCCAGGCCGATGACGTCCATGTAGTAGCGGAAGCCGAGCAGCTTTCGTGCGAGGCGCCGCGCGACTCGCAGCTTCGGAAATTTCAGCGTTGGATCGACGAAAAGTTCGGCCGGGTCGTATCCCGGTTTGCGGTGAATGTCGACGCAGCGGGCGTAGTCCGGCGCGACGGCGTCGTCCTGCCAGAAGTAGTAGGTGAACCACGATCGTCGGTCGCTGGCAATAACCAGTTCGCCCGAGCGTTCGTGATCGATGCCGAATTCTTTCTGAGCGTCGCGATCGAGGACGTGCTCGACGCCGTCGACTCGCTGCAGGATTTCGGCGACGCGTGGAACGTCTTCCGGCCGCTGAATATAAATGTGGGCGAGCTGATGATCCGCCACGGCGAACGCTCGCGACGAGCCGAAGTCCAGAGTTTCCCAGCCGCCGATTTCCATTCTTGTGTCGACGAAGCCGTGCTCGCGAAGGATTCGGTTGATGTGAACTGGCCGGTCGACGTCGGTGATGGCGTATTCGGAAAGGACGATCACGTCTGCGTCGCGAGCCTTGGCTGCATCGATCAGCTTACCGGCTTCCGCATCGATGGCTCGAATGTCGTCGGCGATTGCGGGATCCGATGGCCCGAGACGCTGCAGGTTGTAGTCAAGGTGCGGCAGGTAGACGAGAGTCAGCGACGGGTTCTGTTGTCGCATGACTTCAATCGAAGCGTCGGCGATCCATCGCGAGCTGGTGATGTCGGCAGTCGGTCCCCAGAATCGGAAGAGCGGGAAGACTCCAAACCTGCTCTGAAGTTCGTCTTTCAGCCCAACCGGCTGGCTGTACGAATCGAACAGTTTCCGGCCGTCGGCGGGGTAACACGGTCTCGGAGTCACCGACCAGTCGACGTCGGCGTACATGTTGTACCACCAGAACATTTTGGCGACTGTGTAGTTGTTGTCGCGTTTTCGAGCGGCGTCGTAAACTCGCTCGCCGCGAACGAGCCGGTTTGACTGCTTCCACAAGGCGACTTCGGAAACGTCTCGAAAGTACCAGCCGTTGGCGACGATGCCATGCTCGCGAGGCAGTGTGCCGGTCAGGATGGTCGACTGTGCCGAGCACGTGACTGCCGGAAGGATGGTTCCCATCGGCCGAGAGAAACCGTCAGCGGCTAGTTTCGAAAGGTTCGGCGTGTTGGGGCCGAGCATTTCGTGAGTCAGGCCAACGACGTTGATCACAACCAGCGGACGTGTCATATGGATGCTTAAATCGATTATTGATTGGCTTGTGAGGGATGTCGAAAAGTCAATGGGTGCCCCTGGCTCTACCAGTGCGGATTTACCGGGCGACGTTGATTCTGAAAGTCACTGGCGAAGACAGTGGCACACAGCTCATCGGACGTTTAGAAACCGCCGCCGCTGGGAGCAGGACCTGACTGTTGCTGACGAGGGACTTCTCCTGAGACCACAAGATTCTCCATCATCAGATCGATTCCGCTGTAGAGCTTGCGCCAGTCTCGCCGGTCGAGAATTTCGTCGTGAGGGACGACGGTCAACACGCAGAACTGAATCTGATCCACGTAGTAACGGATCAGTCGGAACTGCATGCGGACTCGTTCGTTACCGATGTTCCGCTCGTCGTCGAGCATGATCCATTCGTAGGTTTTTCGGGGGACGTAGGGTGTTCCGACCGGTGCTCGCGTTTCTTCGTAGGTCCAGCGATTGAGCGCGGTGTCTGGTTCGTAGCGAAGCTCGGCCGCCAGGGTGTTGCTCAGGTCTTCGATCAGGAGTGCAGGAGTCGCCGTCGGGTCGGCTGGCTGGTTGAGAAAACGCTCATGGTTCGTGCAGACGAAGATCCACGCCGGCATGGACGGTGATTCCCGGTCGGGGATCTCGACATAAACTTCAGTCTGCCATGCACCAATGAGGCCGGGCAGAGGCTTCGAGAGAAAGTTGGGTTGCCGTTCGTCGTGCTCGTCTTCTTCGGCCGGTCCCGGAATTTCCTGGAATCCTTTCGGCAGACGCATTTGAATGCCGTATTCCTGCCACGCGCGAAGTTCCAGAGCCGAGTCCACCTGCTGTCGGTAGGCGTAGTATTTTGCCGTTTCGGCGAGTCGCTGCTCGTAAGCCTGACTGCCGCATCCGACCAGCGTACCGGCGGTGACTGCGGCGAGGATTGTCAGCAATCCGCGAGTCCAGAAGCGTGAAAAGTTGTCGGACATTCGTGTCACCCGGATGCTGATGTACTGTCCCGACCGGAGTTCGGTTGGTTGCGCCGTTCCGTTTGCAATGTGCAGATCGAGCGTTGACGTAAGGCAACATGACGCTCATTGGCAACGGAACGTGGCCTGATCTGAACAGGCAGTTTAGTGACAGTTCGGTCCTTCCTCTACTTTCAGCATGGAATCGGTGGGAGAGCGATATGTATCACCGTTTTCGGGGAGATTCCTCCGTCGAGTTCGTGATGCCAACCTACGGTTATAGCGTTGCGTAATCTCCCGGCAGTCTTGCTGTCGGAGTCTCCGCGTTTCGACCGCTTTGACGAGG
>CALDJX010000423.1 GCA_937899075.1 uncultured Planctomyces sp. | reverse complement strand
CCGTCGAACTGGGAAGCCGTCCTGTGGCACGAGTTCTGCCACGTCGTCACTCTTGAATTAACGCAGAACAAAATTCCGCGGTGGCTCAGCGAAGGGATTTCGGTTTACGAAGAGCTGCAGCAGAACTCGGCCTGGGGCCAGCGCATGGACCCTCGATCCCGCGAGCACATTCTGAATGACGGTCTCACTCCGCTGAGCGAACTCAGCAGTGCCTTCATGCGGCCGGAAAGCGGTTGGCATTTGCAGTTTGCCTATTTCGAATCGGCCATGGCGGTCGACTTCCTGGTTCAGAACTTCGGAGCCGGCGCGTTGCGAGAAGTGCTCGCCGATCTGAAGTTGGGGCTTCCGGTGAACGTTGCCCTCGATCGACGATGCGCCGCTCTTTCAGAACTGGAAGACCGCTTCGAAGCTTTCGCAAAGAAGGCGGCCGAGTCGCTCGCCCCGGACGTTGACTGGAGCAAACCGAATCTTGAAGAGCTGGCGGCTGAAGGCGACGGTGCCTTGGAAGCGTGGGCGAAGAAACATGCCACCAATTTCGTCGGTCAGATGGCGATCGTTCAGCGGCAGCTTGCTGAAAAGAAATTGAACGAGGCAGCGCAGACCTTAGAAAAACTGATCGCGATTTATCCGACATATATCGGAGGCGATAACTCGTACGAACGCCTGGCAGGCATCTATCAGAAACTCGATCGCCCGGACGAAGAACGAAAAGTTCTGGAGAATTTCGTGGCGATCAACGATGACGCGATCTCGGCGAATCTGCGACTGATGGATCTGCAGACGGCAGCGTCGGACTGGTCAGCGCTCGACCAAACCGCCGCGCGGCTGTTCGCGATCGATCCGCTGCTGAACCAGCCGCATTCAATACGGGCGACCGTTGCTGAAAAACGTGACCAACCGGCCGTCGCGTCGGTGGCGCTGAGCAGGCTCTTGCTCCTCGAACCGGATGATCCGGCGGATATTCACTTTCGATTCGCGAAATCTCTGCACGCTCAAGGCAAAATGGAAGATGCGAAACGACAGACGCTGAAGGCTCTGGAAGAAGCACCGCGCTATCGAGACGCGCATCAGCTGCTGCTGGAACTTGTACGGCAAGAACAGTCAGAACCATCACCAACGGATGCGACGCTGGAAGGGGCAACTGCGGAGAAAGAAACACGCGCTGAGTAGCCATACGCCGAAGGCGTTAGATTCATTAGCCAGGGGTCAGCGGCAACGCCGCGCCACCCCTGGTCAACGAGTACCGAAAAAAAGTTTTACTCCGCAGGAGTTACACAACTCGAATGTGTGGAACGCTTTCAGCGTACAAAACAGAAATCACGTTTCCAGGGGTGCGCCGCTTCGCGGCGACCCCTGGCTGATGAATACAACGCCTTCGGCGTAACACAAATCAGGATGGATATCGATCGTACTGTTCAACAACCGACGAGGTCGCGATGAACAATCTGCACAACATTCCGGACACGGAAACGTCGCGGCCTCGTAACGTCGCTTCGTTGCTGGCCGTTTTGTTTGTTCTGGCGGCGGGTGTCGTCTTTCTTTCTCAGATGAGTCAGCAAACCGAAGCCCAGCCCTGGCGACGGCGAGCTTTCGATCCGAATGCCAAACCGGACCGCAATGGCGTTCCAGACTGGGAAGTCGACCAGCGGTTCAAAGACGACGTCTTTACGTTCGTCCGACTGAAGTACAACGCGTATCGAGGTCGCGGCGGTGGATGGCAAACTGATTACCCGGACGCCGATCTGAACTTCGCGTTCCGGCTGCAGCAGCTCACGTCGATGAAAGTTGATCCGGATGGGAAGATCCTGGAGATCACCGACCCCAAACTCTTCGACTACCCATGGGTCTACATGATTGAGCCCGGCGGCATCTCGCTCAGCGAAGAAGAGACGACTACGCTCAGGCGGTACCTGCTCAATGGCGGGTTCATGATGGTTGACGACTTCTGGGGCGAGGATGAGTGGTACGACTTCTATGAAGCGATCAAGCAGGTCTTCCCCGATCGAGAGCCCATTGAACTTCCGTACGAGCATCCGATTTTTCACTGCGTCTACGACCTACCCAACAAACCTCAGATTCCGAGCCTTGGCGCGGCTCAGGCCGGCCGTGCTCAGGGCATCACGTGGGAAAGGCCCGACGCTCAGGAAGTCCACTACAAAGGTATCTTCGACGATAAAGGTCGCATGATGGTCATGATCTGCCACAACACAGACCTCGGCGACGGCTGGGAGCGTGAAGGTCTCGATCCGTGGTATTTCAAAGAGTTCTCAGAAAAGCTGGCCTACCCGCTGGGCATCAACATAGTTTTTTACGCCATGACACATTGAGAGCGCTGGCGCAACGGAGTGATCAAATTCTTTACCTGATTATTTAGCCAAGGACTGCCGCGACAAGGTATGTAAATTTTTCGTGCGGGCGTTCGCGCAACGCAATCAGTAGTCGGTAGAGGTGCTCAATTCTGAGCTGACCGATTAAATGGATTGTGAATAAGCGAGGTCGCCAGCAATGGTTAAGTTACTAGCGAGTGTCTGGACACGAATTACAAAGAAGCTTCGCCAGGTTTGGGACAAGCCACGGACGAAACTGACTCGAGAGACGTTTCAACAAGAGACAATCAAAGTTATCGCTCAGAAGTTGGTCATTAAGTTGATCGAGCTTTTTTGAAAGGACACCGATGAGTTCCGAAACTGCCGCTGATCCTGATGAACAACGCCGAGTTGTCGAGTTGCTGCGCGGCGCTCGTACGCAAATATTCGCCGAACTGAAGAAAGTCATCATTGGCCAGGAAGACGTGATTGATCAATTGCTGCTGGCGATGTTTGCCGGCGGGCATTGCCTGATTACCGGAGCGCCGGGTCTGGCTAAGACTTTGCTGGTGCAATCGGTGGCTGACCTGTTCCATCTGAAGTTTGCGAGGATTCAGTTCACGCCTGACCTCATGCCGGCAGACATCACCGGGACCGAGATTCTCGAACAGGATGAAAACGGTCAGCGAAGAATGGTCTTCGTTCCGGGGCCGATTTTTGCCAACGTGATCCTCGCCGACGAAATCAATCGCACGCCGCCCAAGACGCAATCAGCCATGCTCGAAGCCATGCAGGAGCATCAGGTCACTGCCGCCGGCAAGCGAATGAAGCTCGAAGAACCGTTCTTTGTGCTGGCCACACAGAACCCGATCGAGATGGAAGGAACGTACCCGCTGCCTGAAGCTCAGCTCGACCGGTTCATGTTCAACGTCTTTGTCGACTACCTGCCCGAAGACGAAGAAGTCGCCGTGGTGACTCGAACGACTTCCGGAGACAAGGCGAAGCTGGAACCAATTTTCTCCGGCAGCGACCTCGTCAACTTTCGTTCGATTGTGCAGTCCGTGCCGATTGCCGAGGACGTTGCCCGTTACGCCGTGCGGCTGGCAGCGACGTCGCGTCCGCATCAGGCGGCGACTCCGGAATTCATCAACGAATGGGTGAGCTGGGGCGCTGGCCTTCGAGCGGGGCAGTACCTGGTTCTCGGAGCGAAGGTCAAGGCGCTGCTTCACGGAAAATCGCACGTCAGCATCGAAGATATCCGTCACGTGGCTCACCCGGTGATGCGACATCGAATCCTCGTTAACTACCGAGCCGAAGCCGACGGCATCTCGTCAGAACAAGTGATCGACCGCCTCCTCGAAACCGTTCAACCTCCAGGCTGACGAGTGCAACAATGTAGGCTGGAACAAGCTCCGCGCCGTTCCGGCAGAAAACCAATCGTGCCTTGCCGGAACGGCGCGGAGCTTGTTCCAGCCTACTTATCGAGTCGAAACCACAATGCCTTCCCAGTCATCGTCATCCTTCGGACGCTATGCCGATCCCGCCGTTCTGATGCGGATTCGGTCGCTGGAGCTGCGTGTGAAGGCGGTGATGGAAGGCTTCTTCAGCGGACTGCACCGATCGCCGTTTCATGGGTTCTCGGTCGAGTTCAGCGCGTATCGTCAATACTCGGACGGCGATGATCCTCGGTATCTCGACTGGAAAGTCGCGGCACGGTCCGACCGGTACTACATCAAGCTGTTTGAAGACGAAACAAACCTTCGTTGCAACCTGCTGGTCGATAACAGCCGGTCGATGAGTTTCGGAAGTCTGAATTACACAAAAGCTGACTACGCGAAAACGCTGGCGGCTTGTCTGGCGTGGGCACTCACTCAGCAGCGAGACGCCGCTGGCCTGATCGTGTTTGACGAAGACGTTCAGGACATCATCCCGGCACGTTTTCGCCACGGTCAGTTGCGGCAGATTCTGATGGCACTGGAGAAGGCTGAGCAGGGCTCGTCGACCGACCTGACGAAGCCGCTCGATCGTGTCGCCGGACAGGTTCGCAAACGCGGACTCGTTGTGCTGATTTCGGATCTGCTGGCACCGATCGACGGCCTGGAGCGGAATCTTGGATACCTCGCCGCAGCCGGTCATGAACTGGTCGTCTTCCAGGTTCTCGATCCGCAGGAATTGAATTTCGAGTTTGATTCGCCGGCGCTGTTTCAGGATCTGGAGACAGGCAAAGAGGTCTACGTTGATCCGGGTTCGGCGAGAAAGAGCTACCAGGAGCGATTGCAGAAACACATGGAGCAGATTCAGACGACTTGTGAAAAACTGGGGGCGATCTACGAACTCTGCTCGACCGATCGCCCGCTGGAAGTTGCTCTGTCTGAGTTCATGCTTCGGCGGCAGAGGTTGAAAGCGGGCGCCTCGCGAGTTCCCCAGCGACGTTCGCCGGCCGGGAGGACCTCATGAGTTTTCTCGCACCGTTTTATCTCGCCGGGTTAGCCGCGATCGGGTTGCCGATTCTGTTTCACATGATCCGCCGCACGCCCAAAGGCAAAGTTCCGTTCAGCACGCTGATGTTTCTCGAAGCGTCGCCGCCGAAAGTCACCAGCCGATCGAAGATCGAACACTGGCTTCTACTTTTGCTGAGAGCGACTGCGTTGATCCTGCTGGCTCTGGCATTTTCGCGACCGTTCATGCGGCAGAGTGAAGATCAAACCGTCGACGCCGAAAGCAAACGCCGCGCGATTCTGGTCGACGTCAGCGCGAGCATGAGACGCGACGGACTCTGGGAGCAGGCGACTCAAAAAGTCGACGCACTTCTGAAGGACGTCAAACCGGACGATTCGGTCGGTCTGTTTGTCTTCGATCAGGAACTGCTGCCGCTGCTTTCGTTCGAGGAGTGGTCCGGGCTCCAGGCCGGGCATCAGGTGACGGTCGCTCAGGAACGTCTCAAAGAAGTCAGCCCCGGCTGGATGGGGACGAACCTGGGAGCCGTACTTCCTGAAGCGGTTACAGCCGTGCTGGATGAAGCCGGAGAAAAAACGGTCACGCGGGCGACAGAAATTGTGGTGATCACCGATCTGCAACGAGGCAGCCGCATCGAAGGATTGCAGACGTTCGAATGGCCGGATTCGGTGACGGTCGATGTTCAGCTTGTCGAGGCAACGACAACCGGAAATGCCTCGGTTCAGGTCGTGGGAAGTGTTGATAAGAAATCGGGATTGCGAGTCCGGGTCGAGAATGTGGCAAACTCACCGCATGAACTATTCAACGTGCAGACGGCAAGCGACTCAGCGGGCGACATCGCTTCAGTCACCGAACAGGTCGCGATGCAGCAGGAAGTTCATGTGCCGCCCGAACAGAACCGCGTCGTGCAGTTCAAAGATGTTTCTGATGTGAGCCGTCCGGTGGTTGTCTCACTGAGCGGTGACGACGACAGCTTTGACAATCAGGCGTGGTACGTAAGGCCGCAAACGTCGCGAGTTCCTGTGCTCTACCGAGGCGATGGAGAATCGAGCAATCCGAACGAGCTACGTTATTACCTGGAACGAGCATTTCTTCCGACGCCGGCGCGGGCGATCGACTTTTACGCCGAAGCCGACGGAGACACACCTGACGAAGCCTGGATGACGGGCTTGTCGGTTGTCGCGAAGCCGCTTGATGTCGAGCAGCTACGCATGTCGAGCAAAGCGGTCGAAGATGGCTGGACATTGATTGTTGTCGGGGCGTCGGTCGAGCTTTGCGAGCAGGCCTTCAAGATTGCTGGAGCCAACTCTCCGGATATCTCAGAAGCCAACGTCGAAGGCTACGCGATGCTGTCAGACGTCGATCTGGAACATCCGGTCTTCCAGCCGTTCAACGACGTTCGCCTGTCAGACTTCACGAAGCTGCCAATCTGGAAACATCGAAGCATTGATGGCGACCTTCCCGAAAATGTCAGAGTGCTGGCGTCGCTGGATGGTCATCGGCCGGCGATCATTGAGCTGGCACACGGTAACGGTCGAGTGCTGCTGTTCACGTTCGGCTGGCACGACGCTGACAGTCAGTTCGTGCTGTCGTCGAAGTTCGTGCCGCTGATGAATTCGCTGGTGGATGACTTTGCCGGAACGAGCGTCGAGCCGCCGCGAGCGGTGGTCGGTGACCAGTTTCCCATTCACACACTCGCCGGATCAGCGACGGGAGACATGCTCGTCACGGCTCCGTCGGGATTGGAACAGAGCGTTGAAATCTCGCCGTCGGCATTTGCTGTTTTGACCGAACCCGGAATTTATCGCTTCGCATGGACCGACCGCGACGGACCACGAACGTCGAGCATCGCCGCGAATCTGGACCCGCTGGAAAGCCGAACCGACGCATTGGGGCTGGATGAAATTCGAGCGTTGGGCGTCCCGCTGCCGGACATCGTCGAAGCTCGTTTGACGTCCGATGAAAAGAGACAATTACTGGCTCGCGAACTGGAGTCTCGACAGAGGTTCTGGCAGTGGGTCATTCTGATAGGGATCGTTCTGCTGATGATCGAAACGTGGCTGGCCGGACATCTTGCGGGCGCCGGGGCGACGACAGTGGTTGATGCTTGACGACATTTTTCACGCGAAGGCGCCAAGACGCTAAGAAAAGAAGTGGAGCACGTCATCTCGTTGTCCTTCGCGTCTTTGCGTCTTTGCGTGAGCCATTCATCCAGCTTTCAGTTTTCAACTGACTTTTGAGGCAGTCCTCATGGACCAGCACATTTCGCGACAACTCAACCAGGTGGTGCGACGCCTGATTCGTCTTCGGCGATGGTGGGCTCTCAGTTGGGTCTGGTCGCTGGCGGCGCTCGCGAGCGCGATTCTCGTCATGACATTGCCGCCGGACGGAACGTCGATCGCCGTTTCCAATGCGCTGTTGGGTTCAGCGGCGCTGACGTCGATCTGGGTTCTGCGACCGCGACGCGTTTCCGAGCAGGAGAAGCTGGCGACCGCTCGTCTGATTGAGCAACGCTGGACCTCTCTTGACCAGCGACTGCTGACCGTCATTGAGCAGACGCCCGTTGCCGCCATGGGCGGATTTTCCTGGCTGCAGCAGGAGCTGGCGACGGAGGTTCGTTCTCATTCGTACGCGAACGAGTGGAAGCAAGGCGTTCCTTCAAGAAAGATAGCGGCCCGAATAACCACCGCCGTTTGTGCGATCGCGTTGACCTTCCTGCTGGCGGGGCAGGTCAGGACAGGATCTGCGTCAGTCGTTGCCGGTCTGGATGATCAGACTTCTGACACGACACAGTCCACGTCGACGCTCGAGGAATTCAACGTTTCGATTGAACCGGGAACGGCCGAAGTCGAACGCGGGACGGCGTTATTGATCGCGGCCACGTTTGAAGGTCGGTTGCCGTCAACCGTCACGATGTTCGACGTTGCCGATCAGGCTATCGCAAAAAACACAGACATGGATGATGAGGAAGAAACGTCAGGCGGACGACCGATGCGGCAGAGCCTGAAGGATCCCTTGTTCGGAACTCGGCTTCCGACGGTCACCGCTCCGTTTGATTATCGAATTCAGTTTGACGATCAAACGAGCCAGACGTTTCGTATCAGCGTTTATGACCTTCCCGAGGTGGTGCAGGTCGATGCTCGAATTGAGTTTCCTTCGTACTCGGACATGCCGGACGAACTGATTGAGGATACGTGGCGAGTGTCGACGGTCGAAGGTTCGTCGGTCGTGTTGACCTGCCGCCTCAACAAAGAAGTCGCAGACGGACGGCTGATCGATCGGGAAGGGAATGAGTTTCAGCTGGTCGCTGCCGACTCGCCGCCGAAACCGCACACAGCCGCTCGCGATGACGCCCCAAAGCTGGCAGCTGAAAGTCGTCCGGGAGTTTTTTATCAAACTCGAATTCCTGTCGACGTGACGCGGCGTCTGACCTTTAAGTTGACCGATGACAAAGGTCGCGAGAATCGCGCACTCGACGAGTTTATTCTCACGGCCGTCCCAAACCGTCCGCCGGAGATCAAGCTCACGTTTCCGGGACGCGATCTGCGAGTTTCACCGATCGAAGAATTGCAGCTCGAAGCAACCATCTGGGACGACTTCGGAATCAGCGAACACGGGTTGGTGGTGGCTTTGGCAGATCGCGAACCAAAGACCGTCGCACTGGGCGCCAAGGCGGCCGCGAGGCAGAAGCACGAACTGTCGCATCTCGTCGCTCTTGAACTGGAAAATGCAGAACCCGACCAGCTTGTTTCTTACTACTTCTTTGCCGACGACATCGGGGTGTCTGGCGAGAAGCGTCGAACCATGTCTGACATGTTCTTTGCCGAGGTGCGGCACTTTGAGGAGATCTTCCGCGAAGGTCAGCCGCCGCCGAGCGGTGCTCCGCCAGCCGAGAGTGAAGAGGCAAAAAAAGCGGAAGAACTCGGCGAGAACCAGAAACAGATTATCGCCGCCACGTGGAAAATCATCCGCCGTGAGTCTCGCAGCGAAGTTTCGGATGCATTCGGGGATGACGTCACGCTGCTCGTTGAGTCTCAGCAGGCTCTCATCGGGCAAATGGAAGAACTGATCGGGGAGTTGAAAGATGCTCAGTCAAAGAAGTACGCCGCAGAAGTCGTGACGGCTATGAAAACAGCCGTCGTTCGCCTGATGAAGACGCACGAGGAAATGCAGGCTGACCTGCTGAATCCGGCGCTGACGTCAGAACGATCGGCTTATCAGGGATTGCTGAAACTGCGAGCTCGCGAGCACCAGATCGTTCAGCAGCAACAAAGTCCAAGTCAGAGCAAGAGTTCGAAAAGTGCGTCGCAACAGCAAATGGAACAACTCGAACTGGACAATAAAAAGAATCGATACGAAGCCGAGCAGAAGGCAAACCAGCAGGAGCAGGATCAGCAGAACCGTGAGGAGTTGCAGGTTCTCAACCGGCTGCGCGAACTGGCTCGGCGGCAGGGCGATCTCAATCAGAAATTGAAAGAACTGGAGCACGAGCTGAAAGCGGCGAAGACGGAAGAGGAGAAAGATGAAATCGAGCGTCAGCTCAAGCGGCTGCGTGAAGAACAGCAGGAATTGCTGCGCGACGTCGACGAGCTGAAAGATCGATTGGAGAAGCCGGAAAATCAGCAGGAGATGGCTGACACGCGCGAGAAGTTGGAAGAGACGCGGTCGAAGGTGCGTCAGGCATCGGAAGCGCTGGAAGAAGGGAAACTTTCTCAGGCGTTGAACGAGGGAACTCGCGCCGAACGCGAACTGGAAAAGCTGCGAGACGAAGTTCGTCAGAAGGCGGCCGGTCAGTTCGGAGAGTCCATGAAGGATCTAAGGCAGCAGGCTCGCGAGATCGGCGAACGGCAGGATCAGATCGCGGAGGCGTTGAACGAGAATGCTCCGAAGAATGACGACCGGCCGTCGCTTCGTTCCGAGCAGAAACCGTCTGGAGAAAAACTGCAGAACGAGTTGGACGATCAGAAAGAACAACTCGATCACGTGCTGGAGCAAATGCAGGACGTTGTCGAGAAAGCTGAAACGGCCGAACCGCTACTCGCTCGGCAGCTTTATGAGACAGTGCGGAAGACTCGGGCTGATCGCGCGAGCGAAGCTTTGGACGAAACCCGCGAACTCAATCGTCGAGGTTTAACAAAGGACGCTGCGGTCGCAGAACGACGGGCACACGAAGGCCTGGACCGAATGCAAAAGGGGATTGAGCGAGCGGCGGAAGCGGTCCTTGGCAGCGAACTCGAAACATTGAAACGAGCGAGTCGAGAACTGGCAGATGCCGGCAAAGCCGTTCAGCAGGAACTGGCCGACGAGGCTCCGGCGGAGCTGCAGAAAATGCGAGGCGGTCGCGGGCCGGTTGATCCTGAAAGCAAAGAACGCGGCGAAAACGGCGACTCGAAAGACGGTACGGATCAGCAGCCGAAGCCCGGAACGGAAAAAGGCGACGCTCAAACTGGCTCGCAGAATCCGCAGAGCGACGATGCGGCGAATGGTAAGAATTCGGACGGTAAGGGTGAGCAGGGCGAGGCAGCGAAGCCCGGCCAGAAGAATGGCGACGCCCAGGCTCAGGAAGGAAAAGGCGAACAGCCGGGCGATCAAAAGACCCCGGGGGATCCAGATTCAAAACAACCAGGCGATGGTCAGCAGTCCGGAGATGGGCAGCGACCCGGAGAAACTCCTTCGAAGCCAGGACAAGGGGCGAAGCCCGGTCAGGAACCCAACGGTCAGCCGAATGGGCAAGCACCGGGAGGGAAATCTCAGCCATCCGATGGGCAGACACCGGCTGAGGCACCGGGCGAGCAGAAAGGGCACGGGGACAGTCCGAAAGGTTCGGGTGAAACACCTGGTGGTAAGCCTCAGCCCGGTGAAGGCAAACCAGGGGAATCGCCAGGCGGACAGGGGGAAGGACAAGGTTCACCATCCGAGCAATCGCCAAACTCACAGCCGACTCCTCGGCAGAAGCCAGGACTGCGGCCAGCGACGCCGCAGCAACCTTCCAATCAGCAACCGTCGGCCACCGCGCAGCAGGGTGGCGGCAAGGCCGGGCCAGGAAACCCGATTACCGGCGAGGGCTTTGTTCAATGGTCTGATCAGATTCGAAATATCGAAGAGTTGATTGATGATCCGAAGTTACGGGCGGAGGTCGCTCGGATTCGAGAAGCCGCTCGCAGCATGAGGGCCGAGTTCAAACGGCATTCTACGGAGCCTCAATGGGGGCTGGTGCGGATGCAGATTCTGGAGCCGCTCTCAGAGATTCAGGAAAAACTGAAAGAGGAGATCGCTCGTCGAGAGTCGCCGGATTCATTAGTGCCGATCGATCGTGATCCCGTGCCGGACAAGTATGCGGAACTTGTTCGCCGGTATTACGAACGCATCGGATCGGGTAAGTAGTCGTTGAGAATAGCCTCGTTCCTACGCTCTGCGTGGGAACGGGCGAAAGGACGCTTTGCGTCCAAAAGCGCCGCAGAGCGGCAAGAAGGTGCGTTCCCACGCGGAGCGTAGGAACGAGTTGGAATTCATGAACTGGGGGCTCGCCAGGGCTCGACCACCAGCCACCCGAAATTGAACAACGACCCAAATAATCCGACATCGAATCTCTGTGTAAAATAACCACCATGCTGATTGTGAGACGATCGCGATGATCTCAATCGGAAGTCCAGTCTGGCTGATCCCCGCCGCGATCGTCGCGGTCGTTGGTGCGTTGCTTATCTGGAACGCGGCCGGCAAGGGACATGCTCCGGAGCGAGTTCGTCGCCTGGCGGGAATGCTCAAAGTGTTCGCCTTGCTGTTGCTGGCGGTTTGCCTGATCGAGCCGGTCTGGAGCGGCGTTCACCCGCGGCCGCATTCGAATCTGTTTCTCGTTTTGACGGATACCAGTCAGAGTCTTACGCGATCGGCGAACGAAGATTCCGACGATGCCACGCTGGCGTCGCACTCCAAGAAAGCGTTGCAGCCGACTCCGGAATCGTGGCTGGATCGGTTGGGGCAGGATTTCGAAGTTCATCAGTTTGCGTTCGATCGTCGCGTGAGAACGGTTCGCGAATTCGACGACCTGACATGGACGGGCGAGGCGTCTGCGCTGGGAGCGGCTTTACAATCTGTGGGAAACCGTTTCGAGGAACGCCACGTCGGCGGAATTGTCCTGCTGAGCGACGGAAACGCGACTGACCTTTCCATCGACACGTTACGTGAAACGTTGGGCGAGAACGTCAAGTTGCCGCCAATCTATCCCGTGAAGTTTGATGCTAAGTCTTCGCTGCCGGATGTCGCGATCGCGTCGGTTTCCGTCAGCGAAACGCCATTCGAAGACGCTCCGGTTTCGTTGCAGTGCGACGTTCGAATTCACGACTTGAACATGCAGCGAGTCTCGAGTTCGGATCTGCTTGTCGAGTGTTGCCTGATCGACTCGGACGGGAAGACGATCAAAACCGAACGACAGGCTATCGGCGATCCGGACGCGACGTTGCCGTTCCGTTTTCAGTTTCGGCCGATCAAGACGGGCGTCGCCTTCTATCGGCTGAAAGTGACGGCGCTGGAACTGGGCGGGGAAACCGACACTGCAATTCTGGAAAGCACGCTGGCGAACAACTCGCGAATTGTGCAGGTCAATCGAGGTTCGGAGAAGCATCGGATTCTTTATGTGTGCGGGCGGCCGAACTGGGAGTTTAAATTTCTTCGGCGTTCGGTTGAGGAAGACGACCAGATCGATCTTGTCGGAATGATTCGAGTGGCGAAGCGTGAAGCGAAGTTCGATTTTCGCGGCAGAGACGGTCAGTCGAGCAACTCGCTGTTTCGAGGTTTCAAAGCCGAGACCGACGAAGAAACGGAAAAGTACGATGAGCCGGTGATCGTCCGCTTAAACACAAAAGACGCCGACGAGTTGCGGGCGGGGTTCCCGAAGGATCCCAAAGACCTGTTCGGGTTTGACGCGTTGATACTCGACGACGTCGAAGCGGAATTCTTCAATCGTGACCAGTTAACGTTGATCGAAAAGTTTGTCAGCGAACGCGGCGGCGGACTGCTGATGCTTGGCGGAGCTGAGTGCTTCCAGACGGGCGGTTATGAAAAGACTCCCGTCGCGGATGCGTTGCCGGTTTACCTGGACCGGGCGAAGTTTCCCGAGTCGTCTGCAACGTTGACGCTTGATCTGACTCGTGAAGGTTGGTTGCAGCCTTGGGTTCGACTCCGGCCGACAGAAACGGATGAACGCGACCGGCTGAAAACGATGCCAGCGTTTCGAACGCTGAATCCAACTCAGGGAATTAAACCAGGTGCGTCGGTGATGTCGACGGTTTCTGATGCGAACGGCGAAAGCTGGCCGGCACTGGTGACGCAGTCGTATGGCCGCGGCCGATCCGGAGCGATGCTTGTCGGCGACCTCTGGAGATGGCAGGTCACCCGCAGCGAGGAGCAGCCGGAAGATCTTCCCAAAGCCTGGCGACAGACACTTCGGTGGTTGATTGCCGACGTTCAGCAACGAGTCGGTGTCGAGATGACGACTGCCGGCGACGTTGCTCCCGAAGCGGTGCGAGTCAACGTGCGGGTTGTCGACGAAGAATTCCTCCCGCTCGACAACGCTCAGGTGCAGATTCGAGTGAGCGGGCCGGTCACTCTTACACAGGCTGAAGCTAAGGCGGACAACGACACAGCGTCCGACAAGCCATCAGTGTCGCAGCCTGTTGAAGCAGCGTCTGACGACATCGTTTTGAATGCCGAAGCGTCGTTGGACGAACCGGGAGTGTACTCCGCGGTCTTTGTGCCGAAGGAAGCGGGAGCCTGGACCGTCGACGCGGAAGCGATGACGGGCGAAGGGCAGAAGCTGATCGCGGACAAAGCAGGTTGGATCTACGAGCCTCAGGTTGAGGAGTTTCAGAGGCCGGGAACCAACCTGGAACTCCTCACAAAACTCGCTGAGCAAACTGGTGGCGAGATTGTTGACGCCGACGACCTCGACGATTTCGTGGCGCGGCTTCAGAGCAAACCAATGCCAGTCGTCGAAGCGTGGACGATGCCGTTGTGGGATCAGCCGCTGGTATTTCTGGTCGTCCTCTGCTGCCTGGTCGGCGAGTGGGGGCTGCGTCGGTCGAAGGGGTTGCCTTGAGAATTGGATCTTCTTCTGAGTAAGGAACCACTAATAGACACGAATTTACACGAATGATTTTGCTTGAGAGATTCGTGTTTCTTCGTGTCCATTCGTGGTTCAAATCTTTGATCTGCCACTTCATTGTTGAGGTTGTGATTTGATGATGAGGCTCGGTTCGATGAAAAATGCATTCACTAGCTGGGGACGCCTGACGGTCTTGCTGGTTCTTGCATGGTGCTCCGTGTGCCATGCCGCTGATGGTGAAGCAGCCGCAAATATCGAGAAGACAGATCAACCGGTCGAGCGGCTCGTAGTGATCGTTCGAGGTGCGTCCGGCACGGATGAGTATGGCGAGCTGTTTGATTCGTGGAGTGATCGGTGGGTGAAATCCGCCGAAGCTGGCAAAGTGGCGGTTCTGCGAATCGGTCCCGTTCGGCCGCGCAGTGACGCTTTTCAACTTCCAGGAACTTCGGAAGGGGAAGATGCCGATCGCAAACTCCTCGAGAAGACACTTCGCGATGCCGCTTCGCAGGCCCAGTCGAAACGATTGGCGGA
>CALDJX010000422.1 GCA_937899075.1 uncultured Planctomyces sp. | reverse complement strand
CCAAAACGAAATTCTCCTCGCCCACATCGCGTAACTTTCCAGATGCCCTCTAAGCGATCCGTTACTCGACTCGGCGCGGCGGTTGCCGAGCCGGCGATGCGGATTTCCGGGCGCCGGAAGAAGCGTTTCCAGCGGGAGCTGGTCTGGGAGTAGTTTCGGCAGGGGCGACTCCAGCGGGAACTGTGCCCGTGGGGGCCTGCCGGTCAGAGGTTGACGGCCCCATCATTGCCGAAAAGACGAGATAGCCAACGATGAGCACGGCGACACCGCCGACCCCCACCATCATCGCCTGCTTGCGGCCTTCAGCCGCTCGACGTTGCCGAACGTTTCGTGCCAGCATCGCTTCGCGACGAGAAGGAATCGTGCTGGATGTGTCCGCAGAGTCAGCAATTGTGTCCGTTGCCGAAGCCGATCTTTTGGGAATCGACGTCGAACTCTTCGCTCCTGACTTACGAGCTTGCTTTTTCTTCGACTTCGCTGGAGCAGTCGCCACCTCGCCGGATGACTTCGGTTTGCGAAGCGGAAGAGTTGTGGTCTCCGGCAAGGCGATGGGTTCGACCGCCCCACCACGATGCCCGTTTTTCTCACGCTTCGATCTGGCATCAGGCTTGCGGCTTCGGATTTCTGCATCCGCCGGATTATCTTCCTCAGCGAGGCCGGCAAGAATGTCGAGACTCAGCAGTTTGGCACCGCCATCGGCTGCAACGGTTTCCGAGCCGGAGGATGTTCCTGAATATCCGTTTTCGAGATCGTGAATCAGCTCGCTCGGAGTCTGATATCGCTCAGCCGGTTTCTTTTCGAGCATTCGATGCATGATCTGAACGACCGATTCCGGGATGTTCGGTCGAACGTCTCTTGGATCAGGCGGAGCCGTTGTCGCGTGTGCAGTGATCTTGTTCAGCAGGTCACCATTAGGAAACAGCGGCTTCCCAACCAGCATGTGGTACCAGGTCGCCGCCAGAGAATACATGTCGCTGCGACAGTCTGCCGACTTACTGTCTCGTGCCTGTTCGGGCGACATGTAATCAACCGTGCCGACGGTCGTGCCTGCTCGCGTGATGCCAGCTTCTTCCGTTTCAGCGATTGAACGAGCCAGTCCCATGTCCGCGAGTTTGACGTTTCCGTCACGATCGATCAGCAGATTCGCCGGTTTAATATCTCGATGCACGATCGTCTGTTCGTGAGCGTGCTCCAGCGCGCGAGCCACCTGCTTAATGATGTCGAGCGACCGCTTAACCGACACCCCGCCCTTACGCATGACGAGATCCTGAACATCGATCCCGTCGACACACTCCATCGCGATGTAGAGGTAGCCATCGAGTTCGCCGCTGTCGTAGACGCAGACGATGTTCTTGTGGCGGAGCCGGGCAGCAGCTTCGGCTTCGGCCTGAAACCGCTTGACGAGAATCTCATTCTTCGCTTTGTCGCGTGGCAGAATCTTCAGAGCCACGGTGCGTTTCAGGTTTGAATCGACGGCCCGGTAAACGGCACCCATTCCGCCTTCGCCGAGTTTCTTTTCGATGACGTAACGACCAAACGTCCGCAGGTCCGCATCAGCGTTCCCTGACGATGTATCTTCACCTGAGGATGGATTCTGCCCCTCGGAGGTCATCTTCAAACTCGTACGATGGCTAGCGACGGCCACGGTAATAATCACTGCTCCGCGACGGGGAAACGCTCCAACTTCAAACAGATTCAGACGTTGGACGCTTCACGGAGCCATTCAGTTCCCGATTCTGAACAGCAGAACTCGCGAACGAACGAGGAATAATAACGGCCGCCGTAGTCCAACGTCAAAACGCCACGAGTTTTGTTCAGCGACTCACAAATCAAAGCAATCCGAACAACGAATTTACGATTCATCCGGAGCTGACAGGTGAGCGGACTTGCAAACGCGAATGCCAACGAGAGAGCGACCTTCGCCGGGAAAAATCCGTGTATTCGCACGGTCAGAAATTGCGACCAGCGATTCGACTTGCCATTCTGGCGTCAGAATTCGAGACTGTGCGTGTCGCTTTGAGCCAGTCCGCCCAGACGGCAAACGATCTGAACACAATCTTTCGGGCTGCAAGTTGAGTCTCGAAACGGCTCACCACAAGCTGGCCCACGTCGGCAAGGTGTAAAGAAAAACGCCCAACGCTTGATGCAAAAAACCGGGCGAGGAGATTAAGGGAAGGCTGCCGGCGTTCCACCCCTCGCCCGGTCCCGCATCAAAGCGACGCTCTGCTGGACGATCGACGATGACTCCTGATTCAGAGTCAGTTTTTCCGATCTCGCAAAGCAATCGCTATCTTCATTGGACTGTTTCTACCTTCTATTACCGCACGCCTGTTTCACTTTGATCCGAGTTTGAAACAGATTTCAGGTTCTTTCGAAGTCGCGTCTTGGATCCAGGTTCGTAACCAGAATGACAGCAGCTCAACGATGACTTTCTTTTCCGGATCACTGCTTCGATGAAGTCCGTTTTCGTGAGCCGATAAATGTTAAGAAATGGACTTCGTCACATTCTGGAGCCGTATTCCCTGTTCTGATAAGTCGCCTGGACGCCCGGTTTCACGCAACACATTTTTGAAGATTCTTACAGACGACTCAGGGCCAGTTCTCCTGGACGATTTCCGTCGAGTTCTGCTGATTGAGTTTACGTTCTCACACGAAAGTCCATGACACATCCAGATTGACAATTTGTCTACGAAATATCTTTATCGTTTCGGAATCATCCAGGCAGCTCGTCACGTTGAAGGTCGCAATCACGAAATTCAGGATTCGCTGTCGAGTTCGTTTTCCTTATCTCGAATAAGTTGACGAAGCTCTGCAAGTTCTTCCCGGGAAACCGGCCGACCGTCCAGCAAGTGACAGACAACGTCGGTCACACTTCCTGAAAACAACCTTGCCGCGAGATCCGAAATCATCGTCCGTTTAACTTGCCCTGGCCCGATCGACGCGCTGTAAATATTGACTCGCCCATCAGATCGATGTTCGACCTGGCCGTTATTCTCCATCTTGGTGAGCATTGTCCCAACGGTCGTGTAAGCCAGTTGGCGATCCGGCAGTAATGCCTCGCGCACTTCAGCAACCGTGGCTTCCTCGCGATCCCACAGGATCTGCATGATGGCCATCTGAAGTTCCGCGAGATGCTGCTTTCGGATCACCTTTTCACCCGGACCACTGGCTCCGCACTCGACTACTGACTTGTTCAACCCACTGCTGAAAGTGTGCACTCGAACGTCAAACTCCCCTTGGTCACGCTCACTACTACCCAGGTGGGAGTCGAATCCTACCGCAGTAGGAGTATTCGTCAAGAGTCTTTCCCGGGGCTTCCAGCTACGGCCGCAAAGCCAATTCAGCGACGCGGACACACAGCTTGCCGCCGCCTCGACTGACAGGTCCAGAAAGTCGTCTTGGCTGATTTTCCAGACTCGACCTATATTCCGAGGTTTCACCGTCGGCCGAGTTCAGGAAGAACAGGCGCCGGCTCGGCTGCAGTTGATTGATCAGCAGCCAGAATTCCAGGCACAGACGCAGGGAGGCGACTGCATGAACAACGTATTGATTGTCGGTATTGAGGGTGCGGTTGGAGCTGGACTCGCGTCGGCCATTCAGCAAAGTCACAGCGTCACGGGAATCGCAAACCGTTCCGGCATCGATATCGCCGGCTGCCGAATCGTGCACGCAATGGCTCATGGGGCTGCCAGCGTTCAACAGCACATTCAGTCCGAGCGGCCAGACTGGATCATCTTCTGCGGTGCGGCCTCGCGGTCATCCTGGGATACCGATTCTGTTCACAACTCCGCCATCTCGGACAACCATGCGGTTCAATGGGCAACAGCGGCCGCCGAAGCCGGCATCGAGTTCTGCATGATCTCGTCGGATGCCGTATTCACTGGCCCCTGGATGCTGCACAAAGAGGACGACGACGAGCACTTCAGTGCCACTCCCCAGGCCGAGCGACTCCGTCAGATTGAGTCGACCGTTCTGGAAGTCAACAACGATGCTCTCATCATCCGAACAAACGCGTTCGGCTGGAGTCCGGATGCTGGCTGTCCAGAGTTTGCGGAAACGCTGATCGAAAGCCTCGATGGTGGCATGCCGATCGACGTCGACTTCCTGCGTTATTCGTCGCCGATCCTGGCCACTGACCTGGGAATGCTCCTTTTGAAGGCTCACACTGAAGAGCTGCGAGGCGTCCTGCACATTGCCAGTTCAGAACGCATCAACCCGTTTCAGTTTGCTGAGCGACTTGCAGAACTGGCCGACCTGACCCGCCCCGAGTTTCCGGATCAGACGATTCTCGAAGGACCAGTCACCGGCTTCGGCAAAGGTGAAACGACGCTCGACTGCAGCCTGGCTGCAGAATTACTGGGAGTCCGCATGCCGCAGATCGACGACGGCATCGGTCAGTTCATCCGACAAGCGGAAGATGGTCTCCTGGACCAACTTCGGCGTGTCGAAGCTCAAGTCAGTCGCGCGGCTTAACGCACGCGACGTTTCGAAATCCAGAAACAGCGACACAAAAAGAAGACAGGTTCGATGCCTCAATGGCGTCGAACCTGTTTTTTTGTTTTGAATCTGCAAAGTCGCCAAGACAGCGGATTGTTCGAAGCAGACGTGCTACTTCGAACCCCCGAAGATGCTGAACAGACTCTTGCGATTCGCCTTGCTGTCTTCAACAACCACCTCAGTGCTGCCACCATTAGCGTCCAAAGCGTTGGCCAGTCGCTCAATCTCGCGAGTCAATTTTGCTTTGGGTGCGTAAGTCAAAAGCGGCACACCGTTGTTACGCGATTCGACCATCGTCGCGTAGTCATTCGGCACCTGCCAGAAAACGTCGCGGCCGATTGTCTCCAACGCTTTGCTCAAACTGATCTGCGTGTCCTGCAGACCAAGCCGGTTGACGACGACTTTAACTTTGTCAGCAAGTGCGTCGTGCTGGTCGTAAAACTGCAACAGCCGGACGACGTTTCTTAAACACGGCAAATCAAGCTGCGTCGTCAGCAGGATCGAATCCGAAGCTTCCATCGCGGCAATGTCGAGTGGCGTGTAACTCTTGCTGATGTCGATCACCAGGTGAGTGAACGTCGCCCGAAGCAGGGCAATCACCCGACGCAGTTCATCCGGAGAAAACGACGGACTGAGATCCATGTGGACCGGTCGCGGAAGCAGGAACGCCCCGCAGTCGTGCTTTGTCAAAGACCGTTTCAAAAGCGCGTAGTCTAGACGGCCAATGTTCTCGGCAACGTCCTGAATTGTGTAATCCGGAATAATGTCCAGCCAGACGTCGGCATCACCAAGTGCGAGGTCGAGGTCGATTATCGCGACGTTGTTCCGCTGATTCTGAGCAAGCACGCAGGCAAGATTGATTGCCAGCGATGTGCAGCCGACTCCGCCGCTCACACCTGAAACCGTCACGACCTGGCTGGCCTTCGTCGGAGCATCGCCAGGACGACCGCCCGACGATAGCTGGATCCGATCAAGAGCGGCCAGGAAGTCTTCGAGATTCAGTGGGTAGTTCAGGAACTCCTTCGCGCCGTTTCTCATCGCCTTAAGAATCAGGCTGCCTTCCTGCGAACTACTGACGACAAGCGTGTTGCACGTTGGCAGGTCATGCGAAACTCGCCCGATGAGTTCAAGGGCTTTGTCCGGATCGGCGTCGAGCGACACCAGCGCGATATCCGGCTGAGTCTGCATTGCCACGTCAATGAAGTATTCGTAGTTCGAGCATTCAGCTTCGAGCCATACAGAATCGATCCCCAACAGCAGATGCTTCAGTGTACTGCGGCTGGAATCAGTCGGGTCGACGATGGCAATTCGGATGACATTTTTCATCTTCGCAGATTCGCTTCCGAAAAGTGATCAGGCAGTTCGAACAGTCAGAAAACATTTCTGCTGACATCACGCTGCACTGATTACGGCCGTTGCTAACAATCCAGTTAAGTCATTGAGTGTCGTATTCGTTTTCGAAACGACTACGGTTCGATCAATCCGGGGAGTTGTGAAGTTCCAGGTTTCGCGGAAGTACCGGTTCGACGTTGCGACCCGGTCTGAGTCGCGACCGACGGACGAACGAAACCAACAGGTCGAGTTCCACCCCCCGGTTCCGAAACCGGGATGCGTGCCGCCGTCTGGCTACGTGTTGATGGTTCAATAAGTCCCGATCGATTTCCGCCGCGGTTTTGCGAACTCATCAGCTCCTGAATGTTTCGATTCGGATCGGTCGTCGGGAGCGGAATTGTCTGCTTCTGCACCTGAACTGCGAACGGCTTGCTGATGACCCCCGGCCCGCCCAGTGCTGCCTGGCAACCCGATGCACAGGCACCGTGTTGACCGCAGCTAAAGCAGGCATCGCCGTAGTTTGGCACTTCGATATAGCCGTCGAAGTAGAGCTCTCGATCGGTCGGGAAGGTGGTAAACGTTCCTGGGCCGCCTGCCGGCACCTGATTTCCAGACATCGGAGCGACCAGTTCGGGCGTGATCAAAATCACAAGTTCCGTTTCGACGTCGTCGTATTGAACATTGCGGAACAACGCACCGACCCATGGCAGTTCGCCGAGGAAGGGAATCTTCGACGTCTCGGCGGTTTGACGCGACGAAATCAGACCGGCCAGCATCAATGTCTGACCGAACCCAAGCTCCGCCTGCGTATTTACCCGGCGAGTCAACAATCCAGGAACTGTCGTACCATTGAGCGATGTTGAGTTCGCGAAGTCGCGTTCCGTGAATTCCGGCATCACTTCAAGCCGGACCATACCGTTGCCAAGAATGATCGGCACCGCTTCAAGTTCAACACCGAATTCACGCCATTCAAGAGTTACCGTCCCAAAGGTTTGCTGGATGGGGATGGGAAACTCTCCACCAGAAAGCAGCTTTGCCGGACGGCCGTTCATCGCCAGCAACGACGGCTCAGACAGCACCTTCAGAAGCTTTTCCTCCTTCAATGCGTCGATGAATCCGAAGAATGCGTCTCCTCCACTCACCATCCCAAACGCCGTGGTCGCCGTATGAGTAATGGAGCCCATATCATCAATGTTGAAAAGTTGTGCCGGACTATTCGCCAGCGATCCGCCACTGGCTGAGTTGTTGATAAAGTCGATCCCCAGCTTTCGAAGCTTCGTCCGCTGCACTTCCATGATCTTGACTTTAAGCATCACCTGTTGAACGCCGCCGACCCGCATCTGATTCAGCACTCGCGGATAGAATTGCTCGGCAATTTCCATGATCTGAGTGATGTGTTCGGGCTGGCTGACCCAACCGGTCAACGCGACCGAATCCTGAACGCGATAGGCTTCGACGGCCGAATCAGGAAATCGATTATCGAGTACAGCTTGAAGATGCCGAGCGTCGCCCTTGATGAAAACGTTGACGACGTATGAGTTGTCGTCTTCGTCAGTCAGAACGAGGTTGGTCACTCCTTGAATCAATGCCTGAACGCGGATGCGGTAAGGCGTCAACGCTTTAACGTCGAGGACATCCGGATCGAAACCATCGACTCGAGTAATCTTTCGATCCACCTCAATCACTTTTGAAAGCCGCTCGACGATCTCAACTTCGCTGCGACTTCCGGTGATTTTTACGACAGGATCCAACGCAGCGGCTCGTGCAAGCTCACGCGCCGTGGGCGGGGCCGTTGGAGCAGCTGCAGCCGGTACCGCTGCCGGCGGGTTAGCAGGCAAAGGCGGTGGCCCGTTCTGAGCGCAGACGTGCGACAAGCTGGCTCCTGCAACGCCAGCACTAGCGGCCAGCATCAAGAGTCGTCGCCGAATTGTGATATTAGACGGCATCCATGCACCTCACTGAGTCAGCATTCGTTGCGGACTTCGGCTTGTTTTATCTGTCTTCGATGGTCACTCGGACTGAGCAACTTCCAAAGCAGACCGAACGAAGTCAACACAACCAGACTGGTCGAGCTGCCTTTGTCCGCTGATCGTTCCTCAACCGCCTTACGACAAGTCGAGTGTTTCTTCTGTCGTCACTACCGTTATTTCAGTTTCGTTTCCGAGCGTGCTTTGTTCAGTCAGTTGACCTCTGAAAGTTCCGTCGGAACGGGAATTGAGTCTTCGATATTCTGATCATCGTTGACTACCGGAAGTGACTCCGGCTGGTCGGTTTTCTGATTCTCCGCTTCGCCTTCGTTCTTATTCGCTCCGCCGCCAAACAAAGTTTTCAGTCCTTTGAGCAGTGGATTGCCGCCCGACTCGTCGGTGTTGTCAGTTGCTTTTTTCGGCTCAATGACCGGCCATTCCGATTTCGGAATCTGCACTTCTTCGACCCGTTTGATGTCTCCCGCAAAAATCTCAATCTTCCAGGATGAATCGAACGCCGGAACTTCAGGCCCTGCTGCTGGGATCGTCAACGGTGCAAGAGCCACTGGTGACACTGAAATTTGTGCTGGCAACGGTTCCGGTTGACTGTTGGCATCCAGAAACTGTTCCAGATCGTCGTCGTTTGTTTTGGGCTCGTCCTCGTCTTCTTCGTCGCCTTCCTCTTCATCATCATCGCCGAGGAAGTCGGACATGTCTGTTGGCTTGAATCTATCTTTGTCGGCAGCGCGTGGCTCTGAGTCAGTTTTAGACCGCATTGTGAGATGAAGCTTGACAATGTCTTCGGCGAGTTTCACCAGCATGGCCTGGTCACGATCGACCAGCAGAGTCAACGTCTTCGCGATCGGTTCTCCTTTTGTCGACTGAATCTCTCGACGCTGATCGACTGAAAAGACTTCCACGTACTCCAGAACTGTTTTGATCACCTTGCCGCCGCCGTATTGACCACGCATCGTGAAAGTCACCAGCAGATCGATCCGGTCACCAGGCAGCATCAGCCCGCTGCTGGTCATCGCCGAGTCCACCAGAATTGTTCAGGCAACCATCCCAGCAGGAATATCCTGTGACGGTGCGTGATCTCCTTTTCCGCTTAGTTTATCGAGCGTGACAAAGTCTCCGGGGAATGCTCGAACTCGACTCGCTCGTTCTTCGAATTCTTCAGGAACAGTGACGACGTTTTCCGGCACCACCGAAATCGGATAGTCACGGAACTCGACGTTCGTTTTGCTCAGCAGTTGTCCTGGTGTAATTTCGGCGGTCACAACGAGAACCGAAATGTTCTCTTCGGCCTGTGCGCCGGTATTTCCTTTGGTCGCCTGCTGAAACAGGAACATGGCCACAAGGCCGCAACCGCTGGCCAGAGCCAGCAACAACATTGGCTTGAGTCTCATGACTACGCACCTTCATCAATCAGTTTGTCGGCAACAGCGTGGTAAACTCTTCAGTTTATACCGGCCGTACCAGTTGAAACGCGGTTACCGGTTACGGGATGCCTGATGGCAATCCGCCTCCCGGCGATCTCCGCAGACGACTCTTGAACGGTTCTTGAAGAAACTCACTACTTTTGCAGCAATTACTTCCAGCCGTCCCCATCCTGTAAAGAATCAGGCTGCACGGAATCAGGTCGGACCAGCCAATGCTGATCCGACCTGCCCGCCATCGATTGACACGCCCAATTCGTGTTCCCAGGTCCGAGCAACTTCCTGTCGCCCGGTTCAGGCCGTGACCGAGGTCAGGACCAAGGCATCAGCTCATCCGATGAGCATGCCTTCGTAGATGAAGTAGCCGATCGACCCGATGCAGATCGGAATGCCGTACGGCAGGAGATGCATGGTCGGCTTCCGCTCGGCAGCGTTCGCAGACAGTTCGCGAGGGCTTCGAATCGTCAGCCACTCGTTGATGATCACGTGGAAGTTGGCGTAGTTGTCAGCAAAGTTGCCGCGTTTCCACATCATGTAAATGCCCATGAAGGCTCCGACGAAAACGGAAACGCAAAACGCTTCCCACGTCTGGTTTGCACTGGCGAGCCACGCTCCCATGCCAGCCATCAGTTTCACGTCGCCAGCTCCCATTCCACCGACCGCGTAGATCGGCAGCAGGCAGAGCAGGCCCATTCCCATACCAGCCAGAGAGCCACAGAAGCCCCCTTCAGACCATTCGCCCATTCCACCGGAGTACGCGTGCCACGCCAGGCCTGAGAAGGCCATCGGGAACGTAATCCAGTTGGGAACTCGCAATTCTTTACCGTCAATCCAGGCTGCCACGATCAGAGTGATCGCAACCAGTTTGACTTCCCAGTTTTCGAGAAGGAATTCCAAATCCATGACTGCTCGAACCTTTCATTACGTTCTGGAAGCTGTCCGTTACGCCTTGCCAGACTCACGATTCATTCGCTCGTCGACGACAGGAAAACGCGGCGGAACCTCGCAGAACAAGCACCAAACTTGAGGGGTTAATCTGGTCCACAGTGACCAGCGACTGACTCGTTGCACGCATCGCAACTTGCGGTCGCGTTGTGGCAACTCTAGTTCGAGTTTCGTGACGGTGCGGTAATTCTGGAGAGATTTTCCGCAGGTCATGCCATTGCGGATTGCAGTCGAACCATCGACTCTTCGACACCGTCGATGCAGCCGCTACCGCCGTCTTCAACGTCACAGACGCAACTGAGCTGTGAGCCTGCCATCAACAACGCGAGCGTCCCAAACCGACCGCGCATAAAGAAAGCCAGCTGTCCGAATTCGGAACAACTGGCTCGTGAACCAAAAGGTCCAGACTGGCCTTAGGAAAGGGCAGTCTTGACTTTTTCGAACTTGGCTTTGGCGTTGGTACCAATCGTGGTGACCGTACCGATACACACGACGATGATCAGAGCCATCATCACGGCGTATTCAACTGCCGTAGGACCATCTTCTGAAACAATGAACTTCTTGACGCTGTCTGCAAAATTTCTCATCACTGTCCTCTTCTTAAACTTGCCGCCTGAACCAGGCGTTCCCCCAGAAAAGCTCGAATGGTTGTGACAACTGCCACAGACACCGGCCATCCAAGCGTGCGAATTCCGCATACACGCAAAATACAAATACCAACCACGAAACTCGTGCCAGAAAATTGCGGCACAGCTTCGCAGCAAACACGCGACGTCAATCTGCAAACTCATTGACAAGTCGCCTGATCGCCGTCGCGTTTGATTAACTCTAGGTCGAGTTTTTGAGCCGTGCGGAAGCTCCCGAAAAATTTGCCGCAATTCACCGGCTGCGATGTTCGCCGTCGCGGATTTGACCGTAGAGTTCTGGACTCGGCGAGCAAATACTTGATTCACGCTTCGTCACATTCACGCGTCGTCGCTGTCTCAACGTTTGTCTGCAACTATCCATCTGCGACTACTGATGGCGCAAAAAAAACCAGCCGACCTTGTGAGGTCGACTGGCTGATGAACCTGTTCGGTTCAGACTGGCCTTAAGAAAGGGCAGTCTTGACGGCTTCGAACTTGGCCTTGGCGTTGGTACCGATCGTCGTGACCGTACCGATACACACGACGATGATCAGAGCCATCATCACGGCGTATTCAACTGCCGTAGGACCATCTTCTGAAACAATGAACTTCTTGACGCTGTCTGCAAACTTTTTCATCGCTGTCCTCTTCTTTGACTTGTCGCCTGAGTCAGGCGTTCCCCAGGAAAGTTCGAATGGTTGTGACAACTGCCACAGACACCGGCCACTCGAACACACGTGTTTCGCATACCAGATACTGCAAATGACCGCCGCGACTTGTCGCCAGCTCGTAGCTGGCACCGTTCGCAGCGAACAACCTAAACCTAGGCTACAGACCCGTTGAGGCAAATTTCTGGACGGCGTTTAGTCAGGAAACCTGCGGTGCCGTTGCCGAGTTTGCGGCTCTTACCGGAGCAGCCGAAATGGCACTTGATACCGCGCAGCGACGCCAAGCAATTCGCTAATGATCATCCTGAAGCACACGTTGACTTCACAAAACATGGTGACGTCAGGCAGCTTCAGTGTTAGCAGCGAAACCGGCTTGTCCGACGTCTTCATAGAGTTGAAGCGTCTGCTCCAGCATTTCTGCGAGCGAGTACCGAACGACCGGCGGCACGACAGTCTGCTGCGCGAGTAACTGAGTCACTCGATCCGTCAGTTCGTGACAATCCCCGACTGGAACAGCGCCAGCAGGAAAGACATCGTGCAGAATCTCGCCGACGCCCCCGTGCGAATAACCAACGACGGGCGTCCCCAGATTCAGAGCTTCAAGCACCGTCCGACCAAACGACTCCGGCTTCGACGACAGAGAAAACACAACGTCTGATACGGCGTAAAACTCTTTCATGTCGGAACGGTGGCCGGTAAACGTGACGTCATTGTTCAGGCCAAGTTCAGCGACAGTTCTCTTCACTTCGGCCGCGTACCGGAGTTTCCGACGATCGACGCCGCCAACGATCAGACCGTGAGCATCCACTCCCGAATCCCGCAGCGAAACCAGCATCTTGAGAAAATCGACGTGCCCCTTTAACCGCGTAATTCGACCGGGCAATGTCAGCAGCCGCTTACCTTTAAGATTCGGCCACTCATCGTAGAACTCCTGCCTCCACTGTTCCGACGGCTGATACCCGTGTGGAAATTCCGCCGGGTCGACACCTCTATATATAGTGTGAACTCGATCGTCCGGAGTCTGGGGATAGTTCCCGCGAATGTAGTTTCGAATCGTCCCGGAAACCGCGATGACTCGATCGCCCCGAGTCATAATCTGACTGAACCGACTGACCGAATACTGCCCATGGACGGTCGTCACAAATCGAGGCCGCTGTGCTGCGGGAATTTTCCGCAACGCCAGCCACGCAACCCACGCGGGAACGCGGGATCGAGCATGCACGATGTCGACGTTCTGCTCGATGATCAGATTCCGCAGCCAGCCAACCTTGCGAAAAGTGAATGGCGACTTATTGCCGACGGATGCCGCAAAATGATGACTGCCAGCTTGTTCCAACTGCTCGACCATCCGGCCGCCGGCGGAAACAACCAGCGAACGGTGTCCACGGCGAACGATCTCCGCGCCGACTTCCAGCGTGCCACGCTCGACGCCACCTGAGCTCAGCTCTGGCAGAATCTGCATAATGGTCAGTGGCGAACGAGGCATCTTCCAGTCCCTTGGAACGTTTCGTCTTCTCTCGGCAAGCGTCATTCAGACGTGATTACAAACCGGACGGTATCCGAGCACGCCGAAACCGGTCAACGCCGGTCACGCCTTCATGCCAGCCCCCTTCACACGACCGGCTGTATCGATTGCGCCGAACAAACATTGCCGACATGCAATGCGCTGACAACGGAATGCGTCGTGACTCTCCAAATTGGCCGGAGATTCTGCCGATGCATCCCCGACCCCGACCTATAGTCAAAGCAGTGTGGATCAGAGTGCGCGCGGCACTCCGTTTCGCGGTCCGTTCCCGTTTGGGAGTTTCTGCAGGTCGTTCGAGGATTCTCGATGGGCAACTCGCCGATGTCAGGCCTTGCCTTCACGCTGTTCTGTCTCACAACAGCCACGATGATTCTGCGCCCCGGCGAAATGGTCACGGCCCTCGCCCCGATCCCTTTCTACGAAGTCCTGATTCTGAGCACTCTCGTCCTCGCTCATCAGGGAGTGCTCCAGCATTTCAAATTCGACTCACTCAAACGCCAACCCGTTGCGTTGTGTCTGGTCGGAGTCTTCATCGCGATCCCAATTTCTCACCTGACGCACGCTTATCTCGGCGGCACTATCGAGAGCACGATCGAATTCACCAAAGGGGCGATGCTGTTTGTTTTGCTGGTCGTCGTCGTTGACCGCTGGAGCCGTTTTGAGCGACTCACTCAAGTCGTCGCCGTGTGTGCCAGCTTCGTCGTGTTCCTCTGCGTGATCGACTACATGGGCGTCGTCGATTTTCCGTTCATCAAACACGCCGAAGAAAACTACGGCCAACGAGCTGACGGGCACAATCTCCGAATCTCCCGCATGAACGGGACGGGAATCTTTTCCGACCCAAACGACATCTCGCTGCTCATCGTCGCGACGGGCATCATCTGTCTGTCGTTTCTTACGGACAAAACTCGCGGAGTCACTCGATTCGCCTGGGTCGTCCCGATCGTCGTACTGGTCACGGGCCTGGCCTGCACCCGTTCGCGCGGCGGAATGCTGGCAGCCTGCGCGGCCATCGGCATCATGCTGATGTTCCGCTACGGGAAGAAAGTCGCCATCGGACTCGGCGGCCTGGGATTACTCGCGTTGCCTATCGTCGCTGGCCGGCAAGCAAACATCGACCTGTCCGAAGGAACCGGCCACGACCGCATCCTTCTGTGGCGAGACGGACTGGCCGCGCTCCGTTCAAAAGACCTGTTCTTCGGAACCGGCCAGGGATCGTACGAAGACATCGCCGGCCTGGTCGCTCACAACTCATACATTCACGCCTTCGTGGAACTCGGCCTGTTCGGCGGAACCTTCTTCTTCGGCATGTTCTTCTTCAGCGCTCTGGCGCTGTTTCGACTCAACACACCCGACTGGCAGATTTTGAATCCAAAGCAGGCTCGCTTCCTGCCTTACATGGCGGCGATCGGAGCCGGCTATGCAGTCGGCCTGTTGTCGCTTTCACGTTGCTACACAGTTTCGACGCTGCTGATCATCGCGCTGGGCACAGCTTTCCTGAACCTTGCCGCCTGGAATCTGAACCCGCGCCGACCGGTCCTCGTCTGGGACAAACCTCACATCACGCAACTGCTCGGAGCCAGCGCGTGCATGTTTGTGGCCTGCAATATTTTCGTGCGACTTGTTTCTTAGCTCAGTCTTTGAATGTGCTCTCAGCCAGTCTGACCGACTCATGAAATACAAACTCAAAATCAACCTGCTCGCGAGCTGGGGCAACCATCTGGTGACAATCCTCATCGGACTGTTCCTGATGCCGTACGTCCTGACCACGGTCGGCGACGCGCAGTACGGGCTGTGGTTGTTCATCTGCTCGTTCGCGGGTTATTCCGGATTGCTGAATCTTGGCTTCGGAGAAACCGTCAGTCGCTTCGTCGCGCATCATCACGCGAAGAACGAAATCACAAAGATCAACCAGGTCGTATCCGTCATTGGCACGGTTTACCTCGGCATGAGTGTCGTGCTGGTCGGAATTGCGGGACTGCTCGCCTGGCTGGCACCGTGGATCTATGACTGGGGCACGACTTCGATTTCCGAAGTTCGCTGGGTCATTGTTCTGCTGGGAGCGAACGTCGCCGTCGGAATGCTCGGCAGCGTTTTCGGCGGAGTGCTGATCGGCCTGCAACGAATCGATCTCGAACGAGGTTTCCAGACGATCTCCGGATTCGCTCGTCTGGGGCTGACGGTGTTTCTGCTTCGGGAAGAGCACGCACTGGTCACGCTCGCCACGGTCTTTCTGCTGACAACCCTCGTCGAAAACATCGGCTACCTGACCGTCGTCTTTCGACAAATGCCCGGCTTGAGATTCGGGCGACGATACCTCAACCGCGAAACATTCAAAGAGTGCTTCGGCTTCAGCATGTTCGCCCTGCTGGAGAATCTGGCGAGCCGTTTGATCGACGCCACGGACACCATCGTCATCGGCATTATGCTCGGAACTCGGTTCATCATTCCGTACTTCGTCGCTCATCGTCTGATGACAGTCATCGTTCAACCGCTGCAACTGATCGGCGGAATCGTGATGCCTCGCGGAGCCGAACTTGGAGCCAACCAGCATGACGAAAATCTGCGACTCCTCGTGCAGAAAGGCCTGGGGGTTTCATTCCTGCTGACAGCTGGCTTCTTCATCGGAGCCTGGTTCTTCGGCGGCGTCGTGCTCGAAACCTGGCTCGACCGCTCGTACGAACAAAGCCACCTGATTCTGTTGATCCTGCTGGGAGCTCAAGTCGTCGCCACACCGATCCACGTCCTGCGAGGCGTTCTGTTCGGGATGGGACATGTCAAAGTTCCGGCGTTGTTCTACTTCGTCGAGGCCATCCTGAATCTCGTTCTAACTCTGATCCTGATCAAACCGTTCGGCATCGTCGGCGTCGCGCTGGGCACAGCCATTCCGATCATCCTGGTCGAGCTGTGCGTCATGCTTCCTTACGCACTTTCGCTGCTCCGTTTCGAGAAATCGCATTTCTTCCAGGGAGTGGTCATTCCGCAGGTGCTGCCTCTGGCCGCGTTGTGGGGCTACTCGTTCGCCGTCGGCGTGACGTTTGTGATTTCGCCGGCGTGGAGCCCGGTTCTGCTCGTCGCTGCCGGAGGCGGAATCGTCCTCGGAGCGACCTGGCTGGCCAGCCACCACGCCGCAAAGAAATGGCTGCCCGCATAACTCAAGAACGTAGGGCCGGTTGCTACCGGCCGGTGGGAACCGGCCCTACGAAATTTCAACTTCGAAAACTAACGCAACGCTAATACGAGCCCGCCATGACCGCCACAACTCAAACACCGCTCAAGACGAACACCGCATCACCAGCAGCACAAAAACTGTCGCTGGGAATGCGGCCGTCGACGGACCGCGCCGAAGTTCTTCAACTCTGGACGGAACTCGAACAGCGGATCGGACATCTCGGCCTCCCCTGCTCAGCCGACTGGACCGAAGCATGGCTGAACGCGTACGGCGATCTCGTTCCGCACTGCTTTCTGCTCGCTCGGAATTCTGAAACGTCCGCGCTGCAGGGCATTTGCCTGATCTGCGAAGGAGTTGGTCAGAAGGACGGGCCTCTCAATATCAAAACACTGCACGTTGGTCCGTCCGGAGAACCGGAAACCGAGTCGGTCTGCGTCGAGTACAACCGGCTCCTCGTCGCTCCCGAATTCGAAGGCGAGTTCACGAAGCTGATCGTCGAGTACCTGCAAAGTCGATCGGGTTTCGATCAATGGAACATCGATGGAATCGCGACCGCAAAACTGGCCGCGTTCCATCAGCATGAGTCCGACCTGAAGCTTCGCATCGAGCCTGCCTACGGCTTCGACTTTGCGAAAGCGAAAGCCGAAAAAACCAACGTCCTGACCCAGTTCAAAAGCGCGACTCGCCGAAAAATCAAACGCAGCATGGACGCCTGGGACGATTTATCTGTCGAGTGGGCAGGCACCTTGAATGAAGCCGTCGACGCGTTCAGCGAAATGGTCGACCTGCACCAGGCTCGGTGGACGTCGGCCGGCGAGCCTGGTTCATACAGCAGCAAGCGATTCACCGCTTTTCACGAAGAACTGCTCAGCAAGCTCGTGCCGCAAGGCCTTTGTCCGAGTTCGATCCGGCTCTGAAACCATCGGCATCGTTCAACTCTTTATCGAACACCGCCGTGCCTTGCTCTACCAATGCGGCCGGAGCGTCGGCGACAAGACTCGCAGTCCCGGCGTCGTTGTCGACTATCTCGCGATGGAAGAATGCCTCAAGCAAGGCGTCGACGCCTACGACTTCCTGGCCTTTGCGACTCAGCACAAACGAAGTCTCGCCAACATGAGCACCGACATCGTCTGGGCAACAAAGCGGCATCCGCGACTCAAATTCGTCGCCCTGGACCAAGCACGAAAAGTCAGAAACTGGCTCCGCGAACGCAAGAACAAGCAAAACGAGAGTTCTAAATAGATAGACAAATCAGGGTGGCACGGGTTGCTCGCAACCCGTGTCGCGCAGCGACAAGAGACTAATCAGAGAAAGCGAACTTTATCACAACCACCTCTTGCGGCTTCGCCGCACAGGTTGCAAGCAACCTGTGCCACCCACAAGAAGCCCGTACCGCCCACAAGAAACCCGCGCCGCCCACGAGAGATTCGCATTTCATCACTCAAGTTTCATTCAGCATCTCACGGCATACTGGAATTCAGACATGACCGACGCTCCGACAGAAATCATGCCAACCCTGACCGCCGACCTCGCGAAGACCGCCGATACTCGAACCGAGCTTACGGTCGGCATTCACACCATTGATGAATCTTTCCATCGTCATTTCGCATCCGAATACTGGGGATGGAGAGCGGTTTTCGAAAACGACCCCCACGCGAGAATCACTCAACATCCGGATCTCGTACTGACTGAACTCAGTTTCTCCCGAGAAGCCGAACATCATCCCCCGACACTGATCACCTGCACTGAGCAAAGTAAAGTCGTCGGCGCTGCGATACTGGTTCAAAAATCGATCGGTGGCGAAAAGAAGTTCGGCCCCGCGTGGAACCTGAAAGGCTACCGCCTGGCAGGAAACCGTTTGCTGGGAAACAGCGACGCCCGCGTTCAGAAACAACTCCTCGAAGCAATCAGCACCCATCTCAAATCGACGAAAGCCGATTTCCTTCTCGCCGAAGATGTCGAGACTAACGACCCGCTACTCGAACTGGTCAATCAGGGCACGCACGACCTGCAACTCTTCAAGCCGGTTCCTTTCCAGACGCGACACAAAATTGAGCTTCCGGAAACTCACGACGAATACTGGAAGAAATTCAATTCAGCGACTCGAGGAAAGATCAAACGAAAAACGAAACTGCTCAGCGACTGCCGAGTCGAGCGAATCACCAGGCCATTCCAGATTCCAGAATTCCTCAACGCCGCGCAACAGATTTCGAAACAAACGTGGCAGAACGATCTGCTCGGCCTGCGAATTCAGAACGACGATTTCGAACTGCAACTCTTCACGTTCCTCGCCACTCAGGATGCGTTGCGAGCCTACCTGGTCTGGGACAAGGACACTCCGATCAGTTTCTGCATTGGCAACCAGTTCAACGGCGTCTTCAACTACGAAGAAGTCGGCTACAACCGCGACTACTCCAAAAAGTCGCCGGGCCAGTACCTCGTGATCAAAATGCTCGAAGACATGTACGAGCACGAGCGACCGGCCATCTTCGACTTCGGCGGCGGCCACGCCGATTACAAACGAATGTTCGGGACGCAAGTTTCAGAAAGCGGCAACATCTGGCTGCTGCGTCCGGGGCTACGATCAAAAATGATCATGAGCTACTTCAATGGGCGACGAGCAGTGACGCAATATGCACGGCGAACTCTGGACAAACTTGGCCTACTGGACCGCCTTCGAAAGATCACCCGCCGCGGCCTGAAGTAAGAACAGATTGTGAACCACGAATGGACACGAACAGGGCAGGGTGATGTTGCCAGTATTCGTGTCTCTTCGTTTCCATTCGTGGTTCGCTTTCAGCACTGACCGGAACAATCCAATGGGACAATTTCGACAACTCGTGAAACGGTCGATCGAAACAGCACTGCCCGAACAGGCGATGCTGTCGCGCGGGCGTCGACTTCGATCGAACGCCGGAGCCGACCGGCCATCACGCTGCGCGATCAGCCTGACGTTTGACGACGGTCCCCATCCTGAGTTCACACCGCAATTACTCGACAACCTGGCCACGGCCGACATCAAAGGGACGTTCTTCATCGTCGGTGAGAAAGTGGAGCAACACCCCGACATCGTCAAGCGAATCGCCGACGAAGGCCACGAAATCGGCAACCACACCTGGACACACAGCGAGCCGCGTCAAACATCCACCAGAAAGTTTCGAGACGAAGTCGCCAGAACAAACGAGCTGATCTTCGAACTCACCGGTCAGGATTGCCGACTCATGAGGCCGCCCAAGGGCGAGCTTTCACCCGGCAAGATTCTGACGTTATTAAAACTGCGGCAGACGATCGTCCTTTGGAATCAGGACAGCAGGGACTACCGCATGGAATCGTGGTCGGACATGGAAACCTGGTGCCAGCACTTCATACCAGAGCACGGCGACATCGTATTAATGCATGACAACCATCGATTCGCGGTGACCGCGGCCGCACTGGCAGGCTCGCTGCCGAACCTGTCGGGCGTAAAGTTCTGCAGGATTTCTGACTGGCTGCGGGACGCTCGGAGAAACAACTCCAAAAACCTCACCAGCGGGAGACAATCATCATGTTCTGGATAATCGTCGGCCTGACTGTAGCCGTACTTGCGATCGAAACCGCCGTCGTCGCCTGCATCGTTCGAAAGAAACATCTCGATCGCTGGCTGCCGAGCTACCTGTTCGGCATGAGTAGCTGCCCACGGCTGAACCAGCCCGACGTTCGAACGGAATCGCTCGAAGCATCGCGCGACGGCAAAGAAATCATCACACAGGTTTCGGGGCATCGCACACCGTGGGAGCGATTCGTCAATGATGAACCACTGGATGTTTTCATCGCGGTGTGCGACCACTTTGAGCCCGACAACGCAAAGCCCGCTCGACACGTCGCTGACGCTCGGATGAATCGATGGTGCGCTGACTACCCGAAACTCTTCGGGAAATTCGCAGACCACGAAGGCCGACCGCCGCAGCATTCGTTCTTCTATCCTCAGGATGAATACTTCGTTCCGGAGTACCTCGATCAGTTGCGTGATCTTTGCGAAGCCGGATATGGCGACGTCGAAATTCACCTTCACCATGACGACGACACCGAAGACGGGCTGCGTGAGAAACTGGAATCGTTTCGTGAGACGTTGTTCAACCGGCACGGGTTGCTGCGTCAGGACCCGGTCACTGGCGAGATCGTTTACGGCTTCATTCATGGCAACTGGGCATTGTGCAATTCTCGCCCGGACGGTCGCTGGTGCGGGGTCAACGACGAACTGACAGTCCTGCGGGAAACCGGCTGCTATGCCGACTTCACGATGCCGTCCGCACCCGAGTTCACGCAGACGCGGATCATCAACAGCGTCTACTACGGCAGCAGCGACTCGAAACGGCCCAAGTCACATGACCGAGGAACCGCCGCCACACTCGGCGTCGCCCCACCACTCAATCATCTGCTGATGATCCAGGGGCCGTTGACTCTTGACTGGCAGAACCGAACTCGTGGAATCATGCCACGAGTTGAAAACGGCGACCTGCTTCATCGCCGACCGCCGACAACGCAACGTCTCGAACAGTGGCTGCGTTGCGGAGTTCACGTCGGCGGCCGTCCCGACTGGTGCTTCGTCAAACTGCACACTCACGGCTGCAAAGACGGCAACATCGACACGCTGCTCGGCGAAGAAACACAACGTTTCCATCAGGCTCTCGCTGACGAATCCCGACAGCGAGCCAACTTCCGCTACCACTACGTGACGGCTTACGAAATGGCTCAACTGGTCCATCAGGCTGAAAAAGGTGTTGCTTGCCCGCAACGGCCGACAGCCGAAGCGCTGGCCATTTCATAGTCGATACAAACTGGCAGAAACTGAGACGACGCAGACCGGAGACTGGAACGCTAATAAACACTAATCCTCACTAATCAGTGAAGAGAACATTAGCGAAAATCAGTGCTTATTAGTGTTTCCAATTCTGAACTTCCTGCTTCCGAATCGGCGATGACACCGTTCACTATTTCAGGTGCTCCAGCTATGGCGAACGCTTCTCCCTGGATAGATCGTTCAGCGACTCCGGCTCGGCCGAAGTTCCTGAATCAGGAAGTCCTGCGCCGACGGTACAAGTGGTGGACGTTTCTGACTTCGTCGCTCAACCTGCTGATAGTCTCCGCTCTGGTCGTGGTTTGCCTCCAGTTTTCCGAAAACTGGTGGCTGTCCGGATCTCTGATTTACCTGCCGCAGACTCCGCTACTCATTCCGTCAGTGTGTCTGCTGGGCTGTTCGCTGATGTGGCATATCAGGTCGGCGTTGCTCAACCTGACTTCCATTGCGTTGATTCTGGTCTGCCTTTGCGACGCCCGTTTTTCCATGAAGCCCTTCAACGGAATTCCCGACTCAGGACGCAACGTTCGACTGATCACCTGCAACGTTCAGAATTTCGAGCCGAACTTCGGGCAGGTGCTCCGCGAGGTCGCTCGATTCAAACCTGACATCCTGATTCTCCAGGAAGCTCGGCAGGTTCCAAAGATGCTGAATGAGTACCTTGAAGGCTGGAACTGGCAGCACCAGGCTGGCTTGATGGTCGGTTCGAAATGGTCGCTCAGCGAAGGCGGCCTCTGCCACACCTCACCGTACGATCGGCTGACGGCGATGGCCGTGCGCATCGAAACTCCCAGCGGGCCAATCATGGTCGGCAACGTTCACCTGATGACGGCTCGGCGAGGACTGACCGAACTCAGCGTCACGTCGATCCTCGACGGAAGCGGCCCGGCCTCCGTCGATCATCACGCGTTCCTGCGGGATGAAGAAGCGAGGCAGACTCAAGCATTTTTTGAAAACCTGCCCGAGGATGCTCCAACGATCATCGCAGGCGACTTCAACATGCCGACAGCCAGCAGCATCTTTGACGACAGCTTCGGTCAATACTCAGACGCGTTCGACGAAGCAGGTATCGGCTTTGGCTACACCGCTCCATGCCGTCCGATTCGATTCTGGCTGCCAGAAGTACCATGGCTAAGAATCGACCACGTCCTGACCTCTCAGCACTTTGAAACACTACGCTGCGAAGCCGGCGAATTCAGCGGTTCCGATCACCGCCTTGTCGCGACTGTACTCAAACTGCGAGATCCAAACGCACCGCCTCCGTAGTTCAGAAACCAGGACGGAAGAGAGCAAAGACCCGTCATGCCGGCGCAGGCGGGCAACCAGTTTCTAGAATACGTGTTGCCGTAACCGCTGGTTTTCCGCCTGCGCGGGAATGACGATAGCTACTCATGCCGCGTCGCGATCGCCATTTGTGAACGAGTCGCGAGACTGGATGATCGAACTGGCGTCGAAGCGTTCGCCGAAGTAGCACTGCTGAGCGTCGGGGTTGCTGAGTACCGTTTCGGCATCGCCGCTGACCAGCACCGTTCCCTGGAAAATGATGTAGTTACGGTCGGTGATTGTCAGGGTTTCCCGCTCGCGATGATCGGTCAGCAGAATCGAAATCCCCTGCTGACGCAGATCGGCGATGATGTCCTGGATGCTGTGAATTGTCACCGGGTCGATGCCGGTGAATGGCTCGTCGAGCAGAATCAATACCGGATCCGTCGCCAGGCAGCGAGCAATCTCCAGACGTCGTTTCTCGCCGCCGGACATTGTCGACGAGATCTGCTTCCGCTTAGTGGACAGGCCAAACTGCTCCAGCAGCGTATCAACTTTGTCGTTGCGTTCGCCTTTCGAAAGAGGCAGATACTCCAGCACGGCGTGGATGTTCTGCTCGACCGACAGCCGCGTGAAGATGCTGTGATCCTGCGGGAGGTACCCCATGCCGTTTCTGGCTCGGCGATACATCGGCCACTTCGAAACGTCGGTGTCTCGAAGGTAAACCTTGCCCTCGGTCGGCGTCACCATTCCGCAGGCCATGCGGAATGTCGTCGTCTTGCCGGCGCCGTTCGGCCCGAGCAGCCCCACGATCTCACCAGGCATGACGTGAAAATCGACGCCGTCGACAGCTCGTTTGCCAGGGTAGTCTTTCACCAGCCCGACGCACTCAAGGAGCCGTTGCTCACCAACCTGAGTGCCTGCGTGAGGTGCCGCCACCGCTTCCAAACCTGTAACGAACTCAGCCTGTTCCGTTTCCGTGGTGTCCTGACTCATTTCGTCCTCCCTGACGAATCAATCATCTGCGGCGTCGACCGATGGTGGGACGCAGCTTTGGCAGCTTACCGGATTCGGTGCATCCGCGAGAAGTTCGGATAAAACGGGACGCGAAAATCGGGGTACTCGGTCTTCCTGATACCGCCGCTCGTCACTTCCTTGTGATAGTTCACGGTATATCCTTCCCCATCGTTCATAAACGGAACGCCGTGCGGCCAGTAGATGTAGAACGCTCGACCGACGAGCGCCGACCGAGGCACGGCATGGCGATGTTTGGCTCCGCGAGCGTTCGGCCAGACTCGGCTGTCCTGACTTCGCGGTGAATTGTCGCCCAGCATCATGAACTCGTCCGGTCCAAGTTCGAACCGCGCCTCTGGAGTATTATTCGAACCGCGAGCCCTCTTTGAATAAAGCTCGTACCACTCCGCCGGATCGTGGAGCACGCGCCGCAGCGAGTACGGCTCGGGATGTTCATCATCGCCTGACCAGGTAAAGCGGTCGGCGTCCTCGTTGCTGATCTGGCTGGCGCGGTAATAAATGTCCCGCTCGATCAGCAGATTCGAGACCTTCGCTCCGGCATTCCGAACCGCAATACCTACTGGAATCAAATCTTCATCCTGCGGGCTCGGCGTTTGAGACTCGTCCTCGACATAGTTGGCAGCGTCCCCGAACTCGACCAGATCATCATCAACCCACAGACAGATTCGGTTGTCGACGTTTGCAAAACGAAGCTCCCAGTCACCAGTTCCCACCAGATCGGATTTCGCTTCCGCGAGCACTTCTTCACTTTCACCAGAACCGGAATACCGATTAACCGAGACGAGCTTCGCGTTCCCAGTCGAGACGTCGATGCGGCATCGATAGCAATGCACTCCTTCGTTCAGCTCGACCACGACCTCAGATTGATCACCAGCTTCAGTGATCTCGACATCGCAAGTCAGAGTCAGGTCGGCCACCCAGTAAGCATCGTCCGTCGTCGTGCCGTGGCCGCCGGTGTAGGTATTGTATCCGCAGAAGTCGGTAATGAGCTGAGGGCGCGGCCCCATCGACTCGGCATCATCGAAGAAGTACTCGCGATTCGACGGTCGCAGCGGCCCATCATTTGCGGCTTCCCAATCATCATTAGTGGGAACGATGTGGCGGTACCTCAGCCACTTGAGTGACTCGCCTGCGCGAGCTTTCTCGATCGAGAAACTTCCGGCGGCGGCATCCTCATCCCAGGTTCCGGCGGCTTCCGTCCAGCCGGCGACCGGGCCGAGTCCCAGCTGATCTTTCTTTCCGGACACGGTGGCACCATCCGGCAAACGCTCCACCGCCGCCCAACGTTTCGGCCACCCTTTTTCGTGAAGCGCCGATGGTCGGAAGTTGTTGTCGGACACTGGAATCTGGATCGCCTTCTGCCTCGATGGCGGCTTCCGAAGTACGGAACGTGTCCGGTCTTCTTCAATGCGATAAACGTTTCCGCGTTTGATCACGAGCGTTTCGTTCGGCAGCCCAACGAGTCGCTTGATGTAATTGGTGGTTGGTTTTTCCGGATACTTGAAAACCGGGACGTCCCATCGCTGAGGGTCGCTGAATTCGTACGGAAACTTGTTGACCAGAATTCGATCGCCTTTGAAGACAGGGGCGTTCCGCACGTCATTCTCGAATCGGCAGTTCGGACAGATGGCCGTCTCGATCCGTTTGTTCGAGCTGAAGTAGCCAGTCTCGTCGTTAATCTCGTCGCTGGCACCGATCAGAATGTGGTAGCCGCATTGTTCGCAGTCCGATTCTTTGTGCCGCCCGTACAACGTCGGCGCCATCGAGCCGGTTGGAATGACGAAAGCTTCCGCTTCGAAACCTCGGAACAGAAACGCCAGCACAAACGCCACAACAATCGACTCGACGGTTTCGCGAGTGCTGTCCTGCTTGATCGGCTGCTTGCCCTTTTCCGACGAATCTTTCGAGTCAGCGCCGGACTTCTTCCCGGACACTTTCGCAGATTCGTTTTTCTTCGGATCGGACTTCCGAGACGCACCGTCTTTTGATTTCGCCATGCTGCTTCTATCTGATTTATTCTGTCAGCGAATGCGTCTGTCGAAACTGACGCTCCGCTGGCTGACAAGTCGAACTAATAATTACGTTTGATTGACGGCGTGAATCAGGCCGAAAATCCGACCGAACCGTAGGGTATGACAAGCGCAGCGCCGGCATACCAAGGAAATCGCTCCAATGGTATGCCGGCGCTGCGCTTGTCATACCCTACGTCATCCTCTTCAGTTTCGCCCGCGGCTACCGGATGCACCTGATCTTTGAGAAGTCAGGAATTCGGATGTATTTGACGGTGTTTCCGATCTTAAGCCGCCCCGGTTGAGACGGCAGGTGAACAACCAACGGCCGACCAACCAGCAAGTGTCGCGCGACCACGGGGTTCACCCAGCCTCGACTGTCGAGTGACACTGGGCTGTTGTCTCCGAGGAAGAAGAATTCGTCATCGCCGAGTTTAAGTGGCCGCTCGGTCGCGTGCCGATGATTTTTCGTTGTGTAATGAACGTCTCGGTACAAGGTGACTGATTTGACCGTCACCGTCCCCTGTCGAGCGCCAAACGCCACAGGGCTCATGCTTTCATTCGACGATTGTCCGCTCGGCACTTGAGATTCACGAATGTCGCCGAGCGATTCCGTACTTCCCGAACTCACCCCATCCGTCCATGCCGCTTGTTGAACGGCACCGGCTTCGAGTTGGTCGTCTCTCGCCCGACCATCGCCCGCCCCTTCTACAGAACGAAACGGTCGATGCTCTGACGCCTGAAGTGTCGAGCCAGACCCGTAACCCGCGACCGCGATCTTTGACAGGTCGCCCTGAGGACTCTCTGACCATGAACCATGCGGTACGTCGCGAAGCTCATCGTCCAACGGCACGGAAACCAGTTCCACTCCATTTACAGCGACCGTTGCCTGACGATCAAACGACGATAATTCGAAATCGACGACTTCGTTGAACCAGTCATCTCTCAACTCAACCGTGGCGTCGGCCATCTGGCCTTCGGTCAGAACTCGGTCAGCTTCTCCGGCAGTCGGTCCAACAATCCAGAGGTCCAGCAACTTTGCGTCAGCAGCAATGCGGCAAACGATCTGCTTCTTGCGGCAACTCAGACGAGCGACGAATTCGCCTGTCGGGACTGCAAGGTTTTCCGCTACCCCGCCCGGCATCAGGTCGCCGTTGCGGACGTTATCGCTGCTGCCATTGCGACTCGAAAAGTCCAACTGAGCGGCCAGCATCAAATCGTTAACGCGGTACTGCTCAGCAGCTCTCACCGGCTGGTTGTAGCCGTACATGTCAGAAACATTGCTCGGACGAAGCGACTCAAGAGCTGATCGATTGCGTTGCGATGAGTAAGACGAAAGTCGCGGCCAGTGGAAATACCGCACCCATGAAAGACTGGCCAACTTCGTTGATCGCGTCTGCTGCGAAGAGTCATCAGAAGATTGACCACGAGCGATAGCTACTGAATCGTTGCTCCCACGATCGTTGAACGCAAAATCCGCATTCGTGATTTTCCATTCGGGATCCGTGAGCCAACGAGGAATCCAGCCTGTGTCACTGGCCTGGAACTTCTGATCGAAGACTGGAATTCGAATCGCGCGTTGCTCAGTCATCGTCTTACGCTGAATTCGTCCGTTGATGTAGACGTCTCCGTCGCGCACGAAAATGGTCTCGCCAGGCAAACCGACTACCCGTTTAACGTACGCCTGATTCGGATTGTTCGGATTCAGGAAGACGACGACTTCCCAACGATTCGGATCACCGAACAGGTACGCGTACTTGTTGACCAGCAACTGGTCGCCATCGTTCCGCGGCACTTTCGTAAGATCGATCCCTCCCTGCCCACAGTTCGGACACGTCGCCAGTTGAGAAGGAGCCATGCTCGGTCGATCAAACGCGACTCCAAAAGCGAACTCATATTCGCAATCGGGGCAGACGACCTGCTTGTGATATCCCAGCAACGACGGAGCCATCGAGCCGGTCGAGATGATGTACCCTTCCAGCAGAAACGCCCGGAACACGATCACGGCAACGGCCAGGCAGGCCAAGGCTTCCACGACCTGCCGAAAAACGCCAGCCTCTTCCGGTTGCTGACTCGCGGCCGGCTGCGTTTCGGCCCGCTGCGTCTCGGCCTGCAGTGTTTCGGCCTGCTGCATCTCAGCGGGGGGGGGCTCCACCGGTGCGGACGTCGCGGTCCAATCCGATTTCCGCTCGGGAGCGAATTCGGCCGCGGTCGCGTACCAGGCTGGATGTTCGTTGGCGGCCATTCAGTTTTTCGTAATCGCAAGTTTCCAGATTGGCGAGGCAGACGTTTCGGTCAAAGCCGTGATCGCGTCGCCCCACAACGAAGCGGAAGTCTAACCACTGAAACGGACATTCCGAAACGGCTGTCTGTAACTACGAATGTTCCGCCGATCAGGTTGGCTATCGCAGCAGAACTCGCAATCGCCGGCGCTGATCTCATATTGACCCAAATCGCCAAATCCGCAGAATCCCCGCCGCGGCATCGAGTTCCTGCTCTCATGGAAAATCTCGCATGAACGTGCCGCTCCGCAGATTCTCCCACTGGATTCAAACGTTTTTCAGCATCTGGCGACATGATTGTCGTTCAGGATTCAACGGACATGGAGGTCCGACCGGATGCCGCTATCGCTGCCTGATTTGCCCAGTCCTGTTAGTTTGCGACGGCTTCTGCCGGACGCCAGCTTTGTGGGTTGCGGCGAAGTGATCGTCAACGATGCCACCGACGACAGCCGGATGGTCACTGAAGACTCCGTCTTCGCAGCCATTTGCGGAACGAAAATCGACGGCCGCGAATTCGCAGCGGATGCTGTCGCAAACGGCTGCTCAGCGGTTTTGACAGACCGGCCTTTGCCGAATCTCCAGGCACCGCAGTGCGTTGTCCCGAACGTCCGCGCCGCGTACTCGAAAATCTGCAACGCCGTCAGCGGGAAGCCGACTTCCCGGCTGAAGATCGCAGGCGTCACCGGCACCAACGGAAAAACGACGACCGCCTGGATGCTGCGTTCAATCCTCAACGATTCCGATCGACCATGTGGTCTGCTGGGCACGATCGAGTACTCCGACGGAAACATTGCCTCGCCCGCCAGCCTGACGACTCCCGGCCCGCGCAGCGTCTTTCAGTGGTTTCGCCGAATGGTCGAGAACGGTTGCCGTCACGCGGCGATTGAGCTTTCGAGCCATGCTCTCTCGCAGGACCGAATTGCCGGAACTCCGCTCGCGGCCGCCATTATCACCAACGTGACGCAGGACCACTTTGATTATCACTCGGACTTCGCAACGTACCTCGCTGCCAAGTCGAAGATTCTCGACTACGTCGTTGAAGGCGGGATCGTCGTCATCAACCTCGACGATCCCGGCAGTGCCCAGCTCCGCGACAAAGCATACGCCGCCGGTCATCAGGTCGTGACCTTCTCGATCTCGCAAAGTGCGGACGTGCGGGCGGAGATTCTTGACGAACGAGTCAACGGAAGTCGGTTCCAGCTTGCAGTCTCGGGACCACTCGCCAACGCTGAAGCCGCCGCAGATGCCGACAGTCAGGTTGAAATCTCCATCGTCCTTCCCGGCCGACACAATGTGCTCAACAGCCTGGGAGCTGCCGCCGCGGCACTGCACATGGGAGCGTCGCTCGCCGACGTTCAGCGCGGACTTGAAAACCTGTCCTGCGTTCCCGGACGTCTTGAACCCATCGACTGCGGACAACCATTCCCGGTTTTCGTCGACTACGCCCACACCGACGATGCCTTGCAGCGAGTTGTCGACAGCCTCAAGTCACTGACACCCGGACGGGTTCTCTGCGTCTTCGGAGCTGGCGGCGATCGTGATCGCTCCAAACGGCCGCTGCTTGGCAAGGCCGCGGCTCACGCAGACTTTGCCATCGTCACCAGCGACAACCCTCGCACCGAAGTACCTCTTGGAATCATCGAAGAAGTCGTCGCCGGATTCCCGCCCGGCTTCTCCAACTTCCATGTCGAACCCGACCGCAGACGAGCGATCGAGTTTGCACTCGCAGAAGCACAGCCTGGCGACTGCGTCCTGATCGCCGGTAAAGGCCACGAATCAGAACAGGTCATCGGCACGGAACGCCTGGCATTCGACGATCGACTCGTCACTCGCGAAATCCTCGAACGACGACATCCGCAACAGGAAACCAAACACAGTGTTACCTCGCCGTCCCGGGGGGAGAGGTCGCGGTCTCAGCCGCACGTGAGGGGGGAGTGCTCCTGAACCCAGGCCGCCGGCCGCGGGCGACATTAGTTCTCGCCCGGCGATAATTGGCCGAACTCTCACACAGAGAAAAGTCCGAAACTAAAAACACAGTAGTCTCTCTGAAGTCTTGTATGGAATTTTCACTCAACCAAATCGCAACGGCCACCGGCGGCACGATCGTCCGCGCGGAAGGTCTCACCGACCGGCCTCTGCGCCTTGTGACTGATTGTCGAGAAGCAAGTTCCGACACCATCTTCTGGGCACTTCACGGCACCGCTCATGACGGCCACGAATTCGTCGAGGCTGCATTTGGCAACGGAGCCGCCGCCTGCGTCGTCAGCTCGACATGGTCAACGGGCAGGAATTGCGAGGACCTCGGACCAGTCGTTGAAGTTGCCGACACCCTGCAAGCACTCTCCGACATGGCATCGTGGAACCGTCAACGCTGGCCAGTTCGCGTCGTCGGAATTACGGGCAGCTTTGGAAAAACGACAACGCGTGAGATGATTCACGCTGTCCTCTCGCAAAAGTTCGAGACCCTTCGCAGCCCGAAGAACTTCAACAATCAGTTTGGCGTTCCGCTGACGCTGCTGCAGCTCGGTCCGCATCACGACATCGCCGTTGTGGAACTTGGAGCCTCCGCGTGTGGAGAAATCCGCAGGCTCGCACAAATCGCGCAACCGGACACTGGAATCATCACAGGAACGGGCTTCGCTCACTCCGCTCAGTTCGGCGGTCACAAAGCCGTCATTCGAGCCAAAGGTGAACTCGCCGAGGCGATTCCCGGCCGAGGTCTGCTGCTGCTATGCGGCGACGAAGAAAGCGCGGACGCTCACGCGGCCCGAGCGGTCTGCCGCGTTGTTCGAGTCGGAACCAGCACGAACAGAACCATTACGGACAAAGAATCCGTCAACGATCTGATCGCCACTGAGGTCGTGCAGGCCGGCGAGCAATTGCAGGTCACTATCGCCGAGTCCAGATTCGAAGTCACCGCGTCCGGTCGTCACTTTGCACGGTCTGTCCTGTTTGCCGTTGCGGTAGCTCGCGACTTTGGCATGACGGACGACGAAATCCAACGTGGCCTGAACAACTTCGTTTCCGTCGCCGGTCGCTGCGAGATTCGCCAGCTTCCCAACTGCACGGTCATTGACGACTGCTACAACTCCAGCCCGGAAGCCATGCAGGCAGCCATCGGGGTGCTGGCCGGTCGGCAAACTTCCGGACAAAGAATTCTGGTCACCGGCGACATGCTGTTACTCGGCGAGCACGCGTCAACATGCCATCGCGACATCGGAGTCGCCGCGGCCGCGTCAGGCATCGACCACATCGTCGCCCTCGGCCGTTTTGCAGACGACGTGGTCGCCGGAGCGGTGGAAGCAGGTTTCGATCCGGAACGTGCAACAGCTCACGTCAAACTCGAACAACTGCTTGAACAACTCACTGCCGTTCGATCAAACGGCGACGTGATCCTTGTGAAAGGCTCCCGCGCCACACACATGGAACGAGTCGTCGACTGGCTGGAAACTCAGTCAACGTCAACAGCGAACCAGGTTCAAACCGTCGGCCGGGAGGCATCAACAAAACCAATCTGAACTTCGAGATCTACTGCATGCAAAGGGTTTGCGGGAATCACTATGCAGCGACCGGCGCTGTCGGAAGTGAGCATTCGAATTCTGGAACTAAACGGTCAACTGGGTCCGATCGTCTCCAGAATTCGCTCTGCAGTGGATCTCAGTCCGGGCGCTGAGGCTCCCCTCAGCGCCCGGTATTTTTTTTGGGAGTCGAGGGTTGAGTGTCCAGAGTCGAGAGAATTGAAGCTCGGAACTCTGACCCCGATTCCTTGCCTCTGGTCTCTCACCTCTAGCCTCTCAACTTTCCCATATGCTCATCTGGCTGTTGAATCACTTCGAACCGCTCAGGCGGCAGTTTGAGATCCTCTCGTCGGGCGACTCGCACGTCGCGTTGACGGCGAGAATCGCTCTGGCCAGTGTGATGTCGTTTCTGCTGGCTTTGATGCTCGGCCCGATCGTTATCAAGTGGCTGAAGAGTCGGTTCCAGGAAAAGATTGTCAGCGCGTCTGAGAAGCTGAACGAACTCCACGCCGAGAAACAATCGACGCCGACGATGGGCGGGATTTTTGTTTCCGCATCGGTCGTTCTGGCTGCGTTGATTTGTGGTGACCTCAGCAGTCCGTACACGCTGTGCGGCATCGGCGTCGTGACGACGTTCTGTTCGCTGGGAGCGTGGGACGACTGGATCAAACTCAGCACCGACCGCAACGGTCTGAGTGTCAAGCAGAAGTTCGCCATGCAGCTTCTGCTCGGGTTGTTCTTCGCAGCGGCGATGTTCTTCACTCTGCGTGATCGTCCCGACGGACTTTCGGTTGTCTTCCCGATCGGCGGAGCGTCGTGGTACCTCGGAAGTGGCTTCACCGTCTGGGCGATGTTCGTGCTTGTTGGCAGCTCAAACGGAGTCAACCTGACCGACGGACTCGACGGCCTGGCCAGCGGCTGCATGATCTTTGCCGGCGGAGCGTTCACGGCACTCACTTACCTGGCCGGCCACAAAGAAATGGCCGACTACCTGGCGATTCCCTACATCGCCGGTTGCGGAGAACTAAGCGTCGTCATGGGCGCGATGGTCGGCGCGATGCTGGGGTTCCTCTGGTTCAACTGCTACCCCGCTCAGGTTTTCATGGGCGACGCAGGTTCGCTACCGATGGGAGCTTTGCTCGGTCTGGGAGCACTCGCCTGCCGCCAGGAAATTCTGCTGGTTCTGGTCGGCGGAGTTTTCGTGATCGAAACTCTGAGCGTCATCGCGCAGGTTGGCTGGTTCAAGATGACCGGCAACCGCTTGATCGCCTGCAGCCCGCTCCACAACCACTACCTCTTTAAGGGGCACCACGAAATCAAAATCGTGGTCCGCTTCTGGATCGGCTCCGCGCTTCTGGCCCTCATCGCCGTCGCCAGTTTGAAGATTCGCTGAGCGGAGTCGTCACGGCGTCGGTTTCGCTTTATCAAGCCACGCTGCAAGGTCACGTGTGAGGCGTTCCGCGCCGACATAACTGAGATGGTGGTCATCGGAAAAACAGGACAGCTGGTAACCGGACGGTGCCCAGATTCCTGCCACGGTTTTTGGATACCGCTGCTGCAGCTTCGAGGCAAACGCTCGAAAGTCGTCGTCGAATTGTGAAGCGTCGCGATCGTGCTGAACGAACTGCGGCACCGGAGGCTGTAACAACGTAACTCGAATATCATGATCCTCGCACAACGCCAACAAGCGATGCAGCCAGACAAGACCAGCATGGTTGGTCTCCCACGGTCGAGGCTGCGGCGCGGGAACATCGCTGTCAGTCAGACCTGCGCCGCCGGACGCCTTGCAGAAGCCTCGCGACTTCTCAATCTCCTCGGAGACCTCACGGTTGCGCGTCAGAACATCCACAGTCAGACCGCGTGATAGGCCACTGTCAAGAATGAAGTTGTCGATAGACCGACGGTACGCAAACGACGTCAACGATCGGTTTGCCGCAAAGCTGAACGACTGCGACGGCTCGAACCACATGAATCCACTTTTCGAAAACTGCGAATAACGAGCCCACTGACGAAAGTACGGCCCACTCACCCAGTTCTTCTTTTCAACGACGGCGTGCCGGAGTTCCAGCAGCACATGCTGGATTCTGCCTGTTGAAGTTTCGGGATCAGCAGTCGGCGCGGCGCTCTGACTCAGCAGGTCTTCCAGCATCTGCGTCTGAGCGTGCAGAGCCATTCCGTTGAGTGCCAGATTCGTGACAGTCAGAGGGCTCTTCGTCAGGCGGTTGACCTCTTCGGCATCAATGGCATGAAACAGAACGCTCGTGCCAATCACGGCGACATCGCCGTTGAGCTGTCCCGAATCAACAACTCGTTTCTTCTCACGCCATTGCCATGCGGCCTGATCCGCAAACCAGCCGACACGTGTCGAGAGGAATATCTCCACGATAATGACTGTGCAGACAAGACCGATCGCCGCCACCGGCAACCGACGGCGCGGAGCGGTTTCCAGTCGACTGAATTCGCGATCGGACGCGACAGCGACCGCAGCGGTCTCAGAACTGGAAGTAGATGAATTCGACGACATCGAATGCTCCGAAAATCACCGTCAGATAGAACATCCCGACATAACATGCCCACCGAATGGCCCACGGCCAGGTCAGTACGACGAGCAGATTCCGGCTGCGATACTGAAAGAACTGTACGATCATCAGCGGCCACGCGAACCAGAGGATTCGAGCCAGCAGGCCGGCATGTTGAGTCCATGATTCCCAGCCATGCGACAACGCCGTCGTCATCTGGACGAGCTGCTCGCTGGAATCGACTCGGAACAGCAACCAGCCGTAACACATCAGATGCATGAACGACGCCCAGCAGAAGAATCGAGTCGCTGACTTTCCAAAGCCACCTCTCGGACTGATTCGTTGCAGCGTCGGTTCGAGCAGCCGATGCCCGCACAACAAGGCTCCCTGATAAAGGCCCCACCAGACAAAGTTGCTGCGTGCTCCGTGCCAGAGACCGCCCAGAAACATGGTCAGCATCAGGTTTCGATAGATGAAAGCACCGGTGCCGCGGTTGCCGCCGAGCGAAACGTAAAGGTAATCGCGCAGCCAGGTACTCAGGCTGATGTGCCATCGCCTCCAGAATGATTGCGGGTTCGTCGCGGCGTAAGGAATGTTGAAGTTGACCATCAGCTCAACACCCATCATGCGGCTGATGCCGCGTGCGATGTCGGTGTAACCGCTGAAGTCGCAGTAGATCTGAAACGCGAAAGCGTACGTCGCAAACAGAACGAGCGGACCTTCCGGATTCACTCCGGGCGCGTACGCTTCGTTGACGAACCGGGCCAGATTGTCGGCGATGAAAATCTTCTTGAACAATCCCCAACCGACCAGCCAGCTGCCGACCTGAATCCCCTGCCAGTCGAGTTTTCTGCGTTCAGCAAGTTGCGGCAGCAGGACGCTGGCGCGTTCGATCGGGCCGGCCACAAGCTGCGGGAAGAACGACACAAACAAAGCGAAGTCGAGCAGGTTGCGCGTGGGCTTCATTTCGCCACGATAGATGTCGATCGTGTAGCTCAAAGTCTGGAACGTATAAAACGAGATCCCGACCGGGACGATGATCCCCAGCACGCTGCCGCTCGTATCGCAGCCCGTCAGTGTTCCGAAACTCTCGACAAAGAAATCGCAATACTTGAAGAAGCCAAGCAGCGCGAGATTGCTGACCAGACTGAACCACAAAAAGAAGCGACGACGCGTGGCGCCGGTCAAAGTAAACCCGAAGGCCGTCGTGCTGAGAATTGCGGCAGCCGCCGACAGGCACGCCGCACAATTCCGCCAACTGCCCGAGATCAGCGATCCGGCCGACACGCCGGTTGTCCCAGGCTCAACGCCCCAGCCGCCATCGAAAGCCGATAGTGGCAGATAGCCGGTCACGATTGATGACCAGTTGATCGGAGCGGTCAAAAGTCCGGAGAAAACGGTCAGCGCAACGAACAGCCCGACATGCTGATTCCGAGTCGGCTGTTGGTCGTCAATGCCGAGTCCGCAGCAGAAGTCGATGGCGGTTGAGATGAGAATCAGCGTGAGAAACTGCGGATCCCACGAGCCGTAGAAGTAGTAACTGGCCGCCAGCAGAACGACCTTCTGAAACCGCGGCAGCTTCAGACACTGAGCGACGACATAAAACACACCCACGCACAGCATGAAGAGCGCAAATGATGGCGTGTTGAAATTCATCTCGTCCAGCTCTCGCGACTAGATCTCTCGACAACAAAAAGGGCCAACAACCTGCGGCAACAGGCAGACTCTATGTCTCAATCCGGCAGCCTGCCGGCACGTGCGCGGCCATCGGCGACAGCGCTGATCGTTGACAACAACTCATGACCAGCTATGCCGATTACAAGGCCTGCGCTCCCCCGTGAATAATTCTCACAACGAGTCCCAACGACCATTCCGAGAGCGCCGAAATCGGTCAATTGAAGTCACGCAGATGGCCATTCGCCTCGTCACAACCTGGATGAGTCCGACGCTTCGCGAGCAACCGCGAAACGTCACTCACAGCGGAGGGCCGACATTGGGTCGACCCGCATCGCTCTTCGGGCGGGGATGATGCAGGCGATGATTGCGACCAGCAGTAGCAGCAGCGCGATGCCGATGAAGAGTGCGGGATCGACGGTCGGTGTTTCGTAGAGCTGGCTTTGCAGGACTCGGGTGAGGCTCCAGGCAAGGGCGAGACCGATGGCGACGCCGATGGATGTGAGTTTCAGACTGTGAGCGACGATCTGTTTCATCACGTCGCGTGGCTGTGCTCCCAGTGCCATGCGGATTCCGATTTCGCGGATGCGGCTGGTGACCCACCACGAAACCACTCCGTAGATTCCCAGAGCTGCCAGCACAAACGCCACGGCCGCGAAGATGCCCAGCAGGATCATCTGGAATTCTGATCGAGCCATCGAATCGCCGGAGACGTTTTCGAGCGTGCGGATGTTGGTGACCGGCTGGTCGGGCATCACGCTGAGGATTTGCTCGCGCAGCGGCTCTGCCAGTGCGAGAGGATCGCCGTTCGTCCGGACGACCAGATTGAGGACCGTCGTTCCGCCTGGCCACATTTGTCCGAACGGAAAATAGATGGTTGCCGGACCGGGTTGATCGAGCCGCAGGCTTCTCGTGTCGCCGACCACGCCGACGAGTTCCTGCATCCTCCAGGAGTTTGCGAGTGAGTGTCCAACTCCGATCATCTTCCCGACGGGATCGGTTCCGTCTGGCCACAGGCGGAGTGCCAGCTTCTGATTGATGATCGCAACGGGTGGGTTCTCGCGGTTATCCAGGTCGTTGAAAGGCCGGCCGCTGAGCAGCGAGATTTGCATCGTTCGAAAATAGTTCGGGGTGACGGGGTCCAGATCGGCCGTGGCCAGTGGCGTTCCGGATGGAGCAAACTGCTGATCTTCTCGAATGACGATTCGCGTCCAGCGTCCAGGCCTGACCAGCGGCAGCTCATGAACTCCGCTCGCCGAGACGACGCCCGGAATCTTCTGAACACGATCCAGAATCCGCCGCGTCACCTCGTAGCGATCCATCATGCTCTCAGTGTAGTGACCCGAAAACTCAATCGTCCCTGTCAGAAGTCCTTGCGGATTGAAGCCCGGATCGACATGCAGCAATCTCGCAAAGCTCTGAATCATCAGCACGGCCGCGATCAGCAGAACGATCGCGCCGGCAACCTGTCCGCAGACGAGGACGTGAAGGACTCGCTGCCCCGCTCGGCTGCGAGTTGAACCTCGGCCCGTCGCGTTCAGCGATTCGGTCAGGTCCTGCTTCCAGGTATGCAGCATTGGAGCCAGCCCGAACAGAACTCCCGTCAGCAGCGTGACGCCCATCGCCACGGCCAGTACGACGCCGTCGATCGGCACGTCGCGAACTGCTTCAGACTGAACGAGACTGGCATGACTTTCGGAGCTGCCTGCCGCCGGGACAATGGTTGCCAGAGCGTCCACTCCCCATACCGCCAGCAGGATTCCCAGCGAGCCGCTGATCGCTGCCAGCAGCAGACCTTCGGTAAACAGTTGCCGCATGACTCGCCCGCGGCCCGCACCCAGTGCTGTTCGCAACGCAATTTCCCGCTCGCGAGTGGCGGCGCGAGCGAGCAACAGATTCGCAACGTTGGCACACGCGATCAACAGAACGGCCGTGACGGCTCCAACCAGCACCCACATCGCAGGCTTCAGGTCACCCATCAGTTCGTCGCTCAACGGCACGACGTCGACTTCAGAACCGAACCACGCATCAGGAAATCTCTCGACAAGGCGTGCCGAAATTGTCGTCAAGTCCGCGCTGGCTTGCTCGACCGTGACGCCAGGTTTCAGTCGCGCGAAGACGAGCAGGTCGTGCCCTTTGCCGTCGAGTTTCCGTCCGGAATCAACCGGCTTTGGCGGCGGCCTGAAAATTCCCGCTGGCAGCCAGATTTGGCATTCAGCGGGAAACTCGAAGCCGCGTGGCATGACGCCGATCACGGTGTACGGTCTTTGCCCGTCGTGGTTCTGCAGCGTCACCGTCTTGCCGATCGCATCTGCATTGCCGCCGAACGACTGCATCCAGAATTGGTGGCTGATCACCACCATCGGATCTGGATTGTGGACGTCTTCTTCCGGCGCGAATGTCCGGCCGAGGATCGGTTCAACGCCGAACACCCGGAAGAAATTGGAAGGCACGTAACGCCCCTGAATCGTCTGCATCGTGCCGTTTTCGACAAGACGAAACTTCCGCGTCATGTACGAGAAATTCCAGAGGTACGACATCTCGGAGCAAACAGTGTTCTGCTCCTTCCAGTACGCGTAGAGTTGTCGATTCACAGCGTCCCGCTCGCTGCCGTGTTTCGGTCCGCGTTCCCACAGAACGACCAGCCGGTCAGGTTCGTAGAACGGCAACGGCTGAAGGACCACCGCTTTGAAGACGCTGAAGATCGCGGTCGTCGCTCCGATGCCCAGCGCAAGCGTCAGCACAGCCACGGTCGTAAAGCCGGGACTCTTTCTGAGCATTCGCAAGCCGTAGCGAAGATCCTGCCACATGGTTCGGGTCCGTCGTCGTTCCTGTAATCACGGTACGTCGCACGTAAGTCTAACGGATTTGCGTTACAGAGCAGCCGGTCGTACGGAACCGTGAATATCGAATATCGAACAAGGAATGTCGAAACTCGAAGTCGTTCGTGCCAACTTCAGATTTCGACATTCCTTGTTCGATATTCGATATTCAAAACCGATTATTGAAAACCCCTCTCAATGCAAAAAGGCCACTGCGATGATGCAGTGGCCTTTTCGAGTTGGGTACAGGCTGATCGTAAAAGCTGCCTGACCTGCGATGTTCTTTGTTCGTAACCCTCTTTGGCCCTGAGAGGCCGACTCTCCCAGAGGAAGAGTGAAAGGGCTCGGTCTTACCAGACGGGGCCTGGGATGGTCACGTTGAAGCTCGGCTGGCCTGAGTAGTACCAGGGGCGGCGGTAGCTGTAGTACGGGTAGCGGACGTGGCCCATTTCTCCGCGAGAGTTGGACATCGGGCCCGATGCGCCGGTGTAAGCTCCGCTGAACGCGTCAATCGATACGGGCTGAATCGGAACGACAGGTACCATCTGAACGGGAGCAATCTGTGCCACCATCGGAGCGGCTGGTGCTTCGTACGGCTGCTGGTAGTAGTAATAGTAGTAGCTCGGCGTGTAGACCTGAGTGTTCTGCGGGATCATCTGAGCCGGGTGACTCACGATGTTTGTGACCGGGTACGCCGGCATGACGGGCTGATGCATCGTCGTGGTTGCGTAGGTCGGTTGCGGAGAAATCGCGGTGATGTTTCCAGCCGTCGGCGGGATCGGTCGTGGCTGCGTGACAACGGTCGGCGCACCAGCGGTTCCGGGGACGACCGAATTCGGAGCGGCCGGAACGTACTGAACAGTGAAGGTCCGCGCTCCCGGAGCGGGCGCAGGACCAAGGAGTCGACCGTCGGACGGCGTCGTCACAATTTGCTGCGTCGGCACCGTGTAAGGTGCTGCGACCGGAGCCGGCAAAGCGGTCGGATACTGAGCTGATGCTTGAGCTGACCAGCCTGCGGCCGCTGCCAGGGCGGCCATCGTCAAAAAGTTGCGGTACATCGAGTATCCCCTCAGTTTGAGTCGCCGAATGTCGACTTCGAAAAAGTGAGCCAGCCGGAAACGACTGACGGGAGACGGGCAAAGCCATATCCACGAAGCACTTACGGCACGAAATTCGCGCCGAAGTCTCCGCTGCTGAGCGTTCGTGGCCGCATCCGTTACCGGCCGTCTGATCGAGGGGAAGATCAGCCCGCCTCACCTCATTGTCCGAACACTCGGAACAAGACGGGCAAAACAGGAAGAACACGCAAGCATGGTCGAGTATATCCGGGCGTCACTCTGGCATAAGCGGACCTCGCACGTTCCCGGAAGTTTGCAGGATTTGGCCGGCAGACTTTGACGAAGATAATGATTGATACTGCAGAACCAGTTCTGTCGGTTCGCGCGGCATGGATGCTTCGCGAAACAAACAGAGCCTCGGCAGACGACCGGACGCTGCGCCTCGCGGTTCCAACGCGGAATATCGAGACGTCAGAGTCAAATTACTGATTCATCCGTTCGTTCATGACACACCGATCCTGGCCAGGCATTCGCTTTGGCGGCGGTTCGGAGCTGAAGAACGACAGATCATTGCATTCGAGTTTTGCGCACGCTGATCGGGCACCTTGTTGTAAGGCTTGCCCGAAAACTCCACGGAGGGGGTTCTCATGTTGAGTGGATGGCTTTTAGCTCTGACCGTCGCGGCAAGTCCTGGACAATGCGGACCGGGCGGATGCGGAATGGATGGCGGCATGGCATTCTCGCCAGGCATGGCTTCCGGATCGTTCGTGGCCGGCCAGGGCGGATTCTCGAATCCGTACGATTCGGTTTCGTCCGGCGGTGGCGGAGGCGGCGATCAGCTTTACCCGTTCGACTCGCCCGAACCGTGGCTGCATGGCTACTTCCAGGAACTGCCCGCGCACGCCGGCTACGGTTCCTTCCGGCCGCACAACTACAAGCACGTGCTGGCTCAGATGGAAGTCGCTGGTCGGTGGGGCATGAGCCCTGTCATGGCGTATTCGCACCAGTGGTACCACAAGTACCGCCAGCGATCGGGCATGCATCCGAACTTTGGCATGGGTGGTTCAGCGAGTCTCGATCCTCCGTCCTACGGCGACTACGCTCAGAATCAGTCTTTCATGATGGCTCCCGATCCGCAGTACGCACCGGCGACTTCTCCAGGTTCAGCGAACGGACAGATGTCGCCTCTGCAACAGGCCGCTGCCTTCCAGCAGGGATACACCGGCGCTTCAATTCCTGGCATCACGACACCGTATTATCAACGAACAATCCCGCAGCCGGCGTCCGCACCGGCCGAATCGATTTCACCTGAGTACATCGAGCGAATGGACCAGCTTCAGAAGCAGCTCGAAGAACAGACCTTCCAGATGCAGCTGATGCACCAGCAGATGCAGTCTCAGGACAAATCGCAGTTGCAGCCCTGGCAGCAACCCAACCACACGAGATTCCAGGAAGACCAGCAGAATCAACAGGCTCAACAGCAACCTGAGGAACCCCGACAGTTGCAACAATTTGCCGCGGCACCGGCCACGCCAGCCGTTCCGACACAAGGCTACCAGGAGTTGGCCGCGCCCGGAGCGTTCGCTCAGCCTGCCTACGGACAACCGGCTCAGAACGGAGCTTCACCACAAGGCATGGGCTATCCACAAAACGGACCTCAGGGCTACGGGCAGTCGGCGCCGGTTCAGCAGGCCTACCCGCAGCCTCAGCCGATGTACCAACCTGCTCAGCAGTACCAGAATACTCAGCCGTACCAGAACGCTCCGATGCAGGGCGGTCCGATGCAGAATGGTCCGATGCAGAACAGTCCTCAGAACTACGGAGTCCAGCCGGGCTATCCGCAGGCAGGTCCAACGGGTGCTCCGCCGATGAACCCGATCATGACCGTGCCGCAAGGGCCGATCATGCAGATGCCGCAAGGCCAGGCGTACTTCTCAGCACCACAGAACGCGGCGCCGGGATACGCCATGCAATCGCAGCAGCCGAACGCTGGCACGCACGCCGTTTGGCAGCAGAACGCCGGCCAGCCAATCGGTCCACAGTACGGTGGGCAGTTCGGAGCGATGCCTCAGCAGCAGCTCGTTCCACAAACTCAACTGGTGCCGCAGCAGCCACAATTCCAGCAGCTCCAGTACGCTCAGCCGAGCGGCTACCCACAGCAAGGCTATCAACAGATGCCGGCCCAGCCGGGTTACTACCAGTAGGCTTGTCGCCGGAACCGCTGTTCGCAACCCGAGCCCCCGGAACCGCAGAATACCGAGCAAGGAATTTCGAATCCCGAAGTCCATACTGTCTGACTTCAGATTTCAACATTCCTTGTTCGATATTCGATATTCAAAAACCAGCCTGAAAAATCCAGCCGCATCGCGATCGAGCCGTGCCTCATCAAACCGTTCGACCATCCGGCTGCCCGATCGAAATTGTCGCTCACCGAGGAGCGTCGATCGAAGCTCCGGAAAACACGCTGGCCTCCGTCGAGCTGGCCTGGCAGATCGGAGCCGACGCGGTCGAGATCGACGTTCAGCTAAGTCGAGACGGGCACCTCGCCGTCATCCACGACGCGACGCTCAAGCGGACGGCCGGAGTCGACAGCAAAGTCTGCGACCTCGACATGTCAGAGCTTCGCGCGGCCGACGTTGGATCATGGAAAGCCGACAAGTGGCGTGGCGAGACGATCGCAGAACTCCCGCAGGTCCTCGCTACGATTCCGACCGGTCGCCGCCTCTTTGTCGAGCTGAAAGGTGGCGACGATCTGGCCACCCATTCAGCAATCGTTTCCGCGTTGCAGCGCGACCTTGCCGAAGGAAACCGATCGCCGACTTCCGTCGTTCTGATCAGCTTCTACCCGGCCTTGCTCCGATCGGCAAAACAGGCACTGCCAGACTTCGAAGCCTTCCTGGTCGTTGAGCAAACCCAGGCCCTCCCGGATGCAGACCACCGTGTTTCCGGAACTGATCAATGGGAACCGTCGATCGACGAAATCATCGACGTCGCACAGTCATCCAAATTCGACGGAGTCGATCTCTCAAACACTGCCGCGCTGACTGACGACGCGATCAACTCAATCCACCAGGCAAACCTGAAGTCCTGCGTCTGGACAGTCAACTCGGTCGACGACGCTCGTCGCCTGGCCCGCGCCGGACTCGTCAGCCTGACGACAGATGACCCGCGAGCGATGATCGCGGCCCTGGGCGCGTCGGCTCGATGAGTCACGCATTGGCAGGATCATGTTTTCTTAACAGCATCTTATTTTGTCTCGCGAAGACGCAAAGACGCGAAGAAGACAGGCAGACGCGATTGCCGTGATCACACGAGGCCTCTTGTTTCTTCTGCCCGACCCGGATTTCGACAATTCTTCCTTCCGTGTTTTCCGTGTATTTCGTGGTTAAAAAAATCTGGTCACATTACGTCATCTGCAGATTCTGAGTTTCCTGGTGGCCATTACTCGCTCGCATGAGTTGTCCTGCTGACGTCACTCGTGCAACGATCCGCGAAGCGTTCTCACGACTTCCGAATTCGAGTGCAGGAGCAGAGCGATGCTGAACTCACAAGCGGCAACTTCCCGGCGCACGTTCCTCGCCAGCAGTCTCGCCGTCACCGGAGCAGCGATGAGCCTTGGCGCGTCGACGGGACTCGCTCAGAAAACCGGAGACGCCAGTGACCTGGTGACCGTGCTCAACCCGCGCGACCGAGTTCCGCTTTCATTCATCATTGATGACTCGACCTGCCTGGTGAACATGGGGCATTTCTGCATGCCTCAGTTCGCGGAATGCTATCCAGACCGCAAGGACTACCAGAAGCCGTGGAAAACCTGGCCGCGGGAAATTCCCGATTCGTTCGTGCGTGAGTTCGGCGAGTGGTGTGCCGAGCACGGCGCCAAAGGAAAGTACAGCATCGTGCCGAATCCCGCCTGCGTCGGCTGGATGGATCGCGAAATTCCCGGCTGGTCACGACGAGAGTTGCTCGACAGCCTGAAACTCGTCCGCGAGTTGATGGTCCCCAACTGGGACATTCATCCGGAAATGATCACTCACACGCGAATCATCGATCTGAAAACCGGTCGGCCGATCAACGAAATCAGTCCGGCGACGATGGAGAACTCGTATCCGCGAGAAAAGAAAAGCGTCGACGAACTGGCCGAGTACCTGGCCTACGCGCTGAGAATTCTGAAGAACTGCGACTTGCCCTGCGAAGGCGTCACAACTCCCGGCGGTTTCGGAAACCTCGTCAAGCCGGAACTCTCACTGGCCGTTCACGACGCCGTCCGAGACGTCTACGGCACCGAGTTGCCGCACTATTTCAAATACGTCGTCGGCAGCGACGAAAGCACGATTCCGAAACTCGAACACGTGCGAGGCCTCGACACTGACGATCCGAAAGTCACCGTCAACGTCCCCGCCGGAACGGGCGACTGGTTCGGCGGCTGGGACGGCGACCGCCTTTCAGAACCCGATCGGTACGCCACCGAAGACGCCACATCCGGACGCATGGTCGAGATGATCGAACGCGGCGAACCGGCCGTCATGCTCTGCCACTGGCCAGGCATGTACACTCAAGGAACGAAGGCCGGCTTCAAAGCGTTTCAGCGAGTCGTCACCTCACTGGCCGCTCGATACAAGAACAGAACCGTCTGGATGAAAGTCAGCCAGATCGGCCGCTACTACGCCGCCGCTGAGCTGACGAAAATCACCGTCACGCCAGGCGGACTCAGTCTGCAAGCACCGTTCGGGACGTCAGGCTTCACGCTCAAGATCGCCAGACCTGCGACGGGCAAGCCAGTCATCCGAGCGGCAACCGGCGAGTCTCAATCACTCGACGAAGTCCGATCCGGCACCGAGCTGGACTCCGGAAAATGGCTGAACGAGCAGAGTTCGCAGATTCTGTGCTTCGACCTGCCGAAAGGAAAAACGACGATTTCATGGACCAGTTAGATACGTCCTCAGAGTCTCTTCTCGAACCCGGTGAGAGTGGCCTTTTCATCATTCCCGCGCAGGCGGGAACCCTCTCGTTTATACATAAGTAGAGAATTCAAAATCGGCCCAACGGGCCAGCCCTTTGATAGCCCCGGACGTAGTCCGGGGTACGATTTCGCTTACTGCCGGAGCCCCAACGGGGCGTTCCTACCAGGTAAACATCAGTGATGTAGGGCCGCCCCGTTCGGGGCTTTGGTGTTTTTTACATGACTGAATTCCCAAGGCGATGCCTTGGGCTGTCATAGAGCTGGCCCGTTGGGCCGAAGACGCCTGACCGATTTATTTACAAACGACAGTGCGGGAAACCAGAGCGGACGGAAAAACTGGGTTCCCGCCTGCGCGGGAATGGCGAGATCAAAAACCGAGGACTTCGAGCGAATAATTTCCTTATCAAGGAGCGAGCCGTTGGCTCGTAGTTCTGAAGTCGATCGCCTGCTAACATCCGCCAAACATGCCGCAAAAGGCGGCACATATCCAGAATTTGACGCACAAGTTTACGACGAGGAGCAGCCCCGCATGGCTGAACTGACATACAAAGACGCCGGAGTTGACCTCGACCTTTACGAACAGGCCATGGCCAAACTCCCTGCTCTGATGCAGAAAACGCACACGCCGCGAGTCATGCCGATGCCCGGCGGCTTTGCCGGCCTGTTTCAGCTCGGGACGAACACGCGGCTGTTCAAAAATAACTACACCGATCCGGTGCTGGTCTCAGGAACCGACGGCGTCGGGACGAAAATCAAAGTCGCCATCGCCGCGGGAAAGTTTGACACCGTCGGCATCGACCTGGTCGGCATGTGCGTCAACGATTGCCTGTGCGTCGGTGCTGAACCGCTCTTCTTTCTCGACTACCTCGCTCTTGGAAAAGACGATCCCACACTGATCGCACAACTTGTCGAGGGCGTCAGCTCAGCCTGCTGCGACACGGGCATGGCTCTGCTTGGCGGCGAAACCGCCATCATGCCGGACGTCTACCAGGCAGGCGACTTCGACATGGCCGGATTCTCCGTCGGCGTCGTCGAAAAAGATCAGATCATTGACGGCACGAAGGCCATCAAACCGGGAGACGTGATCGTCGGTCTGGGTTCCAGCGGCTTCCACTCGAACGGCTACAGCCTCGTGCGAAAAGTCGTGACCGACGTCGCCGGACTTTCCTACGACGACCACGTCGCCGACCTGAATCAAACGGTCGCCGAAATTCTTCTCGAACCAACTCGGCTCTACGTTTCGTCAGTCCTGAGCATTCTTGAAGAGGCCAAACTGCGAGCATCGGTCCACGGCCTGGCACACATCACCGGCGGCGGCCTGCCCGACAATATCGAACGCATCCTCCCGGAAAACTGCGCCGCCGACATCGACACATCGACCTGGGCTCGTCCGGCGTCTTTCGAGTGGCTGCAAAGTCTTGGCGGAGTCGCTCAGGAAGAAATGTACAAGGTCTTCAACATGGGCATCGGCTTCACAATTATCTGCGAGCCGTCAATCTCCGACGAAGTCTGCCGCAGGATTGCCGAGCACAACATCGCCGCATCGGTCATCGGCGAAATCAAAGAAGCCCCAAAAGGCGTCGCGCTTCATCACGCAAGTTAAGCACGAGTGAAGCGGTCAGGAACGTGTCCAGAATCACTTCCCGACTTCATACCAGCACGAAGCGCAAGCGAGTGAATTTTCAGTAATCACGCTCACTCGTTGTTCGGTGCCGGCTTCGTCGATTGTTCACTCGTCCGCCGTCAGCTCGGAAAGGCGAGAAGACCAGGTTCTCCATTTCGCACTCGTTCGTGAGAATCTGTTCTTCGAATTCGTGCAACTTCATTGTCATCGTGGCAAGCTGTCCGTCGCTGGCCGCGGCAAATCGATGACCTCCGGACGGTCAGGCCGGACCGCGTCTCTGCACCTGAATGCAGGTTTCTGCAACGAGCTGCACGGGGCAGACGAATGGATGACTCGCAATCAGTGCAGCCCGTAGCGGTTGATCTTGTAGTGCAGCGTGCGGACGCTGATTCCGAGAGCTTTCGCCGTTTCTTCCCGGTGGCAGTTCGCGGCGGCGAGGGCGGCCTGGATGGCGTCCTTTTCCGCGGCCTCGGTCGCTTCAACGAGAGGACGCACACCGCCGGATGTCGATCGTGACATCGGGTGTAATTCTGCGGGAAGACGTTCGGCGGTGATGATGTCGTCGGTGACCGTGACGACGAGTCGCTCCATCACGTTGCGAAGTTGTCGGACGTTGCCCGGCCAGGCAGCAGCCGTCAGAACGTGCATGGCTTCGTCGGCGAACTTTCGAGGCGGGCGGTTGTGACGCTGGCAGAAATGGTTGAGGAAATGCTCGACGAGCATCGGGATGTCTTCACGTCGCTCGCGTAAAGCAGGAATCTGGATCGGCACAATGTTCAGCCGGTAGTAGAGGTCGTCGCGGAATGTGCCGTCGTCGATCAGTTCCTGCACGTCCTTGTTCGTTGCGGAAACGATGCGGGCATCGGACTCCAGGAGCTCCTCCCCGCCGACCCGCATGAACTGTCCGGTTTCCAGAACTCGCAGGAGGTCGACCTGACTCTTCGCCGGAATCTCAGTGATCTCATCGAGGAACAGAGTCCCACCGCGCGACTGCTCGAAGCAACCGGGTTTCTGACGCGACGCTCCGGTAAACGATCCTTTCTCGTGGCCGAACAGTTCGCTTTCGAGCAGGGTTTCCGGGAGTGCTCCCAGATTGACAGCGACGAAGGGACCGCTGCTGCGACTACTGAGATCATGCAGGGCTCGGGCAATCAGTTCCTTGCCGGTGCCGCTTTCGCCCTGAATGAACACGGTGGCGTCGGTGTCGGCGACCTGACGAATCTGCAGGAAGACGTCCTGCATCGCCGCGCAGTTGCCGATAATGCCGGAGATTTCTCCCGCATCGGCGAGCCGATCTTTGAGTTCCCGATTCTCGGCCTGCAGTCGGTGATGGTTAAGAGCCTTCGCCACCTGTTGACGGATCAGATTGAGATCGACCGGTTTCGTGATGAAGTCGAAGGCTCCACGCCGCATGGCGTCGACCGCGGTTTCGACCGTGCCGTGAGCCGTGATCACGATCGCGGTTGTCTCCGGCTTCCGTTCATGAATCAACGAGACAAGCTCGAGGCCGTCGCGGTCGCCCGGCAATCGGACATCGGCGATGACGAGTTGGAAATTCCCGGCGTCAAACTTGTCGAGGGCTTCATTGACCGTGCCGGCGGTCTCGATGAGGTCTGCTTCCTTTGCCAGGCCCTTCGCCAGACCGGACCGCATGTTGGGCTCGTCATCGACGATCAGAATGTGGAATCCGTTACTCACGATTCGTCCAGACTTTCTCTACTCGGGCCTCGTTCGATGGGCAGTGTCATCTCGAAAACCGCTCCACAGGCTGAGCTATGGAATTCGAGGCTGCCGTTGTGCTGTCGCATGATCTTGTCGCACAGGGCAAGTCCCATGCCGGTTCCGTCGCTTTTTGTCGTGAAGTACGGGTCGAAAATGCGGTCGCGGATGTTCTCCGGGACCCCCGGTCCGCTATCCGCCACCTCGACACACACGGTTTCTGCATCACCGGTCTCAATAGCCGAGGCACGGACGGTCAACTTCCCGCCGTTTGGCATGGCTTCCATTGCGTTGACGAGCAGATTGAGCAGCACCTGCTCCAGTCTCACACGGTCGGCTATGACAGGAGCGACTTTATCTCCCGGGAACTCGACGCTCACCTCAATATTCTGCCTGTCCGCCTGCGGACCAATCAGTCGGACCTGGCGATCGATGAGTTGAGACAGGTCCACTTCCGCCTGGTTCAACTGACCAATTGATGCGAAATCGCGAAAGTTCTCCAGCACGGCACCAATCCGTGTGACTTCGGTTTTGATGACGCTCAGCATCTCGTGAACTTCGTCGGAGACCGTCGGACCGGCAATCTCCTCTTCAAGCAACTGGACGTGCAGCGACAACGCAGCCAGAGGATTTTTGATTTCGTGATGCAGACCAGCGGCCAGCGATCCGAGTCCCATGTAGCGTTCCATCCGCAACATCCGGTCGTCCATCAAGACCCGCTCGGTCACATCGCGGAGCTGAAGGATGTTTCCAATCGAGGTCTGCTCATGGCTCTGCAGTGGCTGGCAGAACCCTCGTAGCACGCGAATCGAGCCGGCGGTTGAGTGAGCGAAATCCTGAGTCGAAACTGCTTTCCCACCGACGAGCGACGTCTGCCGAAACTCTTCCAAAGGAATTGTGCCCGAGAGGTCGTCGAGCGGACGTCCGACGTACTCGCCGTCGAGTGCCAGCAACTCGATGCCACGTCGATTGATACTGGTCACGATTCCGCTCAGGTCCGTCGTGATCACGGCGAGGTCCATGCTGCTGAGGATGTCGCCCGCCTGAGCCTTGATGTCCCGCAGTGATTTCTGCGACGAACGATACGCCCGCCACAACAGCATCACGGCGAACGCCGTCACGACGAGATTCAGCACGACCAGAATCGACAGTCGAAACTGCCAGCGAAGTTCGCCCGCGAGTTCCTCAGCCATCGGCGCTGCTTCGGGTGGCAGTTCCCGAATGAGTTCCTGGACGATCTCCTGCTCACGCAGAAAATCATTCATCACCCAGACGGTCACGGCGAAGGCGGCCGCACTCAGCGTCAGCAGGCTGACAATGGCGAGCCGATAGGCTTTACCGGTCTCGGTGGGTTGAACTCGGAACATGAAATCTCACGCGGTGGCATCTGCCGGAAGAATGGAAACGCTCCGATCTCGTCGTCTCGCAAATTCGGCAGAAGCAAATGCCTTGCCAGACGGAAATCAGCTCGATTTGCAGGAATGACGCCTCAACATGATGAGTCGCAGATGCAGAAGTATGCAGAACCTCTGCAACAATCTGCACGGTCAGGATAACGATGATACGACCGCGG
>CALDJX010000421.1 GCA_937899075.1 uncultured Planctomyces sp. | reverse complement strand
ATCGTTCGCCGTGATGCTCACTGTCGTCGCGTCGTTGTCAGCGATCGTGACGGTGTCAGCGTTGGACGTCCCATTGACGGTGACGTCTGCGTTGTCGGTGGAAAGGAGGGTGACGATCACAGTTTCGTCTTCTTCGACGATCGCGTCGTCCACGATGCCTGTCACGTCGATGACCACGCTGCTGCCACCGGCGGGAATGACCGCCGTTCCCGTGAGTGCCGTGTAATCAGTTCCCGAGGCGGCGGTCCCGGTCACCGTGTAGGTCACTGTGACGGCCGACTGAGTCGTCTTGCCATTGTCCAGAGACACGGTGAACTGACCGTTATTCGTCGCGGTTTCGCTCGCCGAAGAATCGTTCGCCGTGATGCTCACTGTCGTCGCGTCGTTGTCAGCGATCGTGACGGTGGCGGCTGTCGTCCCAAATGTCGCCTGTCCGTCGAGGCTGGCATTCAGGTTCTGAAGTGTCAGGTTGATCGTTTCGTCCGGCTCGACGATGTCATCCTCATTGGGGGAAACGCTGACGTTTGCTGTTGTGCCGTCGCCGTCGCCAGCGTTAAAGGTCACGGTCTGAGTCGTCAGCACGCCGTAGTCAGTCCCGCTGGTTGCCGAGCCACCTCCGCCGTCAACGACGTCTGCTGTCAGCGTGATCCCGGTGGCCAGTGTTGCGGTCCCACCAGCACCGTCGCTTGTGGTCAACGTGACGGCAACAGCCTGCGAGCCACCTTCTTCCACCACGCTGGTCGAAGCTGCAATCGACAGTGTTGCTGTGTCGTTGTCGTCGATCGTCCCTGAGTCAGATGATTGCGTGTCGATGTTGTAGTTGACGCCAGCCTGCAACGTCGCGGTCACACCTTCATTGCCTTCGACCAATGCGTCGTTATTTGGCGTCAGCGTGAGCCGGTTGAGATTGACTCCCATTCCCAGAGTTATTGTTCCGGTGCCGTCCGCTGAGTTGTAAGTCACTCCGGTTCCGGATGCGGTGTAATCGTCAGCAAGGTCGGCGGTCCCCGTCAGAACGAAATTCACGACCAATGCAGTGTTCTGGTCGCCGGCGACCCGAGCAAAATCGAAGACAAGAGTACCGCTGGCTTCGTCTGCAGTTGCGGTTGAGGCAGTCAGAGACACTCGCGGTGTATCGTTATCTGCAATCGTGACTGTCCCTGAGGTCGTGCCCAACGATGCCTGGCCATTCAAATCTGTATTCAGATTCTGCAATTCCAGATTGATCGTCTCATCTGCTTCCAGACCCGTGTCGCTGGTAACAGCGATGCTGATGTTGTCGACCGTTCCGTCACCGGCACCTACGTTAAACGTCACCGTCTGAGTTCCTGGAGCCGTGTAATCCATGCCGCTCGTTGCCGTCCCGCCACCGGCATCCACGACGTCTGCGGTCAAAGTGGTGGCCAGAGTTGCCGGGCCGCTCCCACCGTCGCTGGTGGTCAGAGTGACGGCGACGTTCTGCGTACCGCCCTCTTCCATAACGTCAGTGTTGGCAGCGATTGAAATCGTAGCGGTGTCGTTGTCGGCGATAGTCACGACACCCGCTGTATTGCCCAAAGCCGCCTGGCCATCGACTGTCGAATTCAGATTCTGAAGTGTCAGGTTGACCGTTTCATTGCCTTCAACCAGCGTGTCGTTGATGGTGGAAACAGCGACATTCTGTGTCGAATCGGTCGCGCCTGCGTTGAAGGTGACTGTCTGAGTCGACAGGGCTGAGAAATCCGTTCCGCTTGCTGCAGAGCCGGTCGTTGCGTCGACGACGTCCGCAGTCAACGTGACGCCGGGTGCCAGCGTCGCCGTTCCGGTGTTTCCGTCACTCGTCGTAAGAGTGACCGCGATACTCTGAGCACCGCCCTCTTCAGTCACGGTGGAAGTCGCACCGATGGCAATTGTCGCCGTGTCATTATCGTCGATCGTCACTGAACTTGACGTGTTCCCGAGAGACGCCCGGCCGTCAAGCGTCGAACTCAGGTTCTGAAGCGTCAGACCAATGGTCTCGTTGCCTTCGATGAGCGCGTCGTTCGTCGGCGTAATATCGATCGTCGAAGTTGCACCGTTACCGTCGCCCACGCTGAATGTCACCATCTGTGTCGGCAGTGCACCGTAGTCAGTGCCGCTGATGGCCGAGCCGCTGGCCGCGTCAACGACGTCGGCTGTCAGAGTGACTCCCGGAGCCAGCGTGGCGGTCCCACTCGCACCATCGCTGGTTCTCAACGTTACAGAGACAGTTTGAGTACCGTCCTCTTCCTTGATACTGGGCGTCGCTGCGATTTCCAGCGTTGCCGTGTCATTGTCATCGATTGTGCCCGAGTCGGAAGATTGAGTATCAATGTTATAGTTTGTCCCTGCCGTAACTGTGACTCCGACAGTCTCATTGCCTTCAACGAGAGCGTCGTTAGTTGGCGTGACTGTCAGCTGAGCCAAGCTGACTCCATTACCGAGTTCGATCGTTCCCGTACCAGCCCCCGAGTTGAGGGTAACGTTCGGGCCTGACACGGTGTAATCCGCCGTCGCGTCCGTCGAGCCGGAGACTGAGAAATTAACCGTCAACACGGCAGTGGTTGAGCCGGACTCTCGAACAAAGTCAAAGACGAGAGCACCGCTGGCTTCGTCAGCCGTAGCGGTCGACGTAGTCACGGACACTCTCGGCGTATCGTTATCAGCAATCGTGACTGTGCCTGAGGTCGTGCCCAACGATGCCTGGCCATTCAAATCTGTATTCAGATTCTGTAACCGCAGATTGATCGTCTCATCTGCTTCCAGAGCCGTGTCACTGGTAACAGCGATGCTGATGTTGCCGACCGTTCCGTCACCGGCACCTACGTTAAACGTCACCGTCTGAGTTCCTGGAGCCGTGTAATCCATGCCGCTCGTTGCCGTCCCGCCACCGGCATCCACGACGTCTGCGGTCAAAGTGGTGGCCAGAGTTGCCGGGCCGCTCCCACCGTCGCTGGTGGTCAGAGTGACGGCGACGTTCTGCGTACCGCCCTCTTCCATAACGTCAGTGTTGGCAGCGATTGAAATCGTAGCGGTGTCGTTGTCGGCGATAGTCACGACACCCGCTGTATTGCCCAAAGCCGCCTGGCCATCGACTGTCGAATTCAGATTCTGAAGTGTCAGGTTGACCGTTTCATTGCCTTCAACCAGCGTGTCGTTGATGGTGGAAACAGCGACATTCTGTGTCGAATCGGTCGCGCCTGCGTTGAAGGTGACTGTCTGAGTCGACAGGGCTGAGAAATCCGTTCCGCTTGCTGCAGAGCCGGTCGTTGCGTCGACGACGTCCGCAGTCAACGTGACGCCGGGTGCCAGCGTCGCCGTTCCGGTGTTTCCGTCACTCGTCGTAAGAGTGACCGCGATACTCTGAGCACCGCCCTCTTCAGTCACGGTGGAAGTCGCACCGATGGCAATTGTCGCCGTGTCATTATCGTCGATGGTGATTGCCGAGGCTGTCGTGACTAACGACGCACCACCATTCAATGTCGTATTCAAATCCTGAAGTGTGAGATTTACCGTTTCATTGCCCTCGACGAGCGTGTCGTTGGTCAACGTCAGGACAGCGTTGCGTGTGGCGCCGTTTCCTGACCCTGGAGCGAACGACACGGTCTGAGTGCCGAATGTGGTGTAGTCCAAACCGCTCGTCGCACTGCCTGACCCCGCGTCGACGACGTTGGCTGACAGTGTAATCCCAGGTGCCAGAGTGGCCGCTCCACCGCTTCCGGCGATTGTAGTGAGAGTCACGACGACGTTGTTGGCACCGGATTCTTCGTTGAATGTCCCGGTAGAGGCGATCGACAGGCTGGCCGAGTCGTTGTCGTTGATCGTCCCCGTGCCGGCGGCGCCAAAGGTGATATTACGCCCGCCGAGTGCAGCCATGGTGCTCAATGCTGCCGTGAATGCCTCTGTGCCTTCCACAAGTGTGTCGTCCGTGATTGTCACGATCACCATCTTGTCGGCAGTATTTCCAGCGGCGAACATCACGGAATCCCGGGCATTGCCAAAGTCTGCCCCGGTGCCGCCCGCAGAACCAGTCGCGGTTCCATTGGAATAGTCGACGTCGATTGTAAACGCTGTATCAATCGGGTTATTGAGTGAAACTGTAAATGTGGCCGTCCCATCTGCTTCGTTGACCGTCCCATTGCCAATCGAGAATGTCGCCATGTCGTCATCCGTGATATTGATCGACGCATCATCATTCGAAGTGTCGATGACTCCGTCACCGCTATTGATCCCAGTCAGCGTAATCATGACTGACTCGGTTGCTTCAACCGTGTTGTCGTTCACAACCTGAATCGGGATCGTTTGTGATAGCCCACCACTTCCGGCAGGAATCGTGACCGTTCCCGTGTGCGTCCCAGCGTCATAGGTCACGTTTCCAGCAGACGCGATCGTAAAATCATTGACGTCATCACCTGTTACTGAGAATGCGACAACCGTGGGTGTGCCAGCTGCGGTTGACTGAGTAACGGTGAAGACACCATTGGTCGGTGATGCCCCTTCAGCTCCGTTCGTCGTGCCAGCGATACTGACAGATGGTGTTTCGTTAATCGTCAAGCTTTGACCGACAAAGCCAAACACGCCTCCAGCGGCCTGACCGGCTTGTTGATTGACAGTGAAATTAATCGTCGTTGAAGCACTGAAACCGCCGCCAACAAGGAACGTTGCACTGAACAACGAGCGGGCCGCTACTTGTGGAACGTCTGGGAACACAGGCGCAAAGAAGTTTGTATCAAAGTAGACAGTCTGGATAACGGTGTCGGTGAGGACGTCCATGTCGTCGCCAGCAACCGCCGACTCCAGCTTCTCAGTGGGGGAATTGAGAATGTCGTCGTTAAGTATTAGTGTCGGTACGCCCTGTAACGTGAGGACACTCTCATCAAAATGGAGATTCAAATCGAGCGAATCTGCGGCGATGGCGGCGGGATCTCCCATGTCGTCAAGGGTCTGGTACATGACGGTGACTGTCACCGTTGAGCCAACTGACACACCACTGGGTGAAGCCATCGCCGATACGACTTGCGAAGCAAGCAACGTTCGGTCTTCCAGAATTTCAAGAAGACGATGTTCTGCGCTCGGAATGATCGAGGATCGCAAGGAAGCTCGCTGACGCGATGCGTTTCCGGCTCGAATGCGACGACTAACGGAAGTTAAGTAGTTGCGAAAGATATTCAGAAGCATGTCAGTACTGCCTCAATCAGTGGTGTTGGCTAATTCTTGTCAAGCACGAGCGCGAATGGTCACTCTGGAGCGGTAGTATCAGCCGTAATGGCTGGGTTACGACAGAAGGTCCATCGTCACGTCGATCAGCGCTGTTCCGAATAGCTGGTCCGATGCAACGTCAACGGAAACGTTGTTCTGAGTATCTTCGGACGATTCGGTACCTGGGGAAGCGTCGCCTCCGGTGTCTGCGCTGGTCTGCAGAAGAGATGGCGGCGGCGGTGCAGAAAACGACGGTACTGCAGGTGGTAAGGCTTCTTCTGGTTCTGCCACTAATCCCTGGATTGGTAGCGCTGGGTGTGCCGAAGGAGGGGGGGCCAACCCGTTCACGTTGTCTTTGATTTGCTGCACAGTAAGTGGGCTTGCACCTTTGCGTGCATTGATCGTCGCATCGTTCGCATTGAATTTGACGAGCGCGACTAGAACTCCGTCCACAAAAGTAAATGAACCATCGCCACTGACATCGCTTAATCCAGCATTGGTCAAAGCAGTAATGTTGTCTTTAATTTCCTGTGGAGTCAGCGTGCTCGCACCCTTTCGTGCATTGATCGTCGCGTCGTTAGCATTGAATGCCACGAGCGCCATCAATACGCCATCAACAAACGTGAGGCTCCCATCTTCATTTACATCGCCGTTGAGCACGTTGACTGACTGGATTTTGACGGTCGCACCGGCGTTGGTGAACACTTCGAAGGTCTTGCCGTCGATCATCGGGCTGGCACCTTGAGTCCAGCCGTTGACTCCGTTGGCGATGCCGTTGATCGTGTCGTCGGCGTCTCGCAGGATGATCAGCGTGTGAGCGTCGTTGGCGGTTGCGAAGGCCGAGGAACTGGCAGTTGTGACGGAACCAGTGATGGCCAGGACGGATGCAAGATCAAGAGTCAGTGTCTGAGTTGCGGCGTCCTCAAGATCGATGACTTCGATATTGTTGATGCGGTTGCCGGGTATCGTCGTCAGGTCGATCGTTTGACCGCTGAAGGAAGCGTCGCCGGTCAGGATGTCAACTCCTGTGCCGCCGTCAAACCTCGGAATGACGGCACCTCCAGAGAAGTTTGCAATGTTGGCCACGAGTGTGTCGTCACCCGAGCCGCCGATCAAAACGTCGGAGCCGCCGTCCGAAGTCAGCGTGTCGTTGCCACGGCCGCCGACGAGAATGTCCGCGGCACCTGCTCCTGCGTCAGCATCCAGCGTTCCGGCTGCCGGCCCATCAATCTTCTGAAGACCGTTGCCGAGTTCACCGTCACCGGAGATTCCGTTGTTGAGTAAGAAATCGGTTCCGAAGAAGAAGGTAACCGTTCCTCTCGGATCGCGAGGTTCTCCAATGAGCAACTCATCGAACCCGTCGCCGTCCAGGTCGCCAGCAATCGCGACGGTCTGGCCGGCATAGTTTCCGCTGGTCCCTCTCAGTGCAAATCCATTGACGCCATCGAGTGCGTCGAGATTGGCGGGAACCGTGATGCTGCTCTTACCGAAGACCACATAAGCGGCTCCGTTGTAGGCATCAATTGACGGCGTTCCTGCGGTTGTCGTTGGCGCTCCGATAACGACATCGTCGAACCCGTCGCCGTTAATGTCTCCCCTGATGCTGACTGACGTCCCGGCAACGTCGTAGGCATCTCCGCCGTTCAGAACGAAACCGTTCGAACCACTCAACGACTCCAGCACCAACGTGCCACCAGTGCCAAGATTGGTCTTCCCAAACACGACGTATGCTCGCCCCGCGGCCGTGCCGTAACCGTAACCGTCCCCAGGCGCCCCGATCACAAGGTCGTCAATACCGTCGCCGTTAACATCGCCGCCACTGCCGACGGAGCTGCCAGTCCTAGCCTGTTGATTGACCAGCCCGGTCGCCGCAAAGCCAGTACTACTGCTTCCATTCAACGATGTGGCTTGAATCGTCGGCGTTCCGCTGAAGCTGGAGCGGCCGAAAATCACGTAAACCTCGCCGTCGTACTCCTCAGCGGAATTTCGATATTTGTTTTGACCAGGAGCGCCGACGATCAGGTCATCGAAGCCGTCGCCATTGACATCTCCCTCAAGACTCACGGCAGCACCGATGTAGGCCAGTCGGCTATCGTAGCCTCGAGCCGAATCGGTGAAGGTGAAGCCTGTTGTGCCATTCAGGTCGGAGATGTCGAGGTTCGCAAAGCCGTTCTCTTTCCCAAAGACGACGTATGCGGCACCTATGACCGTCGAATTAATGACGGTTTGCGGTGCACCGAAGACAACATCATCGAATCCGTCACCGTTGATGTCGCCGCCGGTGGAAATCGAATCTCGCGTATTGAACGTGCTGTTCTTGAAGCCCGTCAGCCGGAAACCTACCGAGTCACTGGCTCCCTGATCGATGCTGCTGAGTTCGACGTCTGTGTTGTTTGCTTTTCCAAAGATGACATACGAGGACGACAGAGATACCTGATCCTCGGTGTATCTTGAGTAGTTAGGCGTAGCGACGACGAGGTCGTCAAAACCATCGCCATTGATATCGCCGCCGCCCGACACGGCAGTTCCGGCGTCGCTGCGGTCACTTCCGAGAATTCTGAATCCATCCGCTGCCTGCAGGTTGTTGAGGTCCGGCGGAGGGCTGAATCCCGTCGACTTGCCAAACAGGACATAAGCAACTCCAGACGCGGTGTCGATGAAATCGCCGTTGATATCCAGGGCGTCGTCGTTCTGGTAGTAGGCCCCGATGATCACGTCTTCGAAGCCATCGCCGTTGACATCGCCTGCCGCGCGCATCGAGTTGCCGAAGCCATCGGCGTGTGGAGCAGGCTCGCCGTCGACCTGAAATCCAGTGGCCCCGGAAACGTCGGTCAGGAGAATGTCTGTTGCACTCAGCAGAGTTCGTTTCTCGAGCGTCTCAGGCTGGCTCGAAATGTCTGCACTGTTAACGGCGCTCGAACCCTGACGACGGGTTGGGCGAGACGGCGCGCAGAGACTCGAACTTGAGGCAGACAGAAGTTTCAGCCAGTCGGTCAGCAGCATGGTTTGTGACTCCAAACGACACACATCCAAGGTGTAGTTTCTTGCGGCCCGGTCGGTCGCTACCCGAAATCTTTGCGGAGTTGAGCTACTTCTGCTCGAAACCGCTGAGGATGCTGATTCAATTCAGTGATCGACAATTTTGAATCAGATAAACATGCTGACGCAGATTCGGCACTCTTAACGAACCCTGAAACTTGATCCACACAATGGTGCGAAACAAGTTGGACGGTCGATGTGCCGGAAGGTTCCCGAATCTATGAATCCGGTCAAATCCGTCTCACCGATCGAAGTTGTGGCTCATTCACAACCGCCTGAGTCGCTATCGATTAACGACTGGTGCCAGGCGTGTGTTACGCGGCCGCGTCCATGCACGATAAAGAACTGCAAAATCCGTCTGGATGCAGTCCTGTCAGCAGCTCAAGTACTTCATGCGACTTGAGTGCTATCAGTTCCGGTTCGGCATTCATTGCCGAACTGTCTACTTCAGTGGTCAGTCTCGCCTGAAAAGGCGTCGACCATCCTTGAGTTTAATCGCTCTGCATTCGGAGCAGCTTGTCCGATCTTACTCACAATTCTCCATCCGGCCCGATCGAGAGTGTTCGTCGAATTTCGTCCGTTTTGAATCCGATCATCATTGGCCGGACAACTCCGGATAACGCAATGACGTCGTAAAGTTCTTCAACAATTCCTTCGATTCTCAACCAGTGAACGATGTCTCCGGAACGAAGATCGATGATCTGCAATCCGCATCTGGCATCGGCGTCCCGCTTCGTCAATTCTTCGTCGAGTGCCAGCCCGGAAAATGTCTTGTTATGTCGAGGTCGCGACAGGCCAACGATCGCAAAGTCACCGACAAACGCCATCCCTCGCTGGTAGCCAGGGCAGAACGTAACCGGCTCAAACTTTCGCTTTTCGAAATCGATGTACCCAAAGTATCCGTTGCCTGAATCTAAAACCCACAGTCGATCCCGATACCACCGCGGCGAATGCGGCATCGACAATCCTTCAACCACGATCTCATTTGTCTCAACGTCGACAATACATCCGCCATCTCGCCGGCGATCCCGCCATCCATCGTTGACGTCTGACTGGCTGACGGCCGACACCCATTTGGGACGACCACCCTTCATGGCCATCCCATTCAGATGGCAACGATCTTCGGCGGCAAGACGACTGATAAACGGTGGTTTCCACAGCGGTTGAAAGCTGTGAGTGTCGCTCATCGTGGACAGGCAACCGAACAACGTATTGACGAATACGACGCGGCCGCTTGCTTCGACGGCAACATCGTGAACATCAATGTCTCCCGTGGTATACCCGATCTGGGGAACGTACAGCCGGTCGTACCCGTCTGCCGACTGCCCCGGTTCAAGTGCGTTTTCGAATCTCCAAAGCTGGTAAAGAGAACTCATCCAGAGCGTCTGCCCGTCGTTGTCTGAGCACAGCCCCATGCATCTGTTAAACGTCCGTTCGAAGACCGAAAGCTTGTCCTCAGGCTTGACGCCAATCAGGAACACTTTTCCGGTTTGATAAGTGGTGAATCCGAGACTGACCTTATTGTCGGCCATCCAGTTGGTAAGTTGTCGTGACCCGCTGATTTCGAGTCGAGGTTCCGCCGCTGGCTCCTTGCCGGACGCAACCTGAGATTCGGTTGTCATAACATTAATCTTGTGAGAGGACCGTGAGTGACACGGGTAAACTCAAGGAGAACTCCATCCGACCAAAGCTGTTCGCTCGGTCTGACCTCTCCTTCCTGGAACGCAATCCGAACACCAACGACTGCCGCACGTAATCGTCCGAAACTGCGAACCTACTCACCCGTTCCAGGTCATACGTCGTTCGTACTCGCCCCTATCTTTCGTAATCGGTCCTCACGCTAGTGACTGGCCATACCCGTTGCAATTCAATTGTGAAAGCTTGCGGGTTCGACGACCGCACACGGTATTGCCGGCTCATGACAATCGATCCATCAGTCAGGTGCAGCCATTCCCGTGCTTCTTGTCAGCACTCCCGTAACGATTCCGAAAGTCTCGATAATCCATTTCATCGGCTTCATTCGAACTCACAAGACGAATCGTCAGCAACGTCTCAACATATAAGTCGAGCATTCCCGCGTCACCATTCGTAAGGAATGACGCCTGCGACGATCAAGCCGAGAATCACCAGTCGTAACGGCTGGTCGGATTTATCATGAAAGTCAGCTGAGACCGGCTGAACCAGACAAGGCCCGTTGGACACGCTAAGGAACATGTTGAAAACAACTTCCCGATCCTAACCACAGAGGCACAGAGACACAGAGTTTGGCAGGAGAGTTTTTCTCTGTGTCTCTGAGCCTCTGTGGTTAGCTTCTTCTGATCATTTCGAGAAATTGCTCACGATACGTCCCCAAGTAGTCGGCAAATGTCCGGCATCGAACGTTCTCGATGCGATGGCTCGATGCGATTTCAATCGGTGGCAGACATTTCGGATTGCGGTGCCCCGAACGCCTGTCACTTTTGAGTCGCAAAGAGCGATCGGCCGGAAGAACTTCGTCTTTCACTGTTTCATGGGCCCGTTTGAATTGCATCGAGCATGGGCAGCCTGCCAACATGCCCACACCAATCAGTCGCGGCATCCACGGAATTATCATGTACGATCGACTTGTCCTGCTCAGCGGACGCGCCCATCGCGGCCTCGCTGTCGAAATTGCTCAGCATCTGGGTCTCGACCTCGGAGCCGTTCAGTTGGCTGATTTCCCCGACGGAGAAATCAGTTGCAAACTGGATGAGAACATCCGAGGCCGCGACGTCTTTCTGATTCAGCCGACCGGACCACCGGTCGACAAGAATCTGATGGAGCTGCTGATCATGATCGACGCTTGCGCGAGAGCCAGCGCCGAACGAATCACAGCAGTCATTCCTTACTACGGATATGCTCGACAGGATCGTAAAGATTCAGGACGAGTTCCCATCACGGCCAAACTTGTGGCCAACCTGATTACGAAAGCCGGCGCAGACCGAGTCGTGACGATCGACCTTCACGCCGCGCAGATTCAGGGCTTCTTCGATGTGCCGGTCGACCATCTTTACGCAGCCGGGACGACGGACGAGTATTTCCGCTCGCTGAAAATTCCGCCCGAAGACCTGGTAATCATCAGCCCCGACGAAGGCAGCATTAAAAGGTCTCTTAAGCACGTTGCTAATCTTGGTGGTCAATTCGCAATCGTTGACAAACGTCGCTCCAGCGCCACTGAAACTCGGCAGGCCAACATCATTGGCGGTCCGATCGAAGGCAAAGTGGCGTTGCTGTTTGACGACATGATTTCGACGGCCGGCTCCATCGTCGGTGCGGCACAGGTTGCCAAAGATCTGGGGGCTCGAGAAATCTACGTCAGTGCAACTCACGCGGTGTTCTGCGGGCCGGCGATTGAGAGACTGAGCAACGCTCCGATCACAGAAGTCGTTGTCACCAACACATTGCCGATCCCGCCTGAGCGGCAGTTTGACAACCTGAAAGTCGTATCCATCGCTCCTCTGCTGGGCGAAGCAATTCGTAGAATTCACCGAGCCGAATCTGTCAGCGGACTGTTTTCCTGAACGGGTTTCCCGGACACGCTCGGAAAGACAATTCCGAAAGTCAGGTAGCCGGCACATCGGAATCAACCAGACACGAATAGATGCATGCAAGAACGGAACGACAAAGCTCGCCCGTTTCACCTCAGCGAACCGCTTCGCGCGATCACTGAAGCGGCGTGTGCGCGTCCCGGTTTGACTCTGGCAGTAACGGCGTTGTCGGCGATCGCTGCCGTTGTGATCACGGTTGTCTTTATCGAGTTTCGGACCCAGCGTTCAGACCTGATCGATCCAACCGCAGAATTTCACCAGCGCTGGATCAGCTTCACAGAATCATTCGGCGACAGCTCGGACCTGGTCGTCGTGGCCGAGAGCCGGCGTCCCGACGCCATCAAAGCTGTGATGGAGGATCTTGGGAACCGACTGGCTGCGGAGCCGGACCTGTTCGACCAGGTCCTCTTCAAAGTTGAGACAGGCAGCTTGAAGCGGAAGGGGCTGCAATACCTAAGCCCGGCACAACTCGAGCAGGGCCTTCAGCATCTTGAAGAGTTTCAACCGATCCTCAACGGCGGTTGGAATCGCTTGCGGCTCGACCTGTTCGCAACGTCGCTGCTGCTGCAGGTCAACGGCCTGACTCGAAAACTCGCCGCCAGTTCCGATGCATCGCTCGAAGCAACACCGCTGACGCTGGAAGAAGCTGCCAACGCCGAACGAAAGCTGACGGGGCTCCTGCTCCAGGCCGAACGCCTGGCAGCGAGCATCGGCCACTTTGTAACACGACGTGAATTCATCAGCCCGTGGCCGCAGGTTCTGTCTGTCGATCCTGAACTCCTGCGTGAAAGTAGCGACGTTGTTTATCTGATGAATGAATCCGGAACGCTCGGGTTTCTGAAAGCTCGCCCGGTTCATCGCGAAGGCGATTTCAACGGCGCAACGAATTCGATTGATCGGCTCCGAGCGTTAATTGCCAACGTCCGGCCGCAGCACCCGGAAGTTCACATCGGTCTGACCGGCATTCCGGTGCTTGAGAATGACGAAATGCGTCGCTCCCAGAGTGACATGATTCGCGCATCGATTCTGTCGTTCGTGTTTGTGGGGCTCCTTCTACTGGTGGGGTTTCGAGGCTGGAAGCATCCGTTGCTGGCAATGGTGATGCTGGCTGTTGGAATGTGCTGGACGTTCGGCTTCACAACTTTGGCGATCGGGCACCTCAACATACTGTCGGTGTCTTTTGCGGCGATTCTAATCGGACTGGGAATCGACTTCGCCATCCATTACCTCGCCAGGTATCTCGAACTTCGGCACCACGGCGAGGAACTCGGGTCTGCCTTGTCGTCAAGTTCGGCGAGCGTCGGCGTCGGCATCGTGACCGCCGCGGTCACCACATCGCTCGCCTTCTACTGCGCATCCTTTACGGAGTTTCTCGGCGTCGCAGAATTGGGGCTGATTGCCGGCAGCGGAGTTCTGATCTGCACTGCGGCGACGTTCCTTGTTCTCCCTGCATTGGTGACAGTCGCTGATCGAGGATTGGAACATCAGGCACTGCCGACTCCATTTCAGGGCGACGCATTCCGGAAGATCATCCATCGATTTCCAGGTCTGGTGGCCATCGTTTCTTTAGTGGCCATTGCGGCGGTCGGGCGGCAAGGAATCAGTTTTCGCGACGGTCGTCTGCAATCCGGAGTTGGCTACGACTACAACCTGCTGAATCTGCAGGCTGACGGACTGGAGTCTGTCGAAATTCAACGTCGAATCTTTGACAGAAGCAACGAAGGCAATCGTGCAGGAAAAGGTTCGCTGCTCTTTGCCGTTTCTGTGGCGAGAAATGCCCGCGAAGCTCGGCAGCTCAAAATTGAATTCGAGAAGCTGGCATCAGTCGACCATGTCGAAGAACTTGCCACCCGGTTACCGAAGTTTCCGCCCGAGCAAACGCAGTTACTTGTTCAGGGTTTCAATGCTCAGCTCGCACGACTCCCGACCGAGCTGCCACCTCCCCCGGTGATCAATCCAAATGTCGTCGGCCGGATGTTCGAGCAACTTCTCATTCGCACCAGAGTGATGAACGTTCCTCAGGCAAAATCGGCCGCGGCCGAGATCGATCGCCTGTTGAACTCGCTGGATCCGCTTGAGCTCGAAGAACAGCTAACGATCCTTTCCAGGTACCAGCAACGGCTCACGGCTTCGCTGCTCACGCAAATGACTTTGCTGGCACAATCGGCGGATCCAGACCCGGTCACGATCAAGGATCTGCCACCGGCGTTGGCAGCGCGGTTTGTCAGCAGCGACGGCCGATGGCTGCTGCAGGTCTATCCGAAAGAACCGATCTGGGATATCGATCCTCTGCGGGATTTCGTCAATGACGTAAGAACCGTCGACCCCGAAATCACTGGCACCCCGTTGCAGAATTACGAAGCTTCGCAGCAGATCATGCAGAGCTATCAGCACGCCGCGGTTTACGCACTGATTGTGATTACCTTCGTTCTGCTGATCAATTTTCTGGGGCCGGATGGAGCCCTCAAGACAGTGCTGCCGGCTGTCATCATTACTGGCTGCGTGGCGGTCGCGCAGTATTCAAGCACCAATACTGTCGACTGGTGGATTCTTGTCGGGTCGTTCATGTGTCTGATGGTGTCGATTTCGTCTGTCCTGAACTTTCGCAGCGTCATCTTCACGATACTCGCTCTGGTACCACCTGTTCTGGGCGGATTGCTTTCCTATGGCGTGCTGGCTTCGCTGGGCATCAGCTTTAATCCGGCGAACCTGATTCTGCTGCCGTTGATCCTTGGCATCGGAGTCGACGACGGCGTCCACGTCCTGCACGACTTCCATTCGCAGCATGGCCCCTACCGACTTTCCCCGAGCACGATGAACGCGATTGTGCTGACATCTCTGACGTCGATGATCGGCTTCGGCAGCATGATGATCGCGGCACACCGAGGTCTCTACAGTGTCGGACTTGTGCTCGTCATCGGTGTCGGCAGTTGCCTCTTCGTCTCGCTAGTTCCGCTGCCTGCCATTCTGACGATTCTTCGACGAATGCGGGCAAGTCGCCGCGAGACGCTTTGACCTGTCGAAGGAAAATCAGCAACTTCGCGGCTGTGCCCGACTGATGCAGACATCTCATCGCGCGGTGGTCATTCCGCTCGAGCTGTTTCGAGTTGATCTTCGATCCAGCGAGTGGCGATCCGAGTTGCGGCTTCGGCGATTGTCGGCGTCGATTCTGTTTTCAGCCAGACATGACCGAAGGAACCTGCCGGGATTCTGGCGGCGACGTCTGACGGCAGGTCGATGACGGCGGTGACTCGCGGTTCGGTCAGCACCAATTCCGAGCGACCGTCAGAGTCAGAGTTTGCTTTCACGGTCAACGGTCCGCCGGCGGGGGCAGTGAGCGATTCGTGCAGCGGCGTTCGAGTCGCTCCGGGCAGGATGCGACGGACTGTGCCCTTCGTAATTCCGACGGAACGGAGTCGGACATCGATCGGGGTTTTTCCATCAAATTGTTTCGTGGCTGTTTCCAGCCACCGAGCATCGTCCTGAGAAATACTGACTCGCAGCTCCTTACGAGAGTCGTCGCCGATCGCGACCAGTTCGGTGCCGGGTTGAGCATACGTGCCTTCGGCCCAGACCAGCGATCGAGACATGACTCGGCCGGCGACTGGAGCACGCACGGTCAGCGAATCAGCCTGTTGCAGTTTCTCGGTCAGCCGCTTCTGCAACGAAGCATGATTCTCCGTTTCCACCTGGACGGATGCCGTTTCGTAATTACGAATGAACTGCCTTCGCCGTATGTCGGACTGTTGAACTGCGACGCGAATGTCGGCGACTTCGTTGGCCAGTTCTTCGTTTTCAAGTTCGATAAGCAGTTGTCCCTCCGCAACCTGCTCGCCATCGGCGACGTGAATCCTGCGGACAAATCCCGGAGTCTCGGCCCGCACGACGGCCAGATCCTGGTGATCGAGAATTCCCGGCGCAGTCGCGCCGGCCGGCCACGGTGTCAGAAACAGGAACGCTCCCAAGGCTGCCGCGCCGGCGGTGCCCAGCACGGTCGCTCGCAGCGACTTTTGCGGATCGAGTCGTGAAAGTTGCCAGAGCTTTCGGATCAGCTGAAGAATCGGCCGGCCGAACCACAGCAGAACTCCGGCCGCCGCGAGAACAATGCCGGCTCCATGAAACATCACCGAAGCTGAAATCAGCAAGCCGACACAAATGATCATTCGCCAGACAAACGCGGCCGCGCCGTAGCTGGCCGTTAACAAAGCGTCCTGCCGCGAACTTCGTACGCTGTCGGTTTTTGCTCCGAAGAAAATACGGTTTGCAATTCGCTGAAGATGCAGCGTGCTGTCTGTGTAAAGGTTCGGCCGATCCAGCAGGTCGGAAAGAATGTAGTACCCGTCGAATTTCATCAGCGGGTTGGCGTTGAAGACGATAGTCGTAACGCTCGCCGACCAGATCAGATTGACCAAGTGATGCGACAGCAACGGCGAGTCCGTCATTGTCCAGGCGATAGCCGCCAGTGAGGCCACGGTCAGTTCGACATAGATTCCGGCGGCGGCCGTTTGAATCCGTTGCCATCGTGACGGAAAGCTCAGCGACGACGTGACGTCGACGTAAGCGACCGGCGCGAGCAGGATGAAAATAATTCCCGAGTCGCGAACTTCTCCACCGTGACGTCGGCAGGCGACTGCGTGAGACAGCTCGTGGACGATTTTCAGGAACAGCCAGGAAACTCCCAGCCACAGCCAGTTGGACCGATGCAGAACGGTCGACCATGAAGATTCGAAACTCGTCCAGTTACTGGCAATCGCGATCGCTGCCGCCAGCCAGATCAACATCGAAACGATGATCGCCGCCCAGGAATGCAGCCAGGACGTCAACGGCAACAGCTTACTGATGAACCCGTCGGGTTTCCCGAACGGCAGCTTTAGCCAGAATGGATTGAGACGGTCGACCAGTGTTGTCTTTCGTCGTCCGTTGGAAGCAGGGCCTGTCGTCTTGCTGGCGGCTGGTAATTCACTGAGTTCGGCCAGTTCATTTTCGAGCAGCCAGACAACGATGGATGTTGCCTGATCCTCGGAAAAAGCGTCGGGGCCGAAACGGCGAGCGGTCAGGCTGACTGCTTCGCCGATCGTCGTGTTGCCATCGAGCAGCGAAATGAACGAATACTCGGTCACGCCGATACGAAAGTAACGACCGGAGTGGCGAGCTTCGATCTGGTACCACTCTTTCCATCGTCCCCGGCGAGGAATGAAGACCAGATCCGCTCGCAGACAGATTCTGCTGTGGAGTAACTCACGGGTCGATGAATCGAGCGATGGCTGCGGCACGTTACCACCCCATCCAGAACAAAAACGCTTCGCTGGGCCGATGGAAAATGATCCAACCCATCGGCTCGAAACCGCTGTCGATGCTGGCGTGACCGTGCATCCCTGGCAGCAGGCGACCATCCGGATTGTCGAATTCGACCTCGCCGATAAAAACGTGCTCGTCGTCTTTCATTTCGGAGCGAGGATGAACGCGGACAAGTTTTCCGGTCAACGACTTGCCGCGGACTCCTTCCAGAGAAACGCTGACATCCTGACCAACCTTGACGTGGGCAATGTCTGTTTCCGGGATTGCAATCTCGACGACCATCCGGTCGATCGGCGCGATTTCAAACATCGTGTCGCCCGTCGCGAGCGGGATTCCTTCCGAGCGTTTGAGATCTCCGTCGATGACCAGGCCGGCGATCGGACTGCGGATCTCAAGATTCTCGCTGCGGTGAGTCAGCAGCCGCTGACGAAGTTTCAGACGCTCCATTTCGTAACGTGCCAACTGAGCATCAGCGATGTCCTGTTTGGCGAGATGCGTATCTCGTTCTTTGGATGCGCGGTGATGTTCGGCGTCGGCGCCTGCCAGTTCCAGGTTAATCTCGCGATCGTCCATGCGCGCGAGCAGTTGGTTTGCCTCGACGACGTCCCCTGGTTCAACAAGCGTCTTATCCAGCGTGCCGTCAAACGGGGCAGCGATGAATCGACGAGTGACCGGCTGAAGTTCGCAGCTTCCGCTGACATTGTGTGGAATCGGAATCGCACAAAGTCCAGCCAGGATGACAACGCCGAAAGCGACAGTACGTTTCGGTGAGCCGCCAAGTTTCTGAACGAGTCCGTCGAGCGAGCGTTTCCAGGCAGGACGTTCAGCTCGCTTAACGAGGTTCAGTGTTTCTGCGAGTCGGTACTCGCAGGCTCGAATGAACTGCCGCGTCGGCGGCGTCGAGATCAGCTTGCTTTCCCCGAGAAACACCCACGCTCCAAAGACCGATCCGTCCCGGTTTCTCAGCGGAGCCCCGATGACGCATTCAGCGACGCCGTCGTCAACGAGTCGGCGATGTGTCAGCAATCCGGATCGACGAGTTTCGACTTCTGGCGGCCACACAGATTCTTCATCGCGAATGACGATCTCGTCGAACGCAGCTTCGATTGCGGACTTTGTTTCTGCTGCCAGCGAGCTTCGACGATCACCGGAACAGGCACGCAGGCGGCAACTGTCGGATTCAGATGCCAGCGTGCCGATGGCAACTTGCGGACACGATGTGTGACGGGACAATTCGTCGACCAGAATCTGGCACGCTTCGTCGAGGCTCTTTGCCTTTTCAAGTCGCGCAGCGAGGTCGATGATTGCCGCGGCCGCTCCGAGTTCCTGCTCGGCAGCCAGGCGGCTTCGATTGGTCAACGAATGCCCGAGAATCAGCGAGGCGAGTTCAACCTGCCCGGCCAGCCAGGCTGGAGACTCGCGGACGATTCGAAATGCTCCGACGAGACAGCCGCCTGAAACTGACTCGGCTTGAACGGGCGAAGCGATCACAATCCAGGAAGAGCCGTCGCGAGAAACTCCGCAAGTTTCGGTGACACGCGAACTCGCCGCGCGGGCGGCGGTTTCCGCAAGCTCCTGTTGAAGCTGCGGGCTTTCGTCGGCCTTAAACATCTCGGGCTTGTCGGTAAGCCCGCGCTGAGTTCGCTCGAACCAGGCGAGGCATTCAAGCTGACCAGCCCGCTGCAGAACTTCCGCCATCTTTGTCAACGACGGCGAGTCATCATCTGACTCGGCCAGGCACTTCGGCAGTTGTCGAAGCACGGTTAGAAAATGTGCAGCCGCATTCCCTGAGCTGTTTTCCTGCTGAGGAATCGCGTCGACGATGAATTCCGCAAATCCCGATGCGCCGCCCGCAAGCGAACCGGGAATTCCGGTCGCCGTGGCTGGCTGTTGAGAAAGTGGTGTGCTGCCGCGTTCGCTCATTGCTACTGACGTGCTCCTGAACGAAGTCCCTCAGCGAGTTTTTCTTTCACGCTGTCCGAGGCGAAGAAACACTTGGCTCCACTGCGAATCTTGTTGCCGGGGTTCGGCAGTTCGACCTTCACGCGGACTGTTTGGCTTTCCGCGTTGATGACTGGCGAAACAAGTTCGACCTGAGCGTTCACCGGCTTCGCGACGCCGTCCACTTTGACGGGAACCGTCTGACCTTTGCGAAGTGACTTCACATCGGCGATCGGGACAGAAAAGGTTGCCCGCAGCGGGTTGAGCTGCACGATGGTCAGCACAACCGGATCGGCTGGTGAGACGAACTCACCGATGTCGCGGTACAGCTCGGTAACGACTCCGTCGATTGGCGACGTTAATGTGCGAAGAGCAAGCTGCAGGCGAATTCGCTCGTATTCGAGTCGCTTGATTTCAAGCTGTTCTTGAACCTGCAGAACTCTCGCTTCGGCCACTTCGAATTCAAGTAGTGCGCGATTCACTTCTTCTTCGCTCGAGTTTTCGTTCTGCCGAAGTTCCTGCAGTTTTCTCAAACGCTCGGAACGAAGCTTCAACTCGGACTCGGCCGATTTCAGACCGCTCACCGCGTCGCGATGGCTGCGAGCGATTTCGACGCCAGCTTTCAGAACGGCCTGATTCAGGTCGGCGAGCGGCTGATCTTTCTCAACAGAATCACCTTCTTCGACGTTCAGACCGATGACGATTCCGGACTCCGCCGCAGCGAGATTTATCGTGCGATACGGTTCGGTGAAACTCTGGATGTCGTCGGCCAGGCAACGCCCGCTGGCAAGAGCCAGTCCCAGAGTCACGGCAGCGAGTGTCCTGCTTTGCCGGATTGTTTTCAGTAGACGATGCATTGAGCTTTCTCCGTTCATGACGCTTCCCCACTAATTCGAGACATGACGACATCCCGCCGAGCGTCGTCGAGAAACAAAGCTCGTCGCTGCAGAAACTGAGCACGTTCTGCCTGCAACTGAACCTTGCGAACTGACGACGACATGTCGGCCGATACTTCGCCCTTGTTGGTTTTGGATTTGACAATCGTTCTGGATAACCATTCGCCGTGATGAGTGAGCAGGTCGTCGTCGGCAGAAAGAAAGAACGCCGCAGATCCCGGTTCCCCCTGCCTGGCCGCGCGGCCAATCAACTGACGATCGATTCGGTTGGCATCGTGATGCTCTGTTGCCAGCACACACAGACCACCGCGTTCGAGACGTTCCGGAGCGAGATGAATGTCCGTGCCGCGGCCGGCAATGTTTGTCGAGATGGTGACCGCTCCGACTTCGCCGGCGCGGGAAATGATCTCGGCCTCGTCAGCGTCCTGTTTGCCATTGAGGATTTCGTAAGGGACGGACAGTTCGTCAAGTCGCTCTGCAAGAGCTTCACTTTTTGCAATGGATCGCGTGCCGGCCAAAACCGGCTGCCCGGCATCGTGGAGCTGTTTGATCTGCCAGGCGATGACAGACCATTTCGCGTCGGCGCTGATGAAGACTCGCTCTGGGGGAATTTTTCGCTGGCTGGGTTTCCGCAAAGGGATGCTGGATACGGTGAGGCGATAAAATTCCGAAAACTCGTGCTCGCTGCCGGTGGCCGTCCCCGTCATGCCGCACAGAATCGGGTACAGCCGAAAGAACCGTTGCTTCGTAATGCGAGCGAGGCCTTGTTTCTCGCCGGTGATCGGAACGTTTTCACGAGCTTCGATCGCCTGGTGAAGCCCGTCTCGCCATGTCCGATCTTCAAACAGGCGACCCGTCGACTGATCAACGATGACGACCTCTTCGTCACGCACGACATACTGCACGTCACGACGAAAAAGTGTGCGAGCACGAATCGCCTGCTCGACATACAAGTTCCAGGGACGAAGGAGACACTTCAGCGGAGCGCTGTCAGTCGCTTCCCAGACGCGTGTTTTACCGGCATCTGTCAGGTTGATAGAACCCATGCCAGAGTCGACGTGAAAGTCGTTTCCTTCCAGCAGTTCGTTGGCCAGGTTCAACGCTGCCAGGTGAGCTTCCGCGTCGGTGGCGAGACCATCCGGCTGGCCGCTCAGTAGAAGTGGCGAGCCGGCATCGTCGATGAGGACGTTGTCAATTTCGTCGACGATCGCCACTGCAAGTCCGCGTTGGAGAGTCGAATGCAGCAATTTTTCGCGGCCTCGGAGAAGTCCCAGAAGATCCTCACTAAGTCGCGTTTCCGGTTTCTGCCGAAGTGTGAGCTGGTCACGGAGGTAATCAAATCCGAATTCGGCACCAGCTCCGTAGGTGATATCACAACGGTAGGCAGCCGCTTTGTCAGCGGGATCCTGTTGCGAACTGATGTCCGCGCATGACGTGTCGAGAAACTCGAACAACGGCTGTAATTGTTCACAGTCCCGCTGCGAGAGATATTCGTTGGACGTGTTGACGTGAACGCCGCGGCCAGCCAGCGAATGAATGAAAGCAGGAATCGCAGCGGTAAACGTTTTGCCTTCTCCCGTCGCCATTTCAGCAACCGATCCGCGAGCCATCGCCAGACCTGGCAGAAGCTGCACATCGTAAAGACCGTGCCCCAGCGTTTGCCGAGCGGCCACACAAACGAGGCCGCACGCTTCTGCCAGAACCTCAGCGGACAGCCAGTCGGGGTTTCGTAGAAAGCGGCGTGCCCGCAGATCGTCAGCCCGATCTCTCAGCTCCTGCTGACTGGATTTTGCAAGTTCGGCTTCCAGTCGACGAATCGCCGCCACGAGCGCACGGTCAGATCGAGCCGAACTCGCGGCCCTTCGAACCTGGCGACTCTTCGTTGCGAATCCGATCATGCTTTTGTGGTTTACCCAAAAGAACTCGCTTGCCTTCGAACTGAAGAGTCGGCAGCCAATTTCTTGTCCTTGCCACCAGCTAAAGCTGGTGGCAAATGGAAATCACTTGACGTCAAAATTGCAGTTTGCCAGACAATTGTCAGTACGTTACTTGTAATCCCACATTCAGGCTTAAAGTTGCGATCTGGCCGGCACTGGTAGAGGGGCTGGTCCAGGCATTGGGATAATGGACGGCTGGCTCAGCGAGGTTTCTGTTGATTGAGGCATTCTTCTTTGTGGGCCGGCGGATGTTTGAGTTCTCGGAAGTACTGGCAAGGGCGGAGTCAGCTTGGCATTCGCCGGGATCGGCGCTGGCAATGCCGGGCGTTGGCCAACCGGTCGGGGCAGTGGTTTTGGTTGAGCAATTCTTCGGGCCGCGGGAGTCATGAATGACACCGGGGAGTTTCCGCAGTCACAGCTCAACAGGATCCCGGATGCTCGCTTCAGACGAACGACTGAGAGCACGTATGCAACCTGAGCTTCGACGAAATCCTGCTCTTCCATCGCGACTCGTTCCTGCGAGTCAAGCAGGTCTTCCAGAAGGAAACTTGTTGTCTGATCGTTGCCGGGTAACAAACGCCAGCGTTCCAACAGGTAATTGGCTTCGGTGTCCGCAGCAATCATCGACTGGAATCGGCTGAGCATTTCCTGATACGACGTTTCGAATTCCCGAACAGCCAGTTCGACTTCAGACATGCTCGCTTCGACCGATGCTTCAAACTCTTTCAGAGTCTTCGCGACTTCCCATTCGCGTTTCGCGTATCTCGCTTTGGCCGCTCGATTGCCGAGCGGATACTGCAACATCAGTCCAACCGTGTAACCCGGTCGACCGTCGCGGAACTGGTTTGTCCATGCGGTGTCGACCTGACTCTTGCCTCGAAGACCGGCGACGTATGTCCCGAGAACGAGGTCCAGCTTTGGAAGCAATTCGTTTTTCGAAACTTCCAGTCGGACGGCGGTCTCTTTCATTTGCTTAATGGCACGTTGGATGTCCGGGCGATTCTGAAGTGCAGTTTCGACTGAGCCTCGCATGGAGACATTCATGTAGTCGGACATCGGAGCTTCAACCGGCAGCAGTTCGACGATGGTGCTGTGTTTCAGGCCGGGCGAATTGACCAGCAGCCGGAGCCGCGACTCGGCGTTGCGAACTTCCATGTCAGCTCGCACGATTTCTGAACGACGACTTGCAATGGCGGCTCGAGCCCGCAGAACCTGCCGCCTGACTGCATCGATACCCTGCCTCGCGGCCAGTTTCTGTTCGACGTCAATCGCTCGCCGCAGCAGCCGTTCTTTCTGTAGTCGTACAGCCCGTGCCCGGTAGAGACTCCAGTAGGTCGTGTAAACTTCGACGAGATGGTCCTGCAGGCTTTCCTGGAGATCGTCTTCGGAAATTTGATGATCGAGCATTGCCAGGACGGTGCGACTTTCGTTGTAAGTCTGTCCGGCACCTCGCAGCAGCGGTTGTGTAAAGTTGAGTTCGAGCCGCGACGTCCCCTGATCTCGAGGTGTAAAGAACGTTGAGTTGTTGTCCTGCAGCCCAAAGTTTTGCGTTGCGTCCAGCGATCCACCTTGCTCAAGCCGCTTCTCAACGCCAATCCGGCTGGTGAATTGTTTGTCCGTAAATCGATCCGAGTTGTCGCCGGTCGTCAGAGAGTTGCCGATCGGATCGTTGCTGTCGTCAAACTTGGTTTCGAGAAACGTTTGCCAGTCGAACGCTGCAGCTTCTTCCAGAATCTGAGTTTCGCGGATGATCGGGTCGATACGGAATGCGGTGATCTGAGGCGAATGCTGAATCGCTTCGAAGATGAGTGACTCAACATTGACGGGACGCGTCGACGGCGCCGCCCGCATGGGCTTGTTGATGACTTCGTCCCACCAGGGAGCGTACTCGCGTGGCAGCTCTGCAAGTTGCCCGGCTTCATGAGGCAGCGCGACGCTGGTTGGATAACCATTCGCTCGGGCCGTGTATGGATTGATCAATGACTCGGCCGGGACCCGTTGCACATCTTCGCAGTCAGCACATGCATCGAAGCTGACTCGCTGAATCGATTGAACCGGTCGGTTCAGGGGTCCCGCCCATTGCCCGACGGTGACGTAATTCCGAGGCGTTACGGATTCGGTTCGTTCACAATCGGGCTGCAGGTCGACGACGGAAACGGTGGCACGGACACCTCGACGGCGACACTGAATGTTTATGCCGAGCAACTTGTCAACACGACGACGATCGATGCACAGCAGAAAGCCGACGTCGCGACCGACGCCTCTGGCAACTACGTCGTCGTCTGGCAGGACGACGCTCTGGACGGTGACGGAACCGGAGTGTTCGCTCAGCGGTACGATGCAGCAGGTGCAACGGTCGGCGTCCAGTTTCAAGTCAACACCACGACCGACGAGGATCAGTCTGACCCGCGAGTCGCGATGGACGATGCCGGCAACTTCGTCGTGACATGGTCCAGCGAAGGGCAGGATGGCGATGCCGACTCTGAGACCAACATTTACGCCCGCGTCTATAACGCAGCCGGAACGGCGGTGACCGGCGAGTTTCTCGTCAACACGATCACGCTCAGCAACCAGGCCACGCCGGCGATCGCGATGGACGGCCCAACGGGTGAGTTCATCATCACGTGGGCAAGCATCGAGCCCGTCGGCGGTGAGTGGAACATTCTCGCACGGCGGTTTGACGTCACCGGAACTCCGCTGGAAGTTGACCGAGTCGTCAATCAAACACTGCTGGGAGACCAGATCGACCCGGATATCTCGGTCGATGAGTATGGCGAATTCTCAATCGTCTGGACCGGCTTCGGTCAGGACGGCGACGGAGCGACCGAAGGCAACATCTACGGTCAGAACTTCAAAACCGGCGGAGCGCTGCAGGGCGGCGAATTTCTGATCAACGCCACGACGACGGGACATCAGCACTCAGCCGCCATTGCCAGGGAAGCCGACGGCGACAACACGATTGTCTGGGTCAGCGAAGGTCAGGATGGCGACGGCGCTGGCATCTTTGGTGAGTCGATCGCGTTTGGCGGTTCCGCCAACAATCGGCTCGGAGAGTTCGCCGTCAACAGCATCACGGCCGGCGAGCAGACGCGACCGGATATCACCTCCGAACCTGACGGCAACTTTGTCGTCGCGTGGGAAACGACCGGCCTGAATGGAGACGGTCCGACAGAGACCAACATCTACTCGCGAGTGTTCACGGTCACAAACTCCGGCATCACGCCCAACGCTCCAGACTTTCTGGTCAACACGCTCACCGCCGGTAATCAGAGCCGACCGGCAATCGCCGCGGATCTGGAAGGCGACTACGTTGTGGCGTGGGACGGCAACGGCCCGAACGATACCGATGGCGTGTTCTCCCGTCTGTACTCGGCCGTGCTGACGAACACGGCGCCGGAGATTTCTCTGGCGAACCCCAATCTCAGCTACACCGAGAATGATCCGCCTCTCATCATTGGCGCGACGCTGACTGTCAGCGACGCGGACAGCATCAACCTTGCAGGCGCCACTGTTTCGTTCCGCAGCGGCTTTGCCGTCGGTGAGGACGTCCTGAGTTTCACAGCTGTCGCCGGAATCACCGGAATGTACGACGCGGCGACTGGCGTGTTGTCGTTTTCAGGTTCCGCCAGCATCGCCGATTACCGGACCGTGTTACGGTCGGTGGCCTATTCGAACTCAAGCGAGAACCCGTCGGCAGTCCAACGGCAACTGAAATTCGCCGTTGACGACGGAGTGTCTTCTTCGAGCGACGCCAGGAAGATCAACGTCTCAGCCACAAACGACGCTCCGACGGCTAACGCGGGCGGCGTCTACTCGGTCAATGAAGGAGCTTCGATCAGCCTGGACGGCACCGCGTCAAACGACGTCGATGGTACGATCACGCTCTACGAGTGGGACCTCGATTACGACGGGGTCACTTTCAACGGCACAACGACCGGGGCGACTCCGACATTCAACGCAGCGACGATCGATGGACCAACCAATCGCAACGTCGCTCTGCGAGTCACCGACAACCAGAGTGTCGTCAGTGCTGTCGTCACCTCGACGATCTCGATCAACAACGTCGCCCCAACTGCAAACACGGATACAGGCGCATTATTCACCACCAGCGAAGACTCGGCGTTTACGACAGACAACGTTCTGACTAACGACACAGATCCGAATCCAATCGACGTGTTGTCAGTGACGAATCTCGATGTCACGGGAACGGTGGGACAAGTCACCGACAACGGAGACGGCACGTTCGATTATGACCCGAACGGCCAGTTTGAATCGCTCCGGCAGGGCCAGCAGACAACCGACACGTTCAGCTACACCGTCAGCGACGACGACGGAGGCAGCGACACGGCTGTCGTTACGGTCACGATCAACGGAGCAAACGATGCTCCAACCGACGTCTCTCTGGACAACGCAACGGTAACGGAAAAGGTTGCGGGAGCTATCGTCGGAAATCTGGCAACCGTCGATCCTGACTCCGGCGACACTCACGGATACACCGTCAACGATTCACGGTTCGAAGTTGTCAGCAACCAACTGAAGCTCAAGGCTGGACAGTTCCTGAATTTCGATGTCGAGCCGACGGTCAATCTGACCATCACGGCAACCGATCAAGGCGGAGGCGGACTGGCATTTAACAAGCCGTTTGTCATCACGGTGGTCGACGTTGTGGATTCAGCCGGCGTTGCGAATTCGGCACCGGCCGCAGCCAGCACGCCCGAGAGCACTCCGTTGGTATTTTCAGTATCGAATGGCAATGCGATTTCGGTCGATGACGGATCGGCGAGTGCCCCGGTTCTGCGTACCACACTTTCGGTGACAAATGGCACGTTGAGTCTGGCATCAACGATCGGTCTGACATCGGTCAGCGGCGACGGCACGACCAGCGTGACAGTAATCGGTGCAGAAAGTGCGATCAACAATGCACTGGACGGTCTGGCGTTTACACCCACGGCGTTCTTCAACGGGTCGGTAAACCTTCAGGTGACGACGGACGTGAAGGCAGACCTCGTCGCCTTCTACGAGTTCGAAAATTCAGCGGACCTCGCAGACGACACAAGCCCGGTGGGCAGTAACGACGGAAGTGTGACAGGCAGTCCGACAACAACCTTCGACGCCGCGCGGAACAGTGACGTCGTTGTGCTCGACAGTGTGACTGACCATCTTCGATTTACCGGCAATCGTTTCGGAACGCCCGCTAACGTAACCGTCGCTGCATGGGTCAACGCGAACGCTGTCGGAAACCAGGAAGTAATTTCGCTTGGCAACAGCGTCGTGCTTCGTCTGAATGATTCAAACCAGGGTGCCGGCGTCTCGGGGCTCTACTACAACGGTTCCAGCTGGGACCACACTAACGCATCGACGGTTGTCGCTGGCGACGGCTGGCACCACGTTGCTTACACCGTTGACGATGCGGCGAGAGTCCAGACCCTGTACATCGACGGCGTCGTTGTGAGCACGACGTCATTTTCGAGTGCGATTAGCTGGACGCTGAACAGCAATTCAACCATCGGAATGCACGTCAACGGCTCGTCGTACGAGTTTGATGGCCGCCTCGACGATGCTCGCATCTACGGCCGGGCTCTCAGTGCCAGCGAGATCCAGGCGATCGCCAACGACGGCAGCGTCGACACCGACGTTATAGCGGTGTCGGTGACTCCCGTGAACGACGCTCCGACTGATATTTCGCTGGACAACCTTTCCGTCACTGAAAGTGTCGACGGAGCGGTTGTTGGCAACCTCACCACAATCGACCCAGACACCGGAGACTCGCACACGTACGCGGTTGATGACGCCAGATTCGAGGTCGTTGGTGCTCAACTGAAGCTCAAGACAGGGCAGAGTCTCGACTTTGAAACCGAACCCACCGTCTCGATAACGGTGACGACGACTGACGTTGCCAGTGCGTCTTTTAACAAGGCGTTCACGATCTCGGTCAACGATGTCAACGAGGCGCCCGTGCTGACAACTTCGGCGGGTACGGCTGCGTTTACGGAAGATGGAGCGGCTGTCGAAATTGACAATGCCATAGCTGTTTCTGATCCCGAAAACGCCGGACTGACCGGAGCGGAAGTTCGGTTCAACTCGGGATTCGTTTCCGGACAGGACTCACTCCTGTTCACCGATCCGGCTGGTATTTCAGGAACCTACAACGGAGCGGCTGGAGTTTTGACTCTCTCGGGATCCGCCTCGGTGGCTGCGTATCAGACCGCTCTTCGCAGCGTGACTTATTCAAACGCCAGCCAGACTCCAAACACCGCGAATCGAATTCTGCAGTTCTCGGTGAACGACGGAACCAACGTCTCGTCAGCAGCCAGAACTTTGACCGTGACCGCCCAGGATGACGCCGCAAACGTTGTGACTGGAGGACCGTACTCGGTCGCGGAAGGCGGCAGCGTGACGCTTGACGGCTCAGCGTCAAACGACATCGATAACTCCATCGTCGAATACGCCTGGGACTTCGATTACGACGGCGTGACTTTCAACGTCGACGCGACGGGCAGTTCGACGAACTTTTCAGCGGCCGGAATCGACGGGCCGGACACGCGAACGGTTGCCCTGAGAACTCGCAGCGACAACGGAGCATTCGCTCTGGCCACAACGACTGTCACCGTAACGAACGTCGCCCCGATAGCCAGCGATAATTCCGGGTTGCAGTTCACAACGGACGAGGGGACGTCGATCGTCACGGCTAACGTTCTGCTGAACGATAACGATCCTGGCCCAGAGACGTTGATCGTTTCGAGCGTCGACACAACTGGAACCGTTGGCCTGGTCGTCGATCGCGGCGATGGCACATTCAATTACGACCCGAACGGGCAGTTCGACTCGCTGGCCGTTGGGCAGTCTGCCAACGACACATTCACTTACACAGTCTCCGACGGAACGGCGACGGACACGGCGACGGTGACAATCATCATCACTGGCGTGAATGATGCCCCGGTGGTGAATGATCAGAATGTCAACGTCGACGAGAACGCCAGCCTCAACTCGCTGGTTGCGACGGCAACATCGACGGATGTTGACTTTGGAGATTCTGTTTCCTGGTCGATCATCAACGGCGATCCGAACAGTGCGTTTACGATCGACACAATCTCGGGAGAAATCCGTGTTGCGAAACCTCTCGAATTTGATTTCGAATCGACTCCGAGTTACTCGCTGACGGTGCGGGCAATCGATCAGCAAGGTGGCATTGGCACTGGCAACATTTCCGTGTCGCTCAACAATCTGAACGAGTCGCCATCTATCAGTAATGCGACATTCTCTGTCGATGAAGATGCAGCTCCTGGAACGAGCGTCGGATTTGCGGCAGGTTCCGATCCTGACGCAGGCGACATACTGATCTGGTCGATTCTCGGCGGAAACACAAACGGCGCGTTCTCGTTGAACGCTTCCACTGGCGCGTTGACGGTGGCGAGTCCTTCCACGCTCGACTTCGAAACAATTTCGTCCTACACGCTGATCGTTCAGATTCAAGACGTCGCCGGGCTAACGGACACGTCGACGGTGGTTGTCAATGTTTCCGACATTAACGAAGCGCCGACGACGACCGGGCTTGCTGACGTGACGGTCAATGAAGATTCAGCGAATGTACTGATCGATCTGACCACGGCCTTTGCCGATGTCGAAACTCCGTCGGCGTCGCTTGGATACTCAGTCACTGGCAACAGCAATCCGACGCTGTTTTCATCGACGTCGATCAGCGGCGGAGTGTTGACACTCGATCTTGCTCCAAACCTCAGCGGTGCGGCAACGATCACTGTTGAAGCTAGCGACCCTCAAGGCCTGACTGTCAGCACATCGTTTAACGTGACAGTCCTGGCCGTAAACGATGCACCCGTTGCCTCGGCGGATTCATACTTTGTCGAGGGGCAAACGCTTTCTGTTTCAGCGACAGCCGGAGTTCTGGCCAACGACACAGACGTCGAAGCCGACACTCTGACGGCGTTGCTGATCAGCGGCCCGGCCAACGGCTCGCTCACGCTGCAGTCTGACGGCAGTTTCGTGTACGAGCCGGTGATCGGATTTAACGGTGCCGACAGTTTTTCGTACCAGACCTTCGATGGCACGGCAACAAGTGCAACTCGCACGGTCACACTGAATGTCAGTGGGAATGTCGTTGCCCCGCCGAGCACTGTTGACCCAGGTCCGTCTACAGATAATTCGTCAGCCAGTTCGGAGTCGGAAGCCGACACCGAAACTAACAACGAAAATGACCAATCGAACGATGCCTCGTCGACAATCAATGGTGTCAACAATCAATCCGGACCGGGCGGTGGGCAGACCGAGTCAACCGTTTCCGAAGACAACGATTCCGATGACGAAGGCGACGAAGTGATTGCGAGTGACTTCGGCCTCACGGAAACCAACCAGGACTTCTTCCCCATGAGTTTGGAGCGTCTGGAACTCCGAGACGCAACAAGTATCCGGACGTCTGTTAATTCTTTCGATCGTTCGGAGGACGTCTCATCGGACACGAAACTGAATTTCCAGGACAGTCTGAGATTTGACGGTGAGGATCTCAGCTATCTGGTCGGTACGAATTTCATCAAGGAACTCGAACAGATCGAAGAAGACTTCGAGTTCAACGGGGCGGTCCCGGAATGGGCAGCTGGGACGGCCGTCGCCACGACGGCGAGCATCTCGGTGGGATACATCATGTGGATGCTGCGCGGTGGATATGTGCTGGCGAGTGTCCTCTCAACGATGCCTGTCTGGCAGAACATGGATCCGCTGCCGGTGCTGGCGGCTTTGGACGCGGCCGACGATGACGATGACGAATCGCTGGAGACCATGATCGACCGAGCTTCGGACGAAGCTGACGATTCTGAGAAGCCAGGCACTGACGAAGAAGCTTCTGACGCTGAGCGGAAAGATGAGATCGTATGAAACTTCCAGCACTTTCAACCCGATTGCGAATTGTGATTGGCCTGGCCAGTCTGCTGGTGAGCGTGATGCTCGGAGCGATGGCTCTGGACATCGTTCCGGATCGTCGTACCGCTGTCATGAATGGGCGTAATCAGCTTTGTGAAGCGATTGCCGTCAACAGTTCTGTCCTCGTCAACCGGGGAGACATTCGACGCATCCAGGCAATTCTTACGGTGCTCGTGTCCCGGCATGACGAAATCCTTTCCGCAGGAATTCGAACGGTTGACGGAGTTCTAGTCGTCGACGTCGCCGACCATGCCGCAGGTTGGCAGGAACGGATTACTGATCACTCGACTGATTCTCAGGTCTACGTTCCCTTGCAGAATGCGGAAGGAAAATGGGGCAGTCTCGAAATTCGCTTCACACCGATGCACGGTGACCTTTGGTTTGAAATTACTGAGAGTCCGTGGGTCCGCCTCATCGGTTTTGTGACGGTCTTGTGCCTGTTGAGCTGGTATCTGTACCTCGGAAAAATCCTGGAACAGCTCAACCCGTCGAAGGCGGTGCCGGGCCGGGTTCGTGAGACTCTTGATACGCTGGCAGAAGGTTTGCTCGCGATCGATCGCAAAGGCCGCATCGCTCTGTGTAACCAGGCGTTTGCGATCACACTGGGCGAGGATCCGGACAAGCTGGTTGGTCGAAAGGTCGTTGAACTACCGTGGCAGCGCGAGACAACACTGTCGCTCGAACCGGGGATGTTTCCCTGGGACCGCGTTCTTTCCGGAGAGCAAACGCTTTCGCAGGCGACTCTGAAACTGCTTGCCAGTGACGGCTCCGTCCGAATCTACCAGGTGAACTGCGCGCCCGTCGTCGGTAAAGAAACTCAGGTCCGAGTCGTGTTCTGCTGTTTCGAAGACGTCACGGAACTGGAAGCTCAGAAAGTCGAACTGGCCGAATCACGAGCGTCCGCCGAAGCCGCGAACCAGGCGAAGAGCGAATTCCTCGCCAACATGAGCCATGAAATCCGCACTCCGATGAACGCCATTCTGGGCTTCACCGAAGTCCTGCGGCGAGGCATGTACGACGACCCCGCTCAACAGACGGAATATCTCGAAACAATCCATTCCAGCGGCCAGCACCTGTTGCGACTGATCAATGACATTCTCGACCTGTCCAAAGTTGAGGCGGGTCGACTCGAAGTCGAGCGACTGCCGTGCTGCCCGCATCAGCTTCTGCTGGAAGTCGTCAACGTTCTGAAAGTGAAAGCTGACGAGAAGAATCTCCGGCTCGATTGCCAGACGCCGGGCGGACTTCCCGAAGTCATCGAAACCGACCCCGGACGCGTGCGGCAGATTCTGACCAACGTGGTGGGTAACGCTCTTAAATTCACCCAGACGGGCGGCGTTTCGATTGTTGCAAAAATGCTTTGCGGAACGAAGACACGGCTGCAGATCGACATTATCGACACCGGTGTCGGAATGTCCGAAGAGGCACAGTCGAAAATCTTTGATCCGTTCAGTCAGGCGGACAGCTCGATCACTCGTCGCTTTGGCGGAACGGGGCTCGGCCTGACAATCAGTAAGAGCTTTGCGGAATCGCTGGCCGGTGCCCTGACTGTCAAAAGCGTCGCTGGCGAAGGCAGCACCTTCACGATCATTGTCGATGCGGGAGAGATCGATTCGGAAGCTCGCATCCTCGACATCTCGGACTTCGAAGTCGAATCACGCCAGGCTCGCAAGACGGAACGTGGCAAAAAATACCGGTTCAACGGTTCGAGAATTCTGCTTGTCGACGATGGCGAAGCCAACCGTCAGCTCATCAAGCTTGTCCTGCAAAGAAACGGGTGCCTTGTCGAAACCGCGGTTAACGGTCAGCAGGCTGTCGATAAAGCGACGACGTCTGACTACGACGTCATCCTGATGGACATGCAGATGCCGGTCATGGATGGCTACACCGCGACTCGCAAGCTTCGCGAACTGGGGCTCGATCTGCCAATCGTCGCACTCACCGCCAACGCGATGCGAGGCGACGAAGAGAAATGTCTTCAGGCTGGCTGCACGGGATTCCTCACCAAACCGGTGGACATCGACCGGGTGCTGGCGTACCTCGCGGAGTTGCTGGGGGCAGAAGCGTGCGACGCCGAACAGGTTGAAGATTTCAAAGGTGCTCAACCTTCAACGCCAGCGATCGCGATAACGGCTGCAAACACCGGGGCCACAATGGCGGGCGATACTTCAACCGTCGCCGCACTGACCGAGAGCGGCGCGAAGACTTCACTCGAAGCACGCGACCATTCGGCCTCTCTCGACAATGTGCTGAAACAGGTTCAGCCGTCCCGGATCGGCGACCCGTATGACACGTCCAGAATCTTCCCTCCAGAGCTGACGGTGAACTCGCCGTCGGCTACCGGAAAGCGAAAACCGATCAAGTCGGAGTTGCCGTTCGACGATCCAGAGTTCCGTGAAATCATCGAAGGGTTCGTGGACAAGCTGCGTTCCGAAGTTGACGAGCTGCAGCTTGCCTGGCAGGACCGAGACCTCGAAGCCGTCGGGCGAATCGCTCACTGGTTGAAAGGGGCTGCCGGAACGATGGGCTTCCGCGATTTCACAGAGCCGGGTTTGAAGCTGATGAATCTGGCTCGCGACGAACAGATCGATCAGATCGAGCCAGCGATTCGCGAACTGGTTGCGATGGTCGCGGCGATTGAATTGCCGGAGCCGGTGTAGCGCGACCACGGGTCGGGCTGAAGTCCGGATCTGTCAGCGTTTAATAAGTGGCCGTGCAAGCGGAATTGCCGGGTAGGGAATTTCTCCGAAATCGCACGAAATCGACGTTTTGCGGCGCCTGTTGAGTACGGAAACACCAGATTAAACGTGGAGTCTCGTAAGTTCCTTGACGCGCGACTCAAATATGAAAACCAACCTGGGACGGGCCGTCCGGAGTAAGAGATGATCAATACAGTCAATGATGTGGACCTGGATGAAGCGTTGACCGATCTTCAGCCGGAAACACCTCCGCCCGTTGTGAGCCAGTCTTCGTCCAGCTCAAAGAGCAAAAGCCACGGCGTGAATGATCCGGCGCGAAAAGCGGGGATCATGATCATCGACGACGAGTCGTACAACGTGCTCGTCGTGCGCAAGTTTCTTCAGCATGCTGGCTATGAAAACTTTGTGACGACTACCGAGTCGCCGCAGGCCATCGAGTTGATGAAGCGGGATCTCCCCGATGTCGTCCTGCTTGACATCATGATGCCCGAAGTCAGCGGCATCGACATTCTGCGAATGATGAAAATAACTCCGGAGCTGTCGACGATTCCTGTCATCATTCTCACGGCTTCGCCGGACCCGGCGTTGAAGACTCAGGCTCTGGAGTTGGGAGCAACCGACTTCCTGGCAAAACCTGTCGACCCCAGTGAGCTGGTTCTACGGGTCAAAAACGTGCTCGCCGCAAAATCGCATTTCGACATGCTGGCAAAATATTCGGTCGATCTCGAACGACAGGTTGCAGCACGGACACGCGAACTTGAAGTATCGCGACGACACATCATCTTCTGCCTGGCCCGCGCTTCGGAATTTCGCGACAACGACACTGGCCATCACGTCATACGAGTCGGCAAATACGCCGGCGCTATTGCTCGCGAACTCGGGTACTCACCCACTCAAGTCGAGGCTCTTGAACAGGCAGCACAGCTTCACGATGTCGGCAAAATTGGCATTCCCGACGCGATACTGCACAAGCCGGGGAAACTCGATCCGGAAGAGTACGATTTCATTAAGAAGCACGCCGGCTATGGAAAACAAATCATCGAGTGTATGCCCGAAGGCGAATGGCAGAACCTGATGAATCACACAAAACTCGGAGGGCAATTGCTCGACGTGAAGTCAGAACCGATCATGCGGATGGCTTCTCGCATCGCGATTACTCATCATGAATGGTGGAACGGCGAAGGGTATCCCCTTGGGCTTGCCGGCGAAGACATTCCGATCGAAGGTCGAATCACCGCCGTTGCAGATGTCTACGATGCACTCAGCAGTAAGCGCCCCTACAAGAAGCCGTTTCCTCGCGAAAAATGCTTCCAGATGCTTGAAGAGAAACGCGACATACAGTTCGACTCGCGAGTCCTTGACGCCTTCTTCGCACGATCTGAAGACATCATAGATATCCAGCTCCGGTACGCGGACCTGGAGTAGCCGAACTTGAGTAGTTGGCGACGCTCGGCTTCAAAATTGACGGCTACTTCGACTCGGTTTGAACCTTCAGCTTCCATCGCTCATCGAAAAAGTCGGCAGCGACGACTTTGCCCGGCCACAGAGAATCGGCCGGCGTACGAAGATCAATCACCGCCCAGTCTGGAAGTTTCGGAACCTGCCGCGCGTTGTTGAGGTAGGCAAACTCGCGATAAGTAAACCCACTGTTGAGCACGACGTAACGTTCCGGGTTGAGCGGATTCGGATAGATCATCACCGGTGCGTGGTGAGCTGCGTCGAAACTGCGTTTTCCAACGCGAACAACATCGTCTCCCCAGGCAATCGGCAGCTTGTCGATAATCCTTGCAAGGACCGAGTTGCTGGTCGGATCGCCGAACAGAACGAGATTGTTTGAAGCGATGTCCTGGTCAGAAATCGCGGAGTCATCTTTCACAACGGCGTCTCCACGAAACTGCTTCCGCCACTGTTCGACAGTGTGCTGCAGTTCGGACGTCGTCCACTTCTGAACGGCCTCGTGTTTCGCCGTGCCGGTCGGACGCACGACGACGAACGAGTCCATAAACGCATCGTCGATCGGCCCTTGCAGGTTGTGACGCTTGAGCAGCGAGCCTTCTGCACGCGGGGCTGGACCAAGTTTCCACTCGTCCCCGTCAAGATGCAATTCCGCATTCCAGGACCTGTCCGTCTGTGGCCTCTCCGTCTTGATGATTTGCCCATCGACGACGACCACCACTCGCCGCGTCAAGTCGAACGGACTGCTGCCCGCCGGAATGCTGAATTTCAGTCCGGTCGCATTTCGGGTTTCAAGTTCGATCTGATTCAGACTGGCATCCATCCGAGCTCGAACGCGAGCCTCTTTCCAATGTTCTTCCAGACTGGTAACGGTCACCCAGAACATTCGGTTGTACTTCAGTGTGTAAGTCGAAAAGCGAACCTCTCGCGGAAGATTCTGGCGACCTCGCTTCGCAAGGGCGTCGAGTTTTGACTCGATCAACTTTGCGGAGTCGAGATGAATCGCGTGCTTTGTTCCAGGACCGATCAGATGCGTGAGGCGAATCCCCTCTTTGGACAATGCCTCTTCCATGATGTCGGCGGCCTGCTTCTGAATGTCCAACTCACCGCTGTAAGCGACGGTTGGAAGCTGAGCAAGATTTGCCGCGTAGCCAGTGCAGTCGTAAAGCTGCCAGAGCTTCTTCTGGTACCAGGTCGGGGTCAGCGTTTCCTGCTGGAAGAACTTCAGAAACTCCGGAGTCTCGGAAAATCCAGCACCAGGATTCGCCGCAAAAAACATATCGGGATAATGGACGGCCATCTGCCAGCACCCGGCTCCGCCCATCGAAAACCCTCGGACCGCGATCCGATCTTCGTCGACGCGGTAATTCTGCTGCGCATGTTTCAGCCCTTCCAGAACGTCGACCTCGCCAGCGAACTTGAAGGCGTTGCTGTACCGTCCGTAAGAATGCAGCATGATCGTGTCTTTGGGAGCAAACTGGCCGACCTGCTTCATTCGCTGATTGATGAACGCCGATTCCGACGTCCGTTCCCCTCGCCCGTGAAACCACAGATCCAGTCGGTAGTTTGCTTTACCACTGCCGTCATACGAATCCGGAATCACCAGCCCGTACGGCTGCACCGTCTGATCAATCTTCGACCGAAAACCGCGAACGACAAGCCCCTTCTGAGTCGTCCAGTCGGCCTCGCCTTTGACGAGCTGTTCAGCACGTCGCCGACCTTCCGCCAGAACGGACTTCGCATTCTTGACGTCTCCTGGCGAGAAGAATTCGCGATACTCCAACCCCTGATGAACGGCTCGCGAGAAGATTTCAACATCCGGCAACAGAGCATTGATCCGAGCCTGGTCGGCGTGCTTCGTCAATCGAATTTGGCCGATCAACGAATCAAGAGCCTTCAGCCCCTCTTCCAGCCCCTTGCGATCCTCTTCGGGGACTTCGATACCCAGCGGCGGCACGGATCGTACGTTGTCAGGAATGTTGTCAGCCGGCCCGTCAGCAAAGCCGACGACCGGTGCGGATACCAGAACCGATAACACAACGAATACGAAACGGCAGGCAGTGTTGGTACGCATTGGCTCTTCCCGGTGAATGTCAGACGGTGCGTTTGCCCAAAGTTTCGAGCAAACGTTTAAGCAACGCTGCACGACAAGCCGTCGATGCAGCGACGGACAATCTAATGTCCGAATCGCGAAAAGGTAAGAAAGTCCGCCGTCATCAGCCTGAGTGGGGTCTGAACGGAATTGAAAGATTGGCAACGGTTAGGGGCGGCCCGTAAATTAAACCTGCAATTGAATCAGCCGGCACGCGTTAGCGTCCGGTTTTCCGCGAACCGTGAGCTAGCGCTCAGCGGCTAATGCCGGTCTCATCTCCGTCCCGTCCTTTAGTCGATGTTGCGTTCGCGGATCCCGTCGGAGTGAATTTTTCGCCGCGTGGTTTGTCGGTTCGCTCGAGAGACGACCGTTGGATAGCCGACTTCGGCGGTTTGTCGCGGTACGCCATTTTGGGACTCGATTTCTGCAGTCGCCAGGCCGGATTGAGTCGAATAGTTGATTGATCATAAGACCGATCGTTGCGACCATTCGCCTGCTCAGCGACTTGCGATCCCAGTCTTTAGGAACGTGTCGGAAATAAGTTCCCGATACCAGCACGAAGCGCGAGCGAGTGAATACTCCAAATTCACTCGCTCGCGCTTCGTGCTGGTATAAAATCGGGAAGCGATTCTGGACACGATCTTTAGCGATCGCCGCGGAAGACTCCATCGATCTGAGATTTCAAACAATCTGTAATTACGACATAAAGATAATCACATGGGAAGAAGTTTCGAAAACCGCAAGCACTCGATCATGAAGACTGCGGGCCAGAAGTCCAAGCTCTATTCGAAGTACGGCAAACAGCTCTATATGGCGGCGAGAAACGGGGTGCCGGACCCGGAAGCCAACCCAGGGCTGCGAAGTCTGATCGACAGGGCCAAGCGGGAGCAGGTTCCCAGTCACGTCATCGAGAAGGCGATCGAAAAAGCCAAAGGGACCGGCGGCGAAGATTATTCGGTTGCGCGCTACGAAGGTTTCGGCCCGAGCGGCTGCTCAGTGATCGTCGACTGTTTATCCGACAATCCCAACCGCACGATTACTGACGTTCGAAACTGCTTCACAAAGACAGGCTCAAAGCTTGGTCCGGCAGGTTCAGTCGCGCATCTCTTCGATCATCTGGCGGTTCTGTCATTTAAAGGCGACAACGAAGATCAGGTGCTGGAAGCAATGCTGGACGCAGACGTTGATGTCGACGACATCGAGCACAAGGACGGTCAGTTGACGTTGTTCGCTCCGGCCAGTGAATTCTTCAAGGCCACGCAGGCAATGCAGGAAGCGTTTCCCGATATCGAACTCGAAGTCCAGGAAGTCACGTTTATCCCTCAGGCGAATACTGAGATCAGCGAAGACGACCTGCCTGCGTTCGAAAAGTTCATGACGATGCTCAATGACTGCGACGATGTTCAGGACGTTTATCACAACGCGATCGTGCCGGATCAGCAGTGATGCGCTCGGGGTTTCGTGCCCCGCGTCCGCGAACATTCAATGCGCTGGTACCGACGGTGCTGTGCAGCAAGTCATCACGACAAGAGTTCCTGCAGGAAGCTGAGCTGACATGAATATCGTTATCTTTGGAGCGGGCACAGTCGGCACTTCAATTGCTGAACTGCTTTGTGCCAACAATCACAACGTTTGCCTGGTCGACGCTTCAAGAGGCGCTTTGTCGCTCGTGGAAGAACGACTTGATGTGCGGACACTTTGCGGATCGGCCTGCGATTCCATCGTTCTGTTTCAGGCGGGTGTTCAAAGTGCGGATCTCGTGCTGGCAGTGACTTCACTGGACGAGGTGAATCTCGTTGGAGCCAGCCTGGCCAAAGCAATGGGCGCCAAGCGAAGTCTGGCTCGCGTTTTCGAACAGGCTTATCTCGACACCAGCACCTTCGATTACCGGCGACACTTCGGCATCGACCGGCTGCTGAGTCTGGAATATCTCACAGCGCTGGAACTTGCTCGCGCGATCAGAATGCCGACATTGTTTGCCGTCGAGAACTTTGCGCGAGGCGGCATCGAAGTTCAGGAGTTCGCGGTCGAAACTGGCTCGAAAGGGGCAGGCGTTCCGCTCAAAGACTTGAAACTTCCGCAGCATGTGAGAATCGGTCTGATCTCAAACGATGATCGATGCATTATCGCTGGAGCCAACGACGTCATCGAACCCGGCGACCATGTCACGCTGTTCGGATCTCAGGAAGCGTTGGATAAAGTTAAGCAGGACTACTTCGAACACAAGCCGCCACCAAAGCTGAACGTCATCATCGCCGGCGGGGGAGAGATCGGCTTCAATCTCGCGAGACTTCTCGAGAAGGGACGATACAACACCGTTCTGATGGAAGCGGACGCCGAGCGATGCGATTACCTGGCTCAGAGACTGCCCGGCACAACAGTTCTGCACGCAGACGTCACTCGACAGGTCGAAATGCAGGAAGCACGTGTTGGTAAGGCTGAAATCTTTGTCGCCGCAACCGGTCGTGACGAAGACAACATTGTCTGCGGTGTCGAAGCCAGGGAACTCGGCTGCGCGAGAATTCTGTCCGTCGTCCGTCGCCCGGATTATGCCAACGTGCTGGAACGCCTGGGAATCGACGTTGCCGTCAGCCCTCGCGAAGTGACATCACGTCAGATCCTTGGAATGGTCCAGGGCGGCGTGATTATCTCCGGCTCCGAAATCTCCAAAGGTGATGCCGAAGTTTGGGAAGTTGAGATTGTTGAAGGCGCACCAGTTACAAAAGCACCACTCAAGGATGTATCGCTACCCGGCTGCCTGATCGCGGCGGTGGTTCGAGAAGATTTCATCAGCGTCCCCGGCGCGGATGATCAGCTGAAAGCCGGCGACACCGCAGTGGTACTGGTCCATCGAAACAGCATCGCCGACACACTGGCAATTTTCGAACGTGCCTGAGCGACTCTGCCACGGCCGACACCCGACCGGCCTTGCTTCATCTGCCAGACTTCTCGAAGGCTTCAATTGACGCCGCCAGAGCGCGAATACAAAACGTATCGACTATGGGTGACCTTTCCCACCAATTTGAAAGCTAGTCAATTTAATCTCATCCATTTGCCCGCCCTCAATGCACCGATACGATTTATCGCCAACAACATTGAAGAATTCCTGCGACACGTCCGGCAGCGGCCATGATATATGTAAGCGGTCAACTTTGGTCGCCGTTCCAATGCCAATCACTTGTCGAAATGGATTCGCACCGAAACTACTCCCTGAACTGACGGTATGGAAAATCGATCGTTGTTCCCCGCTCTTCTCCGTAATGTCAAGTCGGACGCGAGCACCAATCGCGCAACGATTTGACCTGCGGCCTTCCAACTTCAACGCTACGAAGTGATTCTGGAAACCCGGATTCTCAAACAACGCGTCATTGTACCTGTCACCCGGATATGCCCCTCCGAGTTGCACATAGACATCCTGATCGCCGTCATTGTCGATATCAGCAAACGATACTCCGTGTCCTTTCTGAAGGTGTCCGAATCCTCCGGCCATCGTCACGTTCTGGAACCGCTTACCTCGGTCATTGAGAAACATCACATTGGGACGAATCTCCGAATAGGGCGTGTTCCCGGTTGCAAGATAGAAGTCACAGTATCCGTCATTATTCAGGTCGCCGAAGTTCGCCCCCATTGGCGTCGCCGGATAGTCAAGCTGAACTGATTCAGTCACATCGACAAACGTACCATCACCCCGATTACGGTAGAGATGCATCATCTCGAAACGAATTTCGGTATCCAGCACGCCGACGGGTCCGGAGGTGCATCCAACAAAAATATCCTCGTGCCCATCGTTGTCATAATCCCAGAACCATGTCGGAAAGCTCGCACTTGGCTCCGTGACGGCCGCCTCGTGAGCAACATCGGTAAACGTTCCGTCCTTGTCGTTTCGGTATAACTTATTCTCCCCGACGACTGACAAATACAGGTCGGGCCATCCATCGTCGTTGTAATCCCCCCACGCCGCTCCCATTGAAAATACGGTGTCTGCAACTCCAGCTTCGACCGCAACATCTACAAATCGCCCATCGTCATTACGAAAGAGATTGCACGGGGCAAGAACGCCATCCGACGACTCGTTGCCAACGTATAGATCCAGATCTCCATCATTATCGTAGTCGGCCCAAGCAGACGTTTTCGTCGGGAGAAACTGTTCACCCAGTCCCACGTCGAAAGTTACGTCGATGAATTTCAGATCGCCGTCATTGCGAAGTAGCGAGTTCGGGTGCAGTCCATTTCCGCGCAGCCATGCCCCCCGCATGATGTAGACGTCCAGATCTCCATCATTATCGTAGTCAGCGTGATTCAGATTCAGCCCGCCGTAAAATCCCACAAGCCCTGAGTCTGCGGTGACATCCTTAAACGAACCGTCGCTACCGTTTCGAAACACTTGCGTTTGCCCCGTAACGTCCCATGAACAAGTGACTACATCCAAATCTCCATCGTCATCGAAATCGTCGACGATGGCCCCGCCGCACATATTGAACGTATCTAACCCCAGTTTCGGATACACATTAACGAACCGCGGAAAATCGAGTTCCGGCTCGAAGAATGAAGGATCAACAAGGAACTGCTCTGGAACATCATCCGGATATTTCCCCAGTGTCATATATGCAATATTGAGCAGCCAGCGTGCAGCCTCGTCAATGTCCAGTCGCTCGTCGTCCCCTTCCTTCGCAGATGGCAGTTCTAACACCTTCCCAAAATGCTTGATTGCCCCTTCAGCGCCTTTGGGCTGTGTGTGTAGCCCCTTTCCACGAATTGGTACAATGCAGCTCTCATGCGAGTGCAAGAGGCAACAATTCTGCGTCTCACCGTATCGCAGTGACGCTACTCCAAGCTCGAAGTGTGTTTTCTTTGTCAGTGCGATCTCGTCTGCCGGCAACAACTCCAATGACCGTTCGAGCAACTCAATTGCGCGTTCCTCATTCCCCAAACGTAGCTCGGCTCTTCCAAGTTCAAAATGGAGTTCCCACTGACGTTTCCGAGAGAGGGACACAAGGTAACCTGCAGCGTCAAGGTACGCTCGGAGTTGACGTGCATGACGGTCACCAACAAAGTCGTTGTCGTCACTACTACTGGATGCAATTTCCGCAAGAATCTTCAGCATTCGATCATGAGACCGAAGGGGCAACTCGGGTTGATTGACCTTCTCAACCCCGACAGTATTCTCAGTCCGATCGGTGTTACATCCAACGGTCAACGTAAGAACGATCGACGCTAACACCGACGCAGTCACCTTAGAGAAAACACACCTCTGCAAAGTTCGGGCAGTCATAGTTGCTCGCTGCAAAAATCAGTACTGCGGACATTTCCACGCGATTCCACTGCCTTCGACGAGCACATACCAGGAATTACACTCAGCGACTTCGAATCGTTCAGTGGTCCCGGCAGGCCAGGTAACACTGACGGCTTCGATCGACGGATTGTCGCCCAGGCCGAAAATTAACTGCCGCTCGTTAGAAGCCATGTAACCGTCGCCCGCAGTCAACTGTTGAGAGAAATCACGTCGCCTTGTTTCCAGGTTGACCCTGCTGCCAATCGCGTCACGACAACTGGAAACTCCGACGAGACTGAAAGCGACGAAGTGTCCGGGCTCATCCGTCAAATTCACGACAAGGGCGGCTGGAGCGCCGATATGCGATACGACGATATCTTGAAGGCCGTTCCGATCGCAATCCAACAATGCCAGCCCTCGACCAAGGTACTTACCCAGAAAATAATCGCCTAACGTTCCACCATCTACGTCGACGAAGCGGCCATGGCCGTCGTTCAACAGGAACTGAGGTGATTGGCGAAATCGTCGATCTGCGTTGCTGTCTGAAAAGTCCACGACGTCACCGTTGGCGACAATCAGATCAAGATCTCCGTCGAGGTCGGCGTCAAAAGCCTGTGTTCCAAATCCTAGTTTTCGATGGCTCACCTCATGCAGACCGCTGACATTCGTCTCGTCACAGAAGAGCTCACCCGGAACTTGCGTGTAGAGAGTATTGTAGTCCTTGTAAAAGTTAGTCACAAAAAGGTCCAGAAGTCCGTCGCCACTCAGGTCGCCCGCTGCAACACCCATACATGCCTGGGCTCGACCGGTTCCACTAAAGGCGAGGCCACGGGCCAATGCTTCCTCGGAGAATGCAACTCTTTCGGCTGAATTGTTTACGAACAGGAAATTGGGGCGAGCATCGTTTGCGATGAACAGATCCAGTCGTGAGTCCTGATCGAAACAGGCCGCAACAGCACCCAAACCAAGTCCGCCTGGCCGATTGATACCGCATGAATCAGTCACGTTGTCAAACTCGCCATCTCCGCGACTTACCAGTAGTTGATCCTGACCTGCATTAAGTTGCGTTTCAGAGTCGCATGGTACCGATGCGTCGCCAGACTGACACATCTCGGTCTTGATCAACGAAAGCGTTGCGTAGTTGACGTCGTAAACATCCAGCAGAGAATCTCCGTCGAAATCCGCCAGTACGGAACTGACAGTCCAACCCGCTGAACGAGAAAATTCAACAGAGTGCAGGTTCGAAAACGTTCCGTCTCCATTGTTTAACCAAAGAACATTTTCTCCGACATTTGCCACGTAAAGGTCTGGCCACCCGTCAGCATTCAGATCGCCGACGGCAGCGCCTTGGCCATAAGAGCCGTCAGCGAGACCTGCATTTATTGAGACTTCCTGCCAGTCATCAATGCCGCAATTACGAAAAAGCTTATCGGTGGCGTCAGAATTTCCAGTAGACCGAACTGGAGCGGTCTTATGTGGCATCTTTCCCCCCTGGTTGAAGAAGAGATCTGGCCAGCCATCACGGTCAAAATCCAAAGCTGCGACACCACCACCGGTAAACTCGAAAAGTAGCGTGCGATCTGACGCTGAGTCGGAACCACTTTCGTAAGAAAAATTGATCCCCGAACTTGCAGCGCGGTCTTCAAATCGAATCTTGACGCCGCGGTTTCCGCCTTCGGACCCAACAAGAAATGGTACAGCAGGAAGCAGGGCATCGGGCACAGAAAGTTCTGCCCTCATATCAAATTCGGGATTCGAACGCGTCTGCGGCTTGCCGGTCCGCAGGTTGTAGTTGGCCGCTCGTTGGGATGCCTCACGTGATTCGCCGAATACCGATCTGAGAATTTGATTCCATCCAAGTGCCTCGCGGTATGTTCCCAATAGATCACAGCATTGTTCGGCTCGTCTGATGTCTGCCTCAATGAGTTTTGTGGTTCCGTGAATCCGACGACAAGTCTCTTCGTAATCCTTCAATCGACGAGCCCTTGCCAACAATGCCGGAACATGTTTTGGCAGCTCGAGCCGTTGCTGACATCGAGCCAACTGTTCGACCGCAATGTAATTCATCGGATCTAGTTGAAACGCTTTTCTGAAACAGCCGCTTGCCTCACCTACGAGCCCCTGATGAAGGTGCAACCTTCCAACGAGTACCCAATAGATCGGTCGCTTCCGGTTTGCTTCAGGCATTTTTGTCATCCACGCGGACAACTCACCAATCAAGCCCTGCTCGTAGAGCATTTCGCCCCACAGAAGTTGTGCATCAATAAAGCCTGGATCGAGTTCAAGTGCCTTGGCAAGAAGTGCTTTACATTGCGTGAACTCCTTTTCCTGAAATGCACGGTGCCCAAGTCCGAAATACACGAGCAAATCGCTAACGCCGTTTTCAAGCCCGCGTTCCATCGCGACGTCTTCGTACCCGAATCTGATCTCCCGATTTCCAAGGGCGGGAAACGAAATCAGATCGAGTCCGCCAAATGTCAGAAGATAATTCCAGTTCTGCTGTGCTTCCCAATAGCGACCGGTGACAAATTTCTGAGTCGCCAAACGAAGGTGGTACTCGGTGGAATTGGTTCCGGCCAGCCTTATTGCTGTATTCAGACATGTTTCGGATGCCGAGAAGTATCCAGCCGAACAGAACGCTTCGGACATTTCAGCCAATACTTTCGGCTGAGCGTTTTCATCAAAATGGCGATCACGCAGCAACCGCTGTGCAGCTTCGAAATTCTGTTCACGAATCGCGACTCGCGCCTGTTCATACACTGACTGTGATGCCGATGGCTCCGCAAAGTCGAAGACGCCACACGCCCAAAGTACGAGCGTGCTCACCAGAATGACGGCAGCGAGCACACATCTCCGGCGGTAAGAGACAGTCATGCCCCATCCCCTGACGCACGTGCAGCCCGCATCCAGAATTCGGCCAATTGTGGTAATCCGATTCTGGAATACGCGGCAGCCAATTCACGCCGCACTGCGGCATTCCGGGGCTCTCGAGCCGCTTTTTGCTCGAGCGAATACAGTGCGATTTTCGCGTCCAGCAATCGACGATGTTGGTCGAGAGATTTTTGTCCCGCTTCCTTATTCCCTGATCGAGCATACGCTTGACCAAGTTGGTAGTAGGCTTGTTCATCAGCTGGATCAATAAGCTTTACCTTCTCGAATAACGCGATTGCGGCGGCATAGTCTCCTTTCGCGATTCGAAGTTTCCCTTTCATCAGCATGGCCTCGGTATCGTCTCCGTAGTCAACAAGGCAACGGTCGATGATATCCTCTGCCAAGTCGTGATCCCCCTCCTGAAGCAGTAATCGGGCATGCATTACAGGCGCGATTTCTATGAGGTCGGGCCGCGCTTCGCGAATTCGATCCAGCTCGCGACGTGCTGCGTCGATTCTGCCAAGATGCGTGTAGCCATCGACAAGCTCGACCTGCAGCATCCAATCAGTTGGTGGCGTTAACTCAACAGCTCGCTCAGCAGAAACAATGAAATTGTCCCACCGCGCGTGATTTCGATGCACCATTGCCTGGATGCGGTACGGCTTCGGATTGCCTGGGTCCAATTGAGCCCACTCTTCAGTGTGCTGCATTACGTCGGCATCGCTTCCCAGCTCGGTTCGAATTTTGATCGCCAGCTCAAGTGTAGCTGCTCGGAGTTCGCCACCATCCAAGGCGACTCCGACTAACTGCTCTGCGGGACCAAGCCGATCGGTATAAAAGAGCAGCTCCGATATGAGAAGGAGGTCGAGCGTCTCGATCAGGAACACTTCGCTTGCCGGCGGAATCGACGCAATACTTAAGTCGGCACCAACAATTGGCGCGACGGCGATGTAGTAAAGCATCGCCGTTGATCCAATTCGCCCTTCGGTATCGAACAAAGGGGTCGCTTTAGCAATGCAGCGTTCGGTGAACACCGACCGTCGCTCCGGAGCATCGACGATTCGCTGAGCTTCCTCACGAACTCGCAACAATTGCGATTCAGCAGTCTGCCCGGCGGGGTAAAAGGTAAGCACACACGGGATAAGAATGAGCATTGCGATCAGCAGGTGTATGACGGGAATCCTATTAAAAAGCATAGGCTTCCGCTCCCTCGATCAGCTTGTACCCTCCTGGCCTGAGGCCGGAATGGACGTCTTCAATGCCACCTGGCCACGTGACTGTTACCGTCACAGGGGCATCGTCAGGTAAAGCAAACAATAAACGGCTATCCCGTTGCGAGGCGTACCCGCCGCCACCAATCTTCCACTGCGTCAGCGTTCTTCGAGAAGTTGTAACTTTGACTCTGGCTCCGATTGCCCCTCTCTCAACTGTCGTCCCAACAAGATCAACTCGTATCCAATTGCGACTGGCTATTCGATTCGTCAGTAAAGCAATGGGGTCATTCTGATGAACGACTGCGAGGTCAAGGCTGCCATCGTTATTCCAGTCAACGACCGCTGAACCACGCCCCGAGCGGCGGTGATCAAAATAGGGGCCACCGTCCTCACTTACCTGTCTGTATCGCTTTCCCTGCTGACTCACAAACAGCTGCGGTGGCTGAAAATACGAGCTGTCGAGTCTGTCGTAGGCAACGTGCCCGTTGATGACATAAATATCCGGCCAACCATCGCCGTTGAAGTCTCCGAATCCGGTACCAAACCCAACCCATGATCGCGAGTCGCCGGATAGTCCGAGCAACTCTGCGCAGTGTACGAATCCAGTTCCCTCGATATTCCGAAGCAGAGAATTGTCCTGATGTGTGTAGTTTGTATACCAGAGATCGGGAGCACCATCTCCGTCAAAATCTGCGAGATCAACTCCCATCGACCCTTCGCGTTCACCGGAATTTGAATAGGCGATCCCGCCGATGACACCTTCTTCGCTCAATGGAAAACTGCCCGAATTAAAATATAGAAGATTCTCCTCGACGTCGTTGACGACAGCGATGTCGATATACCCGTTGTCGTCCAGGTCTGCCATGAGGACTCCAAGCCCTCGATTCTGCGGAACCAATGCCACCTCAATACTGGCGTCCCGAAACTGTTGACCCTGATTCAGGAAGACCAGATCACGAGCTCCCGGAAACATGGTCGGGCCGCAGATATCGTGTAACTGTTTGTCGTTGTAACAGACGCGTTTCGGATCCGGCTGCCAATCCGCATACGTCAGCACATAAAGGTCGACAAGTCCATCATTATTAAGGTCGCCGGCGGCAGGCGAAACATTCCAGGCATCCGACCGAACTCCAAGATTCCCGCTCTGCTCGATGAACGCTCCATCCCCACTGTTAACCCAGATCTGCATTCCACGATATCCGGCAACGATGACGTCTGAAAACCCGTCACTGTTTACATCTGCAACGCTTACACCGTGAGTGTAGATTGCTGCTGAGTCAACGCCTGCGAGGGCGGTCGTATTCTCCATCACCTCGGTATCGAGATTGCGAAACAGCCCGGCCGAAAGTCCTTCGATAAGAATCGACTCCCGGTCACGCTTGAGTGAGCCGCCGCCCGTAAAGAACAGATCGGCACAGCCGTCGGCGTCGTAGTCCAGTACGGCCACGCCCCCACCGACCGACTCAAGCAACTGATAACACCCTCCGTCGCTGCCGTCCCGATAGGAGAACGTCAGGCCGAGTGCCGACGCTCGGTCATCGAACCAGTCGTCGTCACGAAGCGGGCGGTCGCTGCGAACGACAGGTTTTGCGAACGGAAGTTCGGCATCTCGTGCCTCATGCGGCCGAGTCTCAATGGCTTCAACGTCAGAACCTGTGGTCGCGACGGGGCGTTCAGAATCGCACCCAATTTGCAAAAACACAAACGGAAAAGAGCCTAATGCACAGCAGTAGGCTTGTAGTCGCGATCGCAAGTTGTTCAATGAATTATTCAGCCTTAGCCACCCGCAGATCATATTCACCTGGCACTTTAAGTGTGAGTCCTGACGTGTCTGAGCTTGAGTAGATCCCACTAATCAACGACTTTGGTTCCACGACGTCAGGCTCAATGTAGTTTCCCTCAGCATCATAATTCATTTCATTAACCGCAGCCGGATCGCCATCCATTGCTCCAGTGATCGTAACTTTGTAGTCACCTTCAGCCACACCGGTGATTACATAAGTGCCGTCAGCGCTGATCGATCCACGGTAAGAACCAGCAGGCCCATTTATACTAACCACACCCTTTGGCAGTGCCCCCCCTTCCAGGAACGACACAGTGCCAGCGATGTCCGTACCCGATGCTCCGCCACATCCCGCAACACCAACAGCAAACAGCAAGGTAACAAGATACTTCATTTGATTTCGGCCTGACTGAAAAGATAAATCCATTGAAACACGAGCCCTTTACACGAATCGATCGCAAATTCGTATCGAGATGAGCCCTACAAAACCGGCCACGCTTTCACGTGGCCGGCTCATATTAGCAGTCGATTGAAGCGTAACATTCGACGTGCAATCAGAATCCGTTAGGCGTCTCGTTATCGGCCCGACCAGCCAGTGCCCATCTTACTTCCTGGTCAAGTGTCTCGCTCAGCGCAACGACGGCGCCGTCAGCCATCAGGAAGTGAACGATTCCTGCATGCATGCTTCCGAATCCAGTTGAACGAGCAGCACCCGTGCCGTTGGGATTGTCTTCCGGCCAGTCGCCGGGCCCGTCCAGATGCAGCCCGGTCTTAAACGGCAATCTGACGTTTCTCGCAACCATGTATTCTCTCCAGCCACCGTCCTGGACGAAGATGGATTTGTCGCAGTTGTTGTGGTTAGCGTTACCACCACGTGAAAGTTCCTGTTGTGTCCAGAACTTCTCACCGACGATCAATGTGTTACTGGTGCCGTCCGTCGCACTCGCAAAGTTTTCAGTAAATTTCGCCTGCTCTCGGCGACGCCCGGTGTGCCCCTGGACACCGCCGTCGTTGGGTAAGCCAACAGTGTTGCCGGTCTTGATCAGACCTTTTTGTCGATCGATACCTCCCTGGTTATTGGAGTCATGATGCCCCCACCAGGAGTCCTCTGTTGAAGAAAAGTCGGCATTCTTGTCGAAGCCCTGGCCCTGCATGAACGCAACTGCGTAGTCCCCCGACGGACCGCGAGCATTCCCACCGGTTTCCGCCTTAGGACGAGACGGAACTGACGGACAAAAGTAAACAGGAATCCCAGCGTTTACGCCACTCACAAGACCGGCATCCACGATGATCTGATAGTTGTCATTCATATGCTCGCGTGGGCCTGTTGGCCTACCAGAGCCGTTTTTCGCGCCGCCGCTATAGAGTTCGTACATCGCCGCCTGGTCGATGTATGGAAGAATGTGGAAAAAGAACGTCGGACCTCCTGAGTGGTTAACGAGCGGAGGCAAGGCATTGTAGGTGTCGTGGAAGTTGTGAACTGCAACGCCGATGTTCTTCAGATTGGCTTTACATTGGCTCCGGCGAGCAGCCTCTCGCGCTTGCTGCACAGCAGGCAACAGCAGAGCAACCAGGATCGCGATGATCGCAATGACCACCAGGAGTTCGATCAGAGTGAAGGCTCGCCGAGGGTGGCGACCTCTCAAATCGAGCAAACTTTGAGATGACAAGAGTCGCATGATCTAACCTCGCAAAAAGTAGGGACGGAAAAGACTCAAACAAGACAGATAACGAGCGTTGACGCAGTGCGTACTTCATCCAGTGCACGACGCCAACGAAGATAGGGCAGATAGAAACCGCTCTAGCATACGCGAATCCACGCGAAATTCAAGATTTGGAACACAACGAGACGAACACAGAACATTTGCACACATCTCTGCCGCAAAAATCGAAACCGCACCGAGACGGACCCACGCAAGATATTCAGCGACGCCTGCGCGTGACTGAATTGTCGTCGTTCTATAAGTAATCACGCATCAGAAGCGGAAAAGTACGCAACTGAGGACGCCCCGATCAACAGCAGAACTGCGAAAGCCGATGGCAGTTGCTGCTTTTGACCAAGCATCGTCCGCAAATCGAACGTCCAGAGCGTCGCACAGGACCGCGTCTAAGTTCCAGTTTCGCATATTTTAGCGGTCATCCGGCGAGCGTTGCGAGGTAGG
>CALDJX010000420.1 GCA_937899075.1 uncultured Planctomyces sp. | reverse complement strand
TGTGCCGGCTCAGGTCCCTGAGCGACAAGATGCGGCATGACTCCTCTTTCTGATGAGGAACTGAACCTCGCTGAAAAAGCAGCCGAGGGGGACACTCGACCATCTTCATCTGCCGACGCGGTGTCTGTACCAGGTGAGACATCGCGAGGGCAGCGAGGGCTGAGTTTTAGGCCATCGACGGGGCACGTTGCTACCCACCGGGAATTCCCCAGTCCTTTACTCTGAGTGTCGCCGCGACCGCTCGGCATCGGCCAGGTCGAACTGTTCCTGGGCGGAAAGCATCGCGTCGACGGCGGCTTCGACTTCACCCAGACTGCGAAGCGTGGCGCCGAGCGATTGATAGAGCACGCCCAGCGTTTCGGCTTTCGTTGAAATGTCTCCGGTGGAAGTCGGATACTCGGCGAGCCGTTCGATCGCGTACTCGCTCATCTGGCGAGCTTCGTCCATTCGGTTCTGCTCTCGCAACATGCGGGCGATTGAATTTCGGAATCTTGCCGACCAAAGGTGGAACGTGGCGACGTTGGGCTCGCGTCGGACGAGCGACTCCTGAAGCTCAAGAGCCGATCGCAGATTCCGTTCCGCTTCGGACATCAGCGTGCGGTGTTCCGGTCCGTAGAATTCCTGAGCGTGCCGTTCCTGGATCGTCGCCAGTCGGCTGCAGATATGGACGAGCGAACTTGCATAAGCGGGAACGGTCGGGTGCTCCTCGACCAGTTGCCGAGCGTGCGCGGCGGCCATCGCCAGGCTGGCCTCCGCCACTTCCATATCTTCCGGCCGCATTTGTTCGGGGCGACCTTCCGCCCGAGCGTACGACTCGGCCAGCGCCAGGCGATACTCAGGAAGTTCCGGGTACTCGGCTACCAGCGACTCAAGCAGTTTGCAGGCACGATTGAGCGTCGAGTTGACACCTTCGTCGTTCAGCTGTGACGTTTCGCGAAGACACAGCGCCAGCAGAAATCGATACCGGGCCACGTCGGGAGCTTCAGTCGTCAGCTTTTCCAGAATCCCGATCGCTTCTGAAAAATGGCTGAATCTTTGCCGACGATTTGCGGCCCCCTGCTGCGTAGGGCGAAACGAGTCTTCGCGCCGACGTCGTTGTCCAGAGCCGAGATTTCCAGGCCTGCCTTGCGATCCAGGCGGGAGTCGAAACTCGCCGGAACCAGGGCGACCACCTGGCCCGGGTCTGAAATCGTCTGGCCCGGGTCGAAAGTCGTTCGGCCGCCCGAAGTCTCTCGGAGTTTCGGCAAACTGTTGAGACGTTACCGACTCGCCCGGCCGCAGCCGACGAGCCAGCAGGGTGTAGGTTCGTGCTTTTTCATAACGAACGATGGCGAGTTGCTGGTCGTCTTCGGGCAACGAATTCAGAAGTCGCAATGCTGCGTCGTGAGACTTCTGCGACGCGTCCTGCTGAGCAAGCATCAGCTCGCACGCTCCGATGCCGTTAAGCAGGCCGGCCTTCACAAGAACGGGATTGCCGAACGCGTTTGCCTGATCGTGGGCCGCGAGTTTCTCGTAATCCGAAACGGCAATCTGGTACGAAGTAATCGCGGCTTCGTACTTTCCGAGTCGCTGGTAAATATCCCCGACCCGCTGCCTGGCCTGAGCACATTTCAGAAGGAGCTTCGGATCATCGTCGGACTGACTCGCCAGACGTTCGTAAAACTCCAGCATCCCCGCCAGCAACCGAGCGGCTTCGGGCGAAAGTACCGCGTGTTCAGAACCTGCTCCCGCTTCACCAGCCAGCGACGGGCTTGAGGTTGCAATCGAATCTCCGGGCGCGAACTTCTCGAAAATCCGATCCAGAGCTTCGAGCGCCAGGTCGGAAGTCTGTTCGGCGCGTTCCCGCTGATCTCGCTCAGCCGTGTAACCGACCGCCGCGGCCACGGCGAACAAAGTGAGCGAAAGCGTCGTTGCCAGAGACAGGCCAGCGACGACCGGATTACGCCGTCCCCATCGCCAGAGTCGTTCCAGAGAACTCGCACGCCGGGCGAGGATTGGTCGGTCGGCAGCGAAACGTCGCAGGTCTTCGGCCAGCTCGCCAGCCGTCTGGTAACGATGTTTAACGTCCTGCGCCGTCGCTTTCAGAATGACTGTTTCAAGATCGCGCGGGATGTTCGCCACGATCTTGCGGAGCGGTGCGAGGTGCCCATCCATGATCTCAGTTATCAAAGCACTGCGGCTGGTGGCCGACCACGCTCGCTTCCCCGTGACCAGCTCGTAGAGCGTGATGCCCAGACTGTAGATATCGCTTCGCGAGTCCGTGTTTCCTCGAAACTGCTCCGGAGCCATGTACCGGACCGTGCCGACGACGTTTTCTGTGTGAGTGAGATCGTCGCCTTCCATGGCCTTGGCGAGACCGAAGTCCGTCACCCAGACGACTCCGTTTCCGTCGAGCATTAAGTTGCCCGGCTTGATGTCTCGATGCAACGTCCCTTGAGCATGTGCATAGTGCAGCCCGTCGGCCGCCTGGATACCGATCTCGACAATCTGAGCGATGGTCAGCGTCTGATCCGACACTGGTGTGCCACTGGCTTTGCCAGTGCTTCTCGAATCCGTGTCTTCCGGTAATTCGGCACTGGCAGAGCCAGTGGCACTCGTCGAAACCGCGTCGTGATCTTCGATTTTTCGGATCGAAGGAATCGACAGACTCTGATCAGTCAGCCCGTCCAGTTCGGTCATCAATTGCGACGCGATCGAGTCTGACTTTGTGCCTGTACTGTCCCCAGTAAAAGCATCTAGGCCGATGCCATCGATGAGCTGCATGACGTAGTAATGAAAACCCTGCGCCTCGCCGACGCCGAACACGGGGACAATGTTCGTATGGTGAAGCCGGGCTGCCGTGCGGGCTTCTCGCTGAAACCTTTTGACAAGCTCCGGCTGGCTGGTCGAAAGCAACGGCAGAGCTTTAATGGCGACTCGCCTGCCGAGCGACATTTGCTCGGCTTCATAGACGACGCCCATGCCTCCGCGGCCAATTTCGCGAATGATTCGGAAATCGCCTAGATGAGAAAGCGGCACATGACCAGCGACCATTCCACGGTTCGCGTTCGGCTGCTGATCCTGCTCGATCTGAACTTTGAGCCCTTCCATCTGCGCGATGGTCGGGAACAGGTCGCAGATTTCCTGAGCAAGGTCCGGGTGCTGCCTGGCGTATTCGGCGATCGTTGGAGATTCACCCCGGCGGCAGCGTTCGACAAATTCAGCCGCAAGTTCGTCCAGCCGATCTTCGACCGGTTCGTCGTCAATGAATGTTTCTTCGTCCGGGTTGCTGGCCAATTGCAGACTCGAAAATGCGGCGCGAGATGTTTGCTCGGCCAGCCCATTGAACTCGACGTACGATTTCATGAGGCGGCTCCGGAAAGCGCAGGTGACTGCAACACTTTCCACCAACCGGCGAGCTTTCGTCAGGCGAGAACCTCGCCCACAGAAAACCGGCCAGCAAGGGAAGTCTGACAGAAAACAAACTCCGCCCTTGAATAACCCCGTGAGAGGCCATTCGAATTCCACCTGGAAAACAACGGGCACAAAGTTTGAAACGAAAGACTTCAGCACTTCACTACGCAAATTCCAGCCGGTTGTCCAGAACTCGCCCCTCGAAGTGGGGTTTTGGACGATCGGGAATTCGTAGCGTCTGACGAGTGCGGGCCGCCGCGATCTACTTCTGCAGGACCGTTGGCTTTGCGTCGAGAATGCAGTCTTCCAGCCCGATCGCGGCCGCTTCCTGAATCAGCACCGAATGGTGGCCGTTTGCTGCGATGTCCGAATCGGTCATTCGCGCCGTTGATGAGCCGCCAATTGCCAGCCCGGCACGGCCGTTTTCATTCAACGTCAACTTCTCCAAGCGAATTTCCGTGGCCAGATCGTGCAGGTTCACACCGTCCAGACGGAAGTGTTGAACGGTCAGGTCCGAGATCACAATATCGTGAGCCGCAAAAACCGTGATGCCGCAGCTCCGTCGGGCAATGGACAATCGCTGCGTCGCTGGTTCCATAAACCGTTCGATCCGATAGTAAATCGAGCCGCGCCATGAACACCACTGATCGACTTCCAGGTCGGGAATTGTGTCCCACTTTTCGCCGTTCGATGGTCGAACTTCCGGCAACGCTTTGCCGTCTCGCACGAGCTGAAAAAATCCTTTGCGAAACGGTGTGACCTGCCAGACGTCGCGAGCTACTTCCCGCCAGGCACCTTCAGGAACGACCATTGCTCCAGTGATCGTCGCCCCGTTTCCGATCAGACGAAACGGGCGGACGGGATCGCCGCTGTTCTTCTCGCCCTGAAACGAAAGGTTGTCGTAGTACGGCACGCCGGTGTTCGCCACGTTGATCGTGTCGGCAAAACTGGCCAGTTTCAAAGCCTGGGAGATCGACTTCACAGGCCCACTGACGTTGCTGAGCGGCGTTTCGACAAGCCCGTCATTCCGGTCCGCTCCGGTGCGGTTGTTGACGTAGTAAATTTCCGCAGTGGCCGACGTCGCAATGTTCAGCAGAATCGAAGCGACACTCAGAAAGGCAACAGTTTTCACGACAACGCTCCGGCAACAAACCAGTGATGAGGCACGGCCGGAGTTGTGTAGGCTGGGACTCGCCCCAGCTTCAGACCGTTGCTGCGACGAGTCCCAGCCTACGCATTCCTGGTCCGACCTCTTCATTGAATCGTCAGATGCAGTGGCCACTCGCCAGGCTCATCGATGTTTGGCTGCTACTTCGGCAGAACAGGGTACGGCAGTGACTGCCCGGCAAGGCCTGCCGCCAGATTCTGAACCGTCATTTCCAGCATTCTTTGCCTGGTCCGATGAGACGCGCTTCCCAAATGCGGGGCGATGACCAAGTTATCGAGTGTCAGCAGCGGGTGGTCGCGTGGCAAAGGTTCCGGATCAGTCACGTCCAGAGCGGCTGAGCGGATTCGTCCGGCTTTGAGGGTTTCGTAAAGATCGTCGGTGACGACGACCGGCCCGCGAGCCATGTTGATCAACGTTGCCGACGGCTTCATCAGCTCAAACTGAGCCTTGCCGATCAACCCGGTCGTCTCTTCTGTGAGCGGGCAGTTCAACGCAACGAAGTCGCTTTCTTTGAGCAGGTCGTCCAGCGAACGGAACGCGACGCCCAATTCTTCCTCGGAGGCTTCGTCACGCCGCCGGTTGTGATAAAGAATCTTCATGTCGAACGCGCGAGCCCGTTTCGCCACCTGCTTGCCGATCCTCCCCATGCCGACGATGCCCAGCGTGCTGCCGGTGACTTCGTGCCCGATCAGAATCGACGGGTCGTAATGAGTGAACTCCGGACCGCGAGCAAAGTGGTCTCCGATGACGACATTCCTGGCCGATGCCATCAGCAATGCCATGGTCATGTCAGCCGTGGCGTCGTCCAGGCACCCCGGAGTATTCCCAACCGGCAGCCGTCGATCATGTGCATCCGCAACGACAATATGGTCGACGCCGACTCCGTGATTACTGATGACTCGAAGATTGGGCATGCGGTCCATGAGCGAACCGTCGACTCCCGGATGCCCATAAGTAATCACACCAGCGCACGTCGCCAGAGCCTCAGAACCTTCCGAAACATCCCACGGAAAAACCTGATACCCGTCGCCCAGCATCTCCAGCAACGTCGCCGGCAACCCATCGCCCATGATCGGAGTCGTCATCTGTCGTCGTCCTTAATTAATCATTCGCAGGGTATGACAAGCGCAGCGCCGGCATACCATTTTGGTTACTCGCCCCACTCGGGACTTTTCCAGCCCGGAACAGGGGCAACTCCGCCCCTGTCGAGTTCATACTGCCCGGCTTCAACGAAACGATGAAACGACGACCACTGCCAATCCTGAAGTCGTTTCACAAGCTTGTGCTTCCTCGGATTCCAATGAATGTAGTCAACGCATCGTTGCAGATCAGCCTCGTCCCGGACGGTGTGTTCCCTGAAACGACTTTGCCAGACACCCCGCTGCGCTGCTTCACTCGCGACTCGGACTGTGGTGACTCTGCCCCACCTTTTTCAATCCATCGATTCGTGAACTCTTCTTTAACCCGCATCCATCTGATTGAATAGCGATCGTCGCCCGGAGGAAGGGTCCAGACTGAATGCCAATGGTCGGGCAACAGCACGGTGGCCAACAGGTTAAATGGATGGTCCGTTCCGACTTTGGTGATGGCTTCGCGATGGCAGGTTCGGCCGAGATCTGTTGTCAGAATCGGACGACGGTTGTGCGTAACACAGGTGAAGAAAAACGTGCCGCCGGGAACGAGATTACGTCTGAATGTAGACATTACTGGGTTGTCACGTGAGGTGGGTTGGTTCTTGCGGTATGCCGGCGCTGCGTTTGTCATACCATTCGGTGCTGTATCTTTGCGTCGGGGTTTTGGTTGTTCACGAAGGTCCCATTGTTCAACAGGTCGCAACCGTGCCGAACATTCCAGAATCACTCGTCTTTGCTTCTGTCCGTCAAATTGGCAAGCACATCCGCGCGGGCGAATTCTCCTGTGTCGAGTTGGCCGAGTTCTTTCTTGACCGACTGAAGTCGCTCGGCCCAAAGCTGAACGCCGTCGTCACCGTGACTGAGGAACTCGCGATGCGACAGGCGAAGAACGCAGATCGAGAATTGAAATCGGGGACTGATCGCGGACCTTTGCACGGAATTCCGTACGGCGTCAAAGACCTGCTGGCGACAAAGGATGTTCCGACAACCTGGGGAGCCGCTCCGTTTCGCGACCGAATTATCGACGCGGATTCAACCGTCGTCGCGCGGCTGAATGACGCCGGCGCGGTGCTGATTGGAAAACTGGCGATGGTCGAGATCGCTGGCGGGCTGGGCTATCGCCAGGCCAATGCTTCTTTCACCGGACCGGGACTGAATCCCTGGGACACTTCGAGGTGGGCGGGCGGGTCGTCATCCGGGCCCGGTTCAGCGGTCGGTGGTGGTTTGGTGCCTTTTGCGATCGGTTCGGAAACCTGGGGGTCGATCATGACTCCCGCGGGGTTTTGCGGAGTCAGCGGCTTGAGGCCAACGTACGGTCGAGTCAGTCGGCACGGTGCGATGGCCCTTGCCTGGACTGTCGACAAGCTCGGCCCCATGTGCCGAACGGCCGACGACTGCGGGATCGTGCTGAACGCGATTGCCGGCTCTGATCATGCGGACGATTCATGCGCCGATCGCTCTTACGAATATCCACCGAAGGAAAACCCCGTCGAGAAGGACGCTTCGCAGCGTTACAAACTTGCAACGTTGAAAGACGCTGCGAAAAGTGTTCAGCCGGAAGTTCGCTCTAACTACGAATCCTCGCTGGATGTCCTGCGGGAATTCTGCGAGATCGAAGAAGTCGAGTTGCCGGACTTTCCGTGGGCGGCGGTTGCCTCGACGTTGATCAGTTGCGAATCGGCCGCCGCCTTTGAAGGGTTGATCACGACGGGAGACATCTGGGAGATGACGGCTGAGGAAGATCACTGGGGGATTCATTCATCGTTGGTTATCCCAGCCAAAGACTACATCAACGCGATGCGTATCCGGCCGAAGATGCAGCGAGCCATCGACGAGTTCCTCAAGCCGTTCGAAGCGGTCGTCACGCCGACTCTCGCCACGACTGCTTACCCGAACGATCGGCCGTGGAGCGAACATCGTCGCGGGTTTCATTCGTCTCAGATTACCGACCTCGGTGGAGCCGGCGCGTCAACTGGAATTCCCGCTTTGTCGATTCCCAACGGCCTGGGCGAAGGCGGGCTTCCCACGGGCCTTCAACTGGCCGGTCGCGCGTTCAGTGAAAACAAGTTGATCGAAATCGCCAATCGATATCAGGCAGTGACGGACTTTCACAAAGCCACGCTGCCAGCACTCGGTTAATCAGACGTCGGTTGCTGCATCACCTACTGCCCCGTCGCTGATCCGCGGCAGCTGACAATTCCAGCAGATATCGAAATCGACGGTTACCGACTCATGGCAACCCGAGCATTCCCAGACTTCATCATGATCGGCTGAATCTTCGTCTGCTTTGTTACCGGCCCGCATGCGTGGAAAGGTTCCAAAGGCAGCCGCCCCAATGACAGCACCCGTTGCAATGACAGCAGCCGTTGCAACCTGCTCTCCAAGTGACGGCTCGGATGTCTTTGTCTGTTCGTCGTCATTCTTTGTGTGCTGTCGCCAGGTCTCGGCGCGTTTTTCTTCCATCTCGCGAATGAGGCTGGTCGCCGCTGCGGCGTCGTCATCCATCACCCAGACACGAGGTGCCGACGGTAGTCCTGCTGGCACCCCTCCGATGGCGCCCGTGATTTCCCCACCAACGACTCGCGCCTCGATGCCGGCCTCTGCAAGCATTGACTGGATCAGTGTTGCGTCGATCTCGTCTCTCGCTGCGTAGACTTCAGTGGAATCGTGGCTGCTCATCGGACTCTCGATTCTGTGAGTGCTGCGAAACGTTCACGTCGGTGATTGACAGTTTGCAGGTCGGATCTCGCTGCGACAATCCCAGTCAGTTGTGAATCCGGAACGACGAGCCTTTCCATCCGGTTTCGACAGGCGATTCGCGATGTTTCATCGCAGTATCTGGCCAGCGAAACGCTGTCGGGCATTGCGAATCGTCGCGGCTGTGACATACTTCCGCCTGCCGGCGTTCGGAGAATCTTCGAGCATTCTGAATCAATGGAGTTACGAAATGTCACCAAAGATGTCACGGCTGATGTGGGGAACGTTGCTGGGGAGCTGCCTTCTGGGGGCGTTTGCTTTATCGCCCAGTCGCGCTCAGAACGGGGTTGCTCAATCACCCGACAAACTCATTCCCAAAGACGCTCTGTTGTTTATCCGTTGGGACGGAACGAAGGCTCACGCTCAAGCTTTCTCTGAAACTGCGGCTCATGAAGCCTTGTACGATTCCGGCCTGATGCCGGTACTCGAAAAAGCCTTCAACGGAATCGCCGGTCCCCTCAGCCAACTCAGTCCAGTCGGCCCTGCTGGCGGCATCCTGGATGGGCCGGCTGGCCAGGCTCTCAGCCATATCAAAGATAACGGAGTGCGGCTTGCTGTCGCCTTGGCCGCTCCGGGGCCGAATGGCCCACCGATGCCACTTCCGTATTCAGTCGCCGTATTCCCTCAGGCCGGGCAATTCGCTGAACCACTCGGTCAATTACTAGGGCGAAACGGACACATCGAGGTCGGTTCTCAGGAGATCAACGGGCGTCAGATCAGCATGTTCATTATTCCCGATTCGCCGGGCATTGAACTTGGCTGGTGGGTCGAAGGCGAGCATCTGGTGGTCGCTGCCGGAATGAACTCGTTGCCAGTCGCTGTTGCGGTTGCCAGCGGCGAAGCGCCGAACATTACCGAGAATCCCCTGTGGAAAGAGTTCGGCCCAGAGTCGGTCGATTTTGAGATGACCGGTCTGTCGTGGCTGGACATCGGGAAACTTCGAGACGCGTTCGGTCAGATGCCCATCCCGCTTCCGATGCCCGGACCAAACGGCCAGCCGTTGACTGTAAACGCCATTGCAAAAGTTGCCGGCCTGGACAACGTCGGGGCCGCGATTTCGCAAAGCGGCTACAAAGGCAAGGCTCTGTGGAGCGAAACCGTGCTTCAGGTCGACGGCGAAAAACGCGGCCTGCTGGCACTGGGTGATCACGAAACATTCACCTTCGATCAACTTCCGCCGCTGCCTGTCGACACGACGACGTTCGCGGCCGCCAGCTTCAGTCTTTCGAAGTTCTACGACGACCTTCTGGCAATCGTTCGCGGTGCCGCGAAGCTTGGGCCGCCAGAGATTGCTCAGCAGATTGATCAGGGAGTCGAAGCGGCGCCTCAAATCATCGGCTTCGATCCAAAGACCGACCTGTTCGACACGCTGGGAAATATCACAACGTTCTACCTCGACAGCAGCCAGGACTTCTTCGGCATCGGAGGCGTCGCGGTTATCACCGAAGTCAAAGACGCTGTGAAACTGCAGCGAACTCTGGACCACATGCTGCTGATGGCAGAAGCCGCTGCCGGCGGTGAATTCTCGGTCGTGCGAAGTGAGAAGTACGGTCGAAAAATTGTCACCTTCGAAGTTGAAGGCGTCGAGTTCGGCGGGTTGGTCGTCGACAAGAACTGGCTGATCGTTGGCCTGATGCCGCAAACGGCTGAGGCTGCTTTACTTCGGATCGACGGCAAACTGGATCGTTTCACCCCGTCGCGAGAATTGCAGGTCGCTCTGGACGCGATGCCGACCGAGTTCACATCGATCACGGTCAGTAACCCGAGACGAATCTACCGAGCACTCATGGGCTACGCACCGCTGCTGTTTTCCGGAGCGCAGGCTGGCTTGAGGAATTCGGGAATGTTCCCTCCGGATATGAAGCTGCCGGTCGCTCTTGCCGACGTGCCGCCTTCGGAACTTGTTGTTCGTCCGCTGTTTCCAAATGTGATGGTCAGCGAATCAACCAAAAATGGATTCCGTTGGACATCTCGCGGTTCGCTGCCTTCTCTGCCGTTCGGAGGAGACGTCGGCGGAATTGGTAGTGTCGGATCAGTTGGAGTGATGGCGGCTTTGTTGCTGCCGGCAGTCCAGCAGGCTCGCATGGCCGCTCGCAGAACTCAGTCGATGAACAACCTGAAGCAACTGCTTCTGGCCATGCACAACTACCACGATGTGTACGGCAATTTTCCGGCAGGAACAGTCAAAGATTCCGCGGAAGAAGTCGACGACCGGCTGAGCTGGATCATTTCTCTACTTCCCTTCTTCGATCAGGCCGCTCTCTATGAGCAGATCGACCAAAAGGAAGGCTGGAAGAGTGACGCCAACTCGGACTGGACCGGCTTCAACCTTCAGGCACTGAGGAACCCGGCTGAATCGAATGCTCGCGAAGGAGCAACTCACTATGTGGGCATGGCTGGAATCGGAAAAGACGCGGCCAACCTGAAAGTCACCGATCCAGGTGCCGGAGTCTTTGGCTACAACCGTCAGACACGTCTGCGTGATATTAAAGACGGAACGTCCAACACGATCGCCATCACCGAAGCTTCTGACGACTTCGGACCGTGGGCTCAGGGCGGACGATCAACGATCCGAGGCCTGACCGAAGAACCTTACATCAACGGCCCGGACGGAATCGGTAGTCCATTCCCCGGCGGAATGAACGCCGGTCTGTCTGACGGGTCAGTCCGGTTCATCTCAGAGAATATCGATCCCGAAGTTTTCAAAGCTCTGATCACCATCAGCGGTGGAGAACGAATCGGAGCGTTCTAACGAGCGTAGGCTGGGTCTTGACCCAGCTTTGTTCGGTAAGCATTTGGACTTTGCTGGGTCAAGACCCAGCCTACTCACGGGATGCCTACTCACTGGACAGGTACCACTAACAAAGCCCGCGACTCCTTCAGGAGCCGCGGGCTTTTTCTATCTCGAATAACTCGATACTGAGTTGCGCAGACCGGGCTTGGTTCGATAACCCAATTGCTGAGTTAAGACTCTGTCTTCACTCTAATCCGCCGTAAACAACAACAGGTAAAGCAAAAAACAAACGACCAAAACTAAAGCAAACGGCGTGAGCCGCTGCCCCACGCCACTGCTTATCCACCATGTCCAGTGTCGATCGCAGAAGACCGCAGAAACGGGTGCACCAGGGATTTGCTTCAAGTGTCCAGGTGCACCACATGTGTCGCAGAATCCGCAGAAACCGGAAGGGATTCCTTGCCTTTGCAATACTTCCGGTTCCGTTTCCCAAAGGCCGCAGTGACACTTGGATTCATTCATCGAGAAAAGGCTTTCGCTCATCCTTGCAGGTGAGACATTGCGACCAGGTTCAGTCACGTCGCCCCGGCTATTCGCTGAACGGGCCCGGACGGCGAGGGATCGACTTGCTCAGCATTTCGTTCATGGCAAAGAGCACCGGCGTTCCGCCCGTGTGCACAAACACAACGTTGTCGTCGCTCGAAAAATCTCCACGACGGATGTGATCGATCAGGCCAGCCATCGCTTTGCCAGAGTAAATCGGATCCAGAAAGATCGACTCCGTCCGCGCGACAAGCTTGAAGGCTTCCAGACAGTCCGGCCCCGGAGTTCCGTACCCCGGTGCGATGTAGTCTTCCGAAACGTCGAGGTCCTCTGCCGCAAGACGGTGCGGAATCTTCAACCGCTCGGCAACGTCGCAGGCGACTTCGGCCATGTCCGTTGCGGTGTCCCACGGCCAGGTCAGCGGCGCGATATTTTTCACGGGGCAGCTCATGCCAAGTGCCGCAGCTCCCAAAGCCAAACCGGAACCGGTCGAGCCGCAGGAACTCACATAGATCGCCGTCGGTTCGATCTGTTCGTGCTGGCATTGCTCAGCGATTTCGACGGCACACTCGACATAACTGATCGCGGCGATTTGAACGACCGGGTTTCGATTCCAGAAGAACGGCCGATGCCCTTTCTGACGAAGCTGATCAGCGCGATCAGCGATGATGGCATCCAGTTCCGGCCCGACCGGAGCATCGACGAACTCGATCGACGCTCCCATCAACTGATCGAGCAGCAGGTTACCTTGCGTTTCAACGGGACCGTCCAGGTGAGCACGGCTCAGCACGAGGTGAATCGGAATTCCCGCCTTCACACACGCCGCGACAGTCTGTCGGCAGTTGTTACTTTGAACGCCGGCTCCCCAGACGAAATAGTCGGCCCCTTCGGCCAAAGCCGCGCCGAGTAAGAACTCGTTATGCCGAGTCTTGTTTCCACCGAACGCCAGCCCGGTGCAATCATCCCGCTTAATCCAGATCGTCGGTCCGCCGAGTTGTTTCGAAAGATTCCTCAACGGCTCCAGCGGAGTCGGCAGGTGAGCGAGGGCGAAGCGAGGAGCACGGTCAATCGCCTCCCGCAATTCCGCTGTCGAAAGCGAGTTACTCATTGGCCTTCTCGAAGATGACGATGTGTTGTCGCGGCAGGACGTCGATTGTCTCGACGAATTTCAGACCGAGTCCTTCCTGGCTGGCTTCGCGTTTGACCTGGGTCTCGGACATCTTATGCACGAGTTTGATTGGGACCGTGCGATCTTCTTTCCGATACTCAACCCACGCGATTCGACCGCCGGGTTTCAGAGATTTTGACATCTCCTGCTTCATTTCGTAGGGGAATTCAAACTCGTGGTAGACATCGACCAGAATGATCAGGTCAACGGTCCCCGGTTTGAGATTCGGAGATTTGATCTCTCCCTTAACAGGGACGACGTTTGTGACTCCGCGTTTCTTACAGTTGTCAGTCAGGCGGTCGAGCATTTCCTGCTGGATGTCGACGGCCATTACTTTTCCGTCAGGCAGCAGCTGCTCGGCCATCAACATCGAAATCACGCCGCTGCCGGCGCCGATGTCGGCGACAATCATTCCCGGCTTGAGCTTCAGCGACCGCACGAGCAGAGTCAGCCGCTCTTCCTCTTCTCGCTCCGTGCGTTCCAGCCAGCGGGCGCCGGCAAAGCCCATGACATGAGCGATCTCGCGCCCCATGTAAAACTTGCCGATGCCGTTCGGGTCATGGTTCGCTCGCCGAGTGTATCGAGCATCGTCGTCCGTTTTTTCTGTCAACGCATCTGTCTGCGCGAACGAATCCGAAGCGAGCATCAGTACAACGGCGAGTCCCGCCGCGACGATTCTGAAGAAGGGCATTGTTCGCTCCGATTTCGAATACGGTGAAGGCGGGACTTCGTCAGGCGGAGCCTGACCTACGGGATGGGATTTCCGCTGATCAGAATCCGCGAGCTGCGCGGATATCGTCGAACGTGCGAATGTCGTAGTCGATGTTGACGTAATCGAGGACCGACCGCAAAGCTCGCACGGCAACTCCGACGCCATCCGGACCGCTGAATCCACCGAACTGGCCGCCGCCTTTGAGGTGAGGCTCGACTTCCAGAAAGAATCCGGGCACGCCGAGCTTCTGCATCTTCTTAGTCAACTTCGGAAGACGTTCACGCAGTTCGAGCAGCACCTGTTCGTGTCCAGCATCGCCGACGTTGGCCGGGACGAAATTCTTGAGACGTTCTTCATCGACGGCGCCTGTCCAATTGAGCGATCGATCGATGGCGTAATCTTTGATGTGTATCCAGCCAAGGTACGGTGCCATGTCTCGGAACTCAGAAAGGCACTGCAGCCGATCCTTGTTCTGAGCGGCAATGTTTCCGCCATCGTAAATCAGCACCATGTTTGGGTGCTTGAGCTTCCTGGCGATCTTCGCCAGCAGCGGGCCGGTTTCGCCAATCAGATTCGGCTCGATTTCCAACCCGTAGATCACACCGGCTGCCTGGCAGGCATCAGCAATCTGGCCAATCTGGTCGACAGCCTGCGGAATGTGGTCGTCCGGGTTCGAGCCGACCGGATGGTAGAACGAGAAACCTCGCACAAGCTTCGTGTCCAGAGCGAGAGCCGCGTCGATCGTCGATTTGACTTCGGTTTTCAGGTACTTGTCGATCGGGATGTATTTGTTGTGCGAGCCGTCGTCGACATCCAGCAGTTTCACTTTTCCGATACGCGAACCGATGCTGGTAACGCTCATTCCGAATTCGTCGTGCAGCTTGTTCAGCTGCTTGTATTCTGACTTTTTCAGGTCGACGACGTGTTTGACCACGCCGGATGAATCGACGTCGATGAACCTCGGGCTGTAGTATCGCAACCCGACAGCCGCCAGTGCGGAGAACTGCTCAAGAGCTGTTTTGTGGTTTGCTGCCTCGTCTGCAAAGGCACTCATCAGGATCTGTGGGTTCGACATGGATGCTGCTTCCGAAGTTGAAGTTCGACGTTTTGAATTGAACGATTAAGTCGTGAATCGGAGTCCGTTGCCAACCGGGCGGGCGGGCGGGCGATCATGAATCTTCTGCTGATGCGATGTGCGGAGTCTCTCAGACCCTCGAAACGAACTCAAGCGCTGGCTTATTTGGAAACGCTGGGATCGAGCGACCGCTTTTTTCACGACGGAACAGCGGCGGGAATTTCGAGATCGCTGATGAGTTTCGCGAAAGATCGGAATTCACCCGGCGAGACTGTATCGACTTCAGGCGTCAACAGTTCACGCGTCGACAGGCACGCAGACGTTGAGCGATTCCTCTGGCCGACTCGCAGTTCAGAGCTCGATTTGGCGGTCGACAAGCTTTGCGAGCACGCCTGAACTGTCTCGTCGCGATAAAAATTCAGTATCAGGATTCAACGTCGCCACGACGATCCCGGCAATCTGCGGTCAGGTTTGACAGGTGTTCCGACTCGCGAGCTGAAAACATCTCGCTGCGAATCTTCGATTCCTGAGTTTCGCTTGCAAAGACCGCCCGAAAGCCCGGTACCATACTCGCCTCTATTAGTTGTTCTGCTGCCGAACCGTCTCTCTCATCTGGGCCATTGTCACTTCGCTCAGGTTTGGCAGGATTGAGATATGCGATCTTCACGAGCGGTGGCTCATTGCGCGACGCAGTGGCCGGCCGTCTCACAAAACCGCGACACTTCTGTTTGAGCAGGTCCAGGTATCATGCGAATCACGCCGTGGCTGAAATCACTTTCCAGACGAGTTCCCCGTCGGCGACAAGGTATTGAACACCTCGAAGACCGAACGCTGCTGTCGGTCAACGCGTTCGTCTCAAGCAATGTTCTGAACATTACGATGGACGCCAACGAGGGCGTTCGCATCAGCGCGCTGGGGCAGAATGTCCGCGTTGAATTCAACTCGACGGGACAGTTTGAAGACTTCATGGGTCTGGGATCGCTGTCGACAAGTTCGCTGACTGGCATCCTGGTCAGTGCGGGCGGCGGCAATAACTTCGTCGACGCCTCGCTGGTCAACCAGTCGTTCTACACAGCGATCACGTCGATCGTTCTGGACGGCGGCGACGGAACGGACTTCATTCGCGCGAGCAACGATATTGCCACGTCGGTCCTGGGGGGAGACGGCGCGGACACAATCATCGGCGGAAACAACGATGACACGCTCAACGGCGGCAACGGGAAGGACTCGATTGACGGTCAAAGTGGAGCCGACCTGATCATCGGCGACGACGGTTCCGACACGCTGTTCGGTGGAGCGGGCAACGACACGATCAACGCTGGCAGCAGTGCGGATCTGATTTTCGGTGGCTCGGACGACGACTCGATTTTCGGCGGCAGCAGCTCCGACACGATCTCTGGTGAAAGTGGCAATGACTTTATCGACGCCGGATCGAGTGCTGATTCGGTGACCGGCGGGCTGGGCGACGACACGCTGAACGGCGGCAGCGGCAACGACAGTATTAATGCCGGAGACGGACTGGACGTGGTCGACGGCGGAACCGGAAACGACATCATTGACGGCAGCACCGGCAACGACACCGTCAACGGGGGAGATGGCGACGACACATTGACCGGGGGCGAAGGTGACGACAACGTCAATGGTCAGGCTGGCAACGATGTTGTCCGCGGCGGAAACGGAGTCGATTCTGTTTTCGGTGGTGCCGACGACGACCTGGTTTCCGGAGACGGTGACAACGACATGCTGCACGGAAACGATGGCAACGACACCATCCTCACCGGCACGGGTTTTGATTCTGTACTTGGCGGAGAAGGCAACGACCGAATCGATGCGCGAGCCACTACATTTTCGATCAGCGACACGACGGTTTTCGAGAGTAACATCGGATCCGTCCTGGCGGTCTTTACGATCTCCGTCAGTGGTCCAGTGCTCGACCCGGTTTCGGTCACCTATCAGACTCGAAATGGGCTGGCTGTCAGTCCGGCCGATTACACAGCAACCAGCGGAACGCTGACGTTCACGGTCGGCGACAGTTCGCAAACGATTTCCGTGGCGGTGCTCGGCGATTTCGACGACGAAATCAATCAGGAAAACTTCTTCGTTGACCTCGTCAATCCGCTTTTCGCATTGATTCAGGACGGCAGGGGCGAAGCTCGGATCACAGACAACGACCCGACGCCCAATGGCCAGCCTAACCCCGGCACCAATCCAATGCCGCCATTGCCGAATCCGCCGCCGCTGATCAACATCGAATCTGACACGCTCTCGGGAGACGGCGGCAACGACACGATCCTGGGAAACAACAGCGACGATGAACTTCAAGGCGGAGCCGGACTGGACTCGCTGGACGGCGGTGGCGGAAACGACTTGCTGTTCGGCGGCGACGACAACGACACACTGTTCGGCGGCGACGGCGAAGACACGCTCGATGGTCAGGGCGGGGAAGATGTACTCGACGGCGGAGCTGGAATTGACGCTCTGGTCTGGGCCGGTGACGGATCGGGCAACGATACGCTTTCCAATACGTCCGGCTTTGACACCGTCGTCATTCAAGGTGACGTCACCGACGACACGTTCAATGTTACAGGAGCGGGCGGCAACGTTCTGATTAACGAAGGTGCGTCGACTGTCACCATCGACAGCTCCATCCCACGCATCGACCTGAACGCTGGCGACGGTGCTGACACGATCACGATTGGAACGCTCAGCGGGTCGGCATTCACGAGTTTCTATGTTCGAGGCGAAGCCGGCAACGACACGATTTCTGCGTCTGGTTCTTCGATCAGCGGCTATCAGTTGCTTCTCGAAGGCGGAGCCGACAACGACACGATCACCGGCGGTACTTCGCGAGACGTTATTGACGGCGGCGACGGCGACGACATGCTCAACGGCGAGGCCGGTGACGACATTCTGCTCGGCGGAACGGGCAACGACATCATCTTCGGACAGAATGGCGACGACAGAATTTTTGGCGGCTCAGGCGACGACATGATCATGGGCGGCAACCAGAACGATACCGTTGACGCGGGTGACGGTGCCGACATCGTCTTTGGAAATGCCGGCCGCGACAGTCTTCTTGGCGGCGGCGGTGCAGACACACTTAACGGTCAGGCAGACAACGACACACTCGATGGCGGCCTTGGCAACGATACTCTCTTTGGAGGAGCCGGCCAGGACGTCATGTTTGGTGGCACGGGCAATGATTCTCTGAAAGGCAACTCCGGCAACGACTATATCGCCGGTGAGGACGGCTCCGACACGCTCAAAGGAAGTTCCGGAGCAGACACACTGGTGGCTGGTGAAGGGGACGATCTTGTCAAGGGTGAAAGCGGCAACGACCTCATCAGCGGCGGGGACGGCGACGACATCCTCAACGGCAACGACGATGACGATACGATTATCGGTGGCGACGGTGATGACTCGATCTTCGGTGGCAGCGGCAATGACATCGCTCTCGGTGAAGAAGACGACGACGTTGTGCAGGGAAATGCAGGCTCGGACACACTTGCAGGCGGCAGCGGTTCGAACGTGATTTTCGGCGACCCAAGCGAAATCGACGAAGCGTTCGTTCTGGATGCGTCAGTGCTGGCTCAACTTGAGCGGCCGTTTTGAGCGGCTGGTGTGATCTCGCCGGACATCGGGCATTCATGGAATGATATCGCTGAATGCATGCTCGGATCGGTTCACCGGTCGCACCGGCAACATCTGCACGACCGTTTGCGATGAGACGTCCCTGGTCGGCAATGCGACGCCGATCTCATCCAACTGGTTGATCCAGCATAGCCCTGTCGCCACAATGTCCCTTGCCCCGCCGTTGCATTGTTCCCCTGATGGATCAGGCAACCAGATCCGACGGAATTGGGCCATTTGGAGACCGTCGAGATCGTTCGCCGCTCACACTGTTCAATCGACATTGTGCCGGCCTCACCCCACTGCCATCCCCGCACGCCTGCCGCCCGGTAAGGAGTCACCTCATGCCACAAGGTATCGACCCAAGGACGATCGATATTCCGTTCTCGGTTCCATTCGTCCATCGCCTGCGTTTTACCAATGACGTGCTGGGCGACGATCAGCAAATCCTGTTGGACGTGCTGGAACCCTCCGGCAATCAACTTCCGCGAGTCCAGTTCTGGCTGGACGAATGCGTCGCCGATGCCGTGCCGCAACTTCGGTCTCGTGTTGATCAATTTTGCCGTGACCATGCGGATCGATTTCTGACTCCCGGCCATATTCAGACCGTGCCGGGCGGAGAAGTCGTCAAGAACGAGATCCATATTCTCGAGCGAATGCTCAAGTGCATTAATCACGCTGACCTCGACCGGCGCAGCTACGTCGTCGTCATCGGTGGCGGAGCCGTTCTGGACGCCGTCGGGTTTGCCGCAGCGATCGCCCACCGCGGAATCCGGCTCGTGCGTCTCCCGACGACGACTCTGGCGCAGGCTGACTCCGGCGTCGGCGTTAAAAACAGCGTGAACCTTTTTCAGAAGAAAAACTGGGTAGGATCATTCGCTGTTCCGTGGGCTGTGATCAACGACGCAAAACTGCTGTCGACACTGCCCGACCGAGACTACGTCTGCGGCTTTTCCGAGGCCGTCAAAGTCGCTCTTCTGAAAGAGCCCGAACTGTTTGACGATCTTTGTCGACACGCTTCAGCAATTCCAAATCGCGATGCTCAAATTACAGAGCCGATTATTCGTCGCTCGGCGATCCACCATCTGAACCACATCACAAAAGGCGGAGACCCGTTCGAAGCGCTCGAAGCGCGGCCGCTCGATTACGGTCACTGGTCGGCGCATAAGCTCGAAGTGATGACAAACTTCGGACTGCGTCATGGAGAAGCCGTCGGAATCGGCGTGGCTGTCGATACGGTTTACTCTTCACTCGTGCATGGTCTGCCCGAAGCTGACGCCGACCGAGTCCTGCATTGTCTGGCCCAGATGGGGCTTCCGCTCGATCATCCGGCCCTCCATGAGACCGACGAGCTGTTTGCAGGTCTCGAAGAATTCCGGCAGCACCTTGGCGGACGGCTCACCATTACAATGCTCAAGGCCGTCGGCAAACCGATCGACGTCCACGAGATCGACGAAACAAGTATGCGACAGGCGATCGAAATCGTGGCAAACTTCGCCAGCAAAAACTGCAATTCATCGGTTAGCCTCAACGAATCAAAAGCGTAGGTCAGACTCCGCCTGACGAAGTCGATCCATCCGAAGACTTCCACAACGAACCAACCGGAGCAGGAGCAAATGAATCCGCAAAGGATCCTGCGGCAGAAACTGGAAGACCTTCAGCGCGCGGGAGTCACTCATGTTCCCAGTGAACTGACAATGCTCGTGGACGCGCTCTCGGAGCAGGCCACTTCGCCACAAACTGCGGCTCCGCCGAGCAATTCTCGCCCGGCCGATGCTTCACGCGTCTCCGGAACAACGCTACCTCCGAAAACGGTCCCTGCGCCGACGGCATCGCCGAAAGTCGCACCCGTCGCCACAGCAGAACCGGCGATCGAACAATCGCGTCCGGCAGCGACTGCCAGCGCGGCGCCAGTAGCTCGTCAGTTTCTTCCGTCGTCCAGCGGATCGCTGCCCCGAGAGTTCTCCGCCGACATGACCGACATCCAACGTCCCTGTTCGACTCTTTCGCGAGACGAACGAATCACCGGTCTTTCAAAGCTCGCCCAACAGGTTGCGGCCTGCTCGCGTTGCCAGGAGCTGGCAGAAACTCGAACGCAAACCGTGTTCGGAGTCGGCAATCCCGAAGCGGACATCATGTACATCGGCGAAGCGCCGGGCGCAGACGAAGATCGACAAGGAGAACCGTTTGTCGGGAAGGCCGGGCAGTTGCTCGACAAAATTACCGAAGCCTGCAAGCTGACTCGCGAAGAAATATACATCTGCAACATTCTGCGATGTCGTCCGCCGGGTAATCGAAATCCGACTCCCGACGAAGCGGTGAACTGCCGCGAGTATCTCGACGCGCAGATCGAAGCCGTCGATCCGAAATACATCGTCTGCTGGGGCTCGGTCGCCGCTCACAACCTGCTCAACACGAAGGCTGCCATTGGCAAAATGCGAGGCAAGTTCTTCGACTACAAAGGAATCAAAGTCCTTTGCACCTACCACCCGTCCTACCTGTTGAGATCACCCGGCGCGAAGAAAGACGTCTGGACCGACATGAAATTCTTCCGCGCCGACATGGGCGTGATTCTCGACTAGCCGCGAGCCGGTCGAACATCCCCGCCATGCGTAGGGTAAGACAAACGCAGCGCCGGCATTCCAATCAGATTGCTTCCTGATTTGACGTGGCAGTCTCGCCGCAGCAGGAATGACAAATCTGCCTTTGCCAATTAAAAAAAAGCCTCGACCCAATAAGGTCGAGGCTTTTCAATTTTCGAGTTCTGGTCGAGAACTATTTAGCGTTTGCGGCCGCGAGTTCTGCCATGCGAATGGCGGGTTCGACGAGCCGTTCCCAGTTCGCTTCGATGTAGTCTTCCGGGCCGCCTTTTTCCGCGACCTGCCAGCCGACTTCGATCGTCGGGACCATCTCGATCGCGTCCCACGGGCAGACGAGTAGCTCGTACGGATTGCTCTTTTTGCCGGGGATGTGGACGCAAACTTCGCAGCCCACGCATCGCTCAACGTCGATCTCGCAAAAGTGCAGCAGCGTCGGGAGCGAATCGCCCGGCACCTTATAAATGCAGTCGACCGGGCAGACTTCGAGGCAGGATTCACAGCCCGTGCAATTATCGGCGTTGATAATTGCGACCTGTTTTGGGAGCTTTTTTGCTTTGGCCATTGGAGTTTCTCAGCAGAACGAATCTTCTGGAACTTCTTTGATAGCAACGGGTTATCGCTCGGCTCCTGTTTGGGATGGTCTCAAAGCTGTCCCAAAAGTGCCGGACTTGTCTCATGATCGTCCGGATCCGCCGCCGGTCTGAACCTAACGCCGAAAACTTTAACGACCACCGACATTGTTGTTCGGAAAGTGACTTCCGGCAAGGTTGGGAGGGATACCTTCCCGAAGACCTGACGAAATCTTCCCAGCGGCAGGAATCTTTCCCGTAGGTCAGGCTCTGTCTGACGGAGTTTTCCACACACAGAAAAACAGTTTTTCGACAGAACCACGGAAATCACGGAATCACACGGAAAGCTCGTCCTGAATTCCGTGTTTTCCGTTCGTTCCGTGGACTCTTTAAAGGCTTCGTCAGGCCGAGCCGGACCTACGGCGCATCCAGGCTGGCAAGTTCGGACAGTGCGGCCTCACCGGCGTTTTCTGGCGATGATTCGAACGGCTCGGCATTCTGCAAAAGCAGGTGCTCGGCCTGCTCGAACGAGCAAAAGCTGTCGAAAGTCGTGAAGTAACCGACTTTTCCATCGTCTCGCAACGCGTCGGGAAACGACGCGCTCTGGCTTAGGAAATGATGCATGTTTCCGGCGAGAATCAGCGATCGACACCGCTCGGCCACTTCCAGCCAGCCGGCCATGCACGCCTCGCGGCCAGCCAGCACCAGAAAGCGATCACGGCCCAGCGGATGCGGCGTCTCGTGAGAGATTCTTGCCAGACGGGCGAACGACAACATGGCGATCTCGTGATTTCGCACGGCAGGTTTCCTACAGTCATCAATTCGAAAGGCCGGACGGACGTCGAAGTCGCCGTCCACATCCAGCCAGCGAGTCGCCGTTTCAGAAGTTGCAGCGGCCAAACGCGAGCAAAATGTTTCTTGAGGATCTCAACGCATGACTCGGCACATCATACTTGCCTTGCTGACGACGATTTTGCCCGGCGCTGTTTCACAAGCTGACGACGGGCTCCAACTTCTCAAATATAACAATCCGGGACTGGTGGTCGATCTTGGAGTCGGACTCTGGGCCTGGCCGCTGCCGATGGACTACGACGGCGATGGCGATTTCGACCTTGTCGTATCGTGTCCCGACAAGCCGTCCAATGGAACGTACTTTTTCGAAAATACGGAAGGGAACGTGGCGTCCCCGGTTTTCAAGCCGGGCGTAAAGATCGGAAAAGGTCACCACAACATTCGAGTTTCCTGGGTAGACGACAAGCCTCGCGTCGTGATCCCCGGGCTTGAGTTTCTTAACTTTACCGAGACTCAGTTTGAGAAGACGCGGAAACTTCAGGTTCCCGGCGACTTCCTAAAGAAGCATCCGAAGCAGCGAAAGCTGCGAGCTAACCAGTGGCACCTCGTTGACTACGACGGAAATGGCAAGCTCGACATCGTGGCGGGCATTGGCGATTGGCTCGACTATGGCTGGGACGACGCCTGGGATTCAAACGGCAAGTGGAAGAACGGCCCGCTGCGAGGCCTGATTTACTGGTTCCCCAATGCCGGCGAACCAGCTGACGGAAGCACTCCGACTCCTGCTGCAAATCAAATTTTTGCCGGCGGCAAGCCATTGGAAGTGTTCGGCTGGCCGTCGCCCAACTTCGCAGACTTCGACGGCGACGGCGATCTCGACCTGCTATGTGGCGAGTTCGTCGACCGGTTCACCTACTTCGAAAACATCGGCAGCCGAACGCAGCCAAAGTACGCCGCTGGAACTTTTCTGAAAGACAGCAACTCGTCGGACGGCAGCGGTCTGCTGAAGATGGATCTGGAAATGATCGTTCCGTCGGCGATCGATTGGGATCGCGACGGCGATGTCGATCTTGTCTGTGGCGACGAAGACGGCCGTGTCGCCCTGATCGAGAACACAGGGGAATTTAAGGACGGTGCTCCAGTCTTTCGATCACCGTCTTACTTCAAGCAGGAAGCTGACAGCATTAAATGCGGAGCCCTCGCGACGCCGTACTGCGTCGACTGGGACGGCGACGGCGACGAAGACATTCTCAGCGGCAACACCGCGGGCTACGTCGCGTTTTACGAGAACCTCGGCATTCCAGAAGGCAGCGAGATGCCTCGCTGGGCGGCTCCCGTGAATCTCAAAGGCGGCGACGAGACTATCCGAATTCTTGCTGGACCAAACGGTTCCATTCAGGGCCCGTGCGAATCGAAGTGGGGATACACAACTTTCACGGTTGCGGATTGGGATCACGACGGGTTGCTCGACGTCGTCCTGAATTCAATCTGGGGCAAAGTCTTGTGGTATCGAAACGTTGGTTCGAAGACCCAACCGAAACTCGCTGCGGCTCAGAATGTCGACGTTCAGTGGCCAGGCAAAACACCAAAGCCCGAGTGGACCTGGTGGAATCCTGAAGGCAAGCAACTGGCGACTCAGTGGCGCACGACGCCGGTCGTGGTGGACATGGACGGCGACCAACTGAACGACCTCGTGATGCTGGATCAAGAAGGTTATCTCGCGTTCTTTCAGCGGGCTCCGTCACCGCAAAGCAAAGTCGCCTTCGGCATCGACTCACTGACCTTGCTGCCTGGCAAGCGAATTTTCGTCGACGTGAAAGGCGAACCGCTTCGTCTTAACGGTAAACGTGCCGGTGGCAGCGGCCGTAAAAAGCTTCACGCTGTCGATTGGGACGGCGACGGAGATCTCGACTTCCTTCTGAACAGCATGAATGCCGACCTGCTTGAAAACGTCAGCCAGGAAGACGGCGAGGTCATCCTCATTAACCGAGGTCCGGTCGACACTCGCCCGTTGGCCGGTCACACCAGCAGCCCGGCAACGGCCAACTTTTTCGGAACAACCAAACGCGATTTGCTGGTCGGAGCGGAAGACGGATACCTCTACCTCAAACGTCGAAGCGACTGAGCTTCAGCGTCTGGGTTTCAACGAGAGCGTTGTGGTTGTTGAGGAGTCGCGGCTTTTGCTGCTCAACTCGGCGAATTCACGAACTGCGCCAGCCAGTTGCGAGTACTCTGCGGCGGAGTTGTAAAGGTGAGCCGACACTCGGATGAGGAGTTGATCTCGCCAGGCGACGAGCGGGATCTCGATGCGATGTTGTTGCCAGAGCCAATCCTGTAGCGGATGCCGGTGTCCGGCTTTGCCGACGGATGTTTCTGTCGGAAATAATTCTGCTGGGAGAACCAGGCTGACCATTGAGTCGCTTCGCAATGCTTGTTCGTTAATCAGAGGCTTTGCGGCGATGGTGCGGGCCAGTTCGGTGATTGCGAGTTGTGTGAGTTGCCGCGACCTCTGTTGAAACTCGTCGAGCATCGTGTGAGGTTTGGTTGGTTCGGCAAACTCTTGAGTTTGCATGTCGGACCGAGACGACGTGGTTGACTGCAGAAAACGAATGGCGTCGGCTGTTGCGAGGAACGCTGCGGGGTTGCGTGTGCCGAGCCAGTTGAATTCGTCCTTCCAGCCAGGTTGTCTGCCGCCAATGCTGCCTCCCCAACTGACGACGGCCGGTCGAATTCGTTTCTGTTGGCGAGGGGCGACGTACAGGAAGCCGCTGCCGAACGGGGCACTCAGCCATTTGTGGCAACTGGCGGTGTAGAAGTCGCAGTCGAGTTTTCTCAGATTAAGAGGCAGCATCGCCACGGCGTGTGGGCCGTCGATGCAGACTGGGATGCCGAGTTCTTTCGCACGACGACAGATTTCCTCGACCGGCATCACCAGGGCGGTTGGTGACGTTACATGGCTGACGACGATTAGTTTTGTGCGTGAGGTAACGCGAGCAAAGACGCTCTCGACGATCGATTCGTTGTGAAAGTCGGAGGCTGGCAACTCGCACGTCACGAGGCGTGCTCCCGCCTGCTGGCAGGTCCGTCGCCAGAGCCGCGTGACGGCGCCGTACTCGTGGTCGTTCACCAGGACTTCGTCGTCAGTGTCGAGCCGCGTCGAAGCCGCAACGATGTTCATGCCGAAGGTCGCGTTGTCGACGAAGACCAGGTTTCCTCGAGACGTTCCGACAAAGTTAGCGAGTACCGCGAGCGATTCTTCGAGTGCCGGCTCCATCTCCCGCAGAAAGAAGTTCATCGGCTGCTGTTCGAGTTGCCGCGTCCAGTGTTCGTAGGATTCCTGAACGACGATCGGCGACGGACCAAACGAACCGTGGTTGAGATACGCGACATCCTCCGGCAGATTCCAGAGGCTGCGCCATGGCGAAGATTCGGACGAAAGAGGTTCGGTCGCGGAAGGTTCGGTCATTCCGGCTGGTCCGCTCGCAGTTTTGCGAGATGCTGGCGAAGTTCGGAAGCGGTCGGAATGCCGCTGTGAGTTGCCAGCACTTTTCCGTTTCCATCAAGGACGATGGTAGAAGGAAGGACGTCGGCTCCGTCGCCAGAATTCAGGATTGCTTCGACAGACGCGCGGATTGAGTCGTCTGGTTTCGAGATGACCGGGTAATCAATGTCGAGCCGCTTTGCGAAGCCGAGCAACGCTTCGGGCGGGTCTTCGGGGTCGCCCGCGAAACCGACGAACGAAACTCCCGACGCTGCGAAGTCGGCACTCAGCTTTTTAACCAGCGGCTGATGCTTCGCGCAGGATGCACACCAGCTTGCCATCGTCGTGAGGACGACGATCTTCGAGTTGCCAATCGAGTTCTCGGGAAGTGATGGCGCGAGCGTTGCGGCCAGTTGTGACGCGGTGAGCGTTGGCAGCGGATCGCCGTTCGGGGCGTCAGCGGTCTGCGTGTCGCGCGGGACAATGTCGGCTTTGACCTGCGGATAATCAGTAATGGTTATTCCGGCGGGGTCGCTCGAAGGTTGAGCCGACGGCGTCTGGTTGTTGGCGGCCGGTCGCTCGAACAGGATGACCAGCTTTCCGGCAGCCAGGTCTTTGAATTGCTGCTGAATGCCCGATGGCCAGGTGACGGACAGTTGGTCGATGGTCGTTGCGGCGCCGAGTCCGATCGTCATGGTCGAGCTGTTTTGGCCGGAGAAGCCTTGACCGCAAAGATGCTCGCGCGTGATTTGTCGGTCGCCAGTTTTCACCACAACTCGCGTACCGAAACCGTTTTGGTTTGAAAACTGCGGCGACGCGTCTGCCGAATCGTTTCCGCCGACGAATCTCAAAGCGATGAAGTTACCGCCGGGCCGATCGTTGCCGCCCGACTCGTTTCGGTAAAGCTGCATCAATGGTCGGTTGCTGTTGACCACGGCGAGGTCCTGCCGGCCGTCGTGGTCCATGTCCAGCCATACGGAGACGCGTCCGTCAGAAGGCGAGTCCACTCCTGAGATTCCAGAAACGTCCAGGAAGCTGTCACCGTGGCTGCTGAGGAACAGTCGGTTTCGCTCGCTGCCGCTGAATGGGTGAGTGATGTTTGACAGATCTTTCTGGTCATCCTTCCAGCTTTGTTTTTCCTCTTCCGTGGCCTGTTTTCCACCAAGTTGAACGCTTCCGTTAAAGTCATTTCGCACGACCGTGCGCCACCAGAGACTTCACAAATCCACCTTCACGGCGACTTCCGGCGGCGCCGAGTAGTAGCCGCTTAGCGCGTGCACATCGAGCCAGCCGTCGTTGTCAAAATCGACGAACTGTCCGGACCAGGACCAGCCGGCTTTTTCAACCTGCAGAGCAGGAGCTTCGAGACCGGACACCTTTTCAAAAGCCGAATTGGTGTTGTGAAACAGCGAGTTTCCTCGAGCCATCATGGCGAAACGCGGATCGATCTCTTTGAGCGATCCGGTGATTCTGCGTCCGGCTTTGCTGAACATGTTGGAGACGTAGAGGTCGGCTCGGCCGTCGTTGTCGTAGTCGCCCCACGATGCTCCCATGCCGAAACCGATGTCGGTGGTGCCGGATTCTTCGCCCACGTCGACAAAGCCAGCTTCGCCATCGTTCCGCATCAGCGAGTTCACGGCGAAGTCGTTGGCGAGGTAGAGGTCCGGGTCGCCGTCCTGATCGTAGTCGCTCCATGATGCCTGGTAAGTGTGACGCCAGATGGCGACCTGATCGTTCTCTGGAGCTGTTTCAAATCTTCCTCCGCGGTTTATCAATAACAGATTCGGAGGCCCGTAGTTGTTGAGATGCCGGTGGTAGTCGCGCTTCGAAACGTGACTGATGAGTTCGACGGCTGTCGCTTCGGGGAGAAAGTCGCTGAGCAGCCCCTGAGAATCGGGATTCTTTAGCGGAGGGCCGCGGCCTCGGATTTCGTCTTCCTGCATGTTTGCGGCATAGGTCGACAGGTAAACGTCCAGCAGGCCGTCGCCGTTGTAATCCGCGGCTGACACCGACGTTACCAGGGCAGGCAGGTCGCCATCGATCAGCGTTTCAGTGCGGTCGACGAAACGGTCGCCGCCGTTTTCGAAGTACTGACTCGGGACAAGCGTGCGCCCAAGCATGAGGTCGTCGTCACCGTCGTTGTCGAAGTCGGCAAAAATGGCGCTGGAGCAGTGGCCGTCGATGTCCAGGCCGTATTGCGGTGCGACGTCGTCGAAGTATCCGCCTTTGTTATGCAGGAGGATGTTCTTTCCCCAGCGTGCCATCACATAAATGTCGTCGAGGCCGTCCTGATCGATATCGACGACCGAAATTGAGGGATGCTGATCCTGCGAAACGACAGAGAAATAGGGGTGCGGTCCTTCCCAGTTTTCGTGCTTCGACAAGGCTGCGTATCGGCTGAGGATGTGCCGCTCGTGAATGCTGTCACGGAGTCGGCTGCGAACTTGAGCGTCCGGAACGACTGCGTCGAGAGTCTCGGTGAAGAACGGCTGTTCGGTGAGAATCGTTTCGAAGTTCGTCTGCGTCCAGGCAACGATCTGCCATTGTTCGGCCGTCGCTGGCTCGTTGGAGTCGGTTGCGTTGTGTACTTCTTTCGGCAGGTCGGAAGCGGGTTCAGGCACTGTGGCGGGTTCAGACGATGTGGGGCTTGGCCGCCAGCTCACGCGTTGATCCGCTTTGACGAGCACGAGCCGACCAGTTTTGTCCCGGGCAAGTCCTTCGAAGGCAACGTCTGAGTGCAGAAGATCTCTGTCGGCATCGTCAAAGTGACTCCGCACGAATTTGAATCCGGCGCGTTCGAAGTAGTCGACAGACTGGAACAACGCACGCCACAGTGAAACGTCTTCGCGAGCGGTTTCGGTCGTGCGGTCGCTGATTGTCCAGGAAAATTTCCTGAGCTGCAGTGCGGGGAGATTTTTCTTTTCGTGAGGAGCCTCGTCGGCCAGATCCTGAATCGTCGCGTGATGGGCGAACAGTTCGACGCCCAGCGCGTCGGGCAGCGAGAGATTCAGGACGCTGGTATTGAGCAGTTCTTTCAGCCTGGGCGTCAGGTCCAGAATCAGACCTTCGCTTTCAAGCAGACGATTGTCGGTTGCGGTGAAAACCGGCGGGTCGAATTCGCGGTGCATCGATCGCCGCGCGACTTCGCCCGCCCCAACCAGCAGCAGACCGATCAACACGACGACCGGCAGCCGATTCGGTTTGGATGCTTTTGTTTCAAATTCTGAGGAAGTCGATTCGGTCATTGCAGCTCGAGTTGGTTGATCTCGTGTGAGGAAAACGGCACCTGCGGACGCTCGCTCGAAGGCGGATTACAGGATACGTATCGGACTCCTTCGGCAACAGTTGGCGACCGGCTTGCATCAGAATCGCCGAACCTTCAAATCAACACATCCTGTTGCGTTGATCATATCAGAGACGCCCGATACGATCGTTGCGTTAAGTTTTTTCTGACTGATGTATGGAGGGAGCCATGCCGCGTGGCGGTGTTCAGAAATCTGAGCCGCTGACCGGACACGCGTTACGCAACGCGAATCTGCGTCAGCGATCGCTGAAACGCTCGAAGAGTGCCCCGCCGCTTGCTCGGAAGGCTGTTGAGGTTCGCGTTTCAGACTTGGGCATGACCCGAATTGAACTCGCGAGGCAGTCCGGCATCAGTCGCGGCGCGCTGCGGGATTTGGAACTGGGCATTCACACCCCGACTCGCAACACGCTGGAACGATTTATCGAGTTCAGCGACGAGGCCGGCGTTTCGGAAGAACGACTGGACGAACTTCGCGATCTTTACGCCGGTTCCCCCGACACGATGGAGAACGTGATCGCTCGGCTCGAACTGAAAGCCGGGTCGTCACCGCGGCTGGCGAAGAAAGTCGGCGTCAGTGCGGCCACGCTGTGGGAATACCGCCGCGGCAATTTCCCCGTCCCGCACGCGATTCTGCGGAAAATGTGTGACACGCTGAAAGTCGAATTTGAGCGCGCCGAAAATGTCTGGCAAGACTCAGAGCGAACCCGGTTTCTGGATCGAGGCTTTCCAGCATCGCTGGCTGAATTCTGCATGTTGCGTCTGAGGGCTGGCCATGCCGAGTCGGACCTTCTGGAACTCGGGTTGGGGACGGCGCAGCTTCGCAGATTGTGTTACCTGGAACTGCTTCCGTGGGCACGCATCGCCGGCGTCGCTAAAACGATGTGTCGCAATGATGCTGAGTTACGAAATCTGCGAGAGCTTTGGCAGGAAGATTATCGCCAGCAGAAAGGCGAGGGGCTGCACGCGTTCGGGCTGCGACTGAAGAAGTTGCGCGAGCAGCAGGGCATCACTCGCCGGGAAATGTCGGACCTGTTTCTGGTCGGCGGAAAAAAGCCGGCTCGCATCATTAAGCACATCGAAGAGGACGGCCATTATTCGCAACAGGCGTTTCCTGCTGGATTGATCGCGCTGCTGGCTGATCCACTGATTTCAGATGATGCACTTTCGGAAAACTTGTCGAAGTCGCCAAGCGACTCGGCAACCGAGCACGCTGACTCAAACAACGGTCATTCGCATGGGCGAAATAACGGAACGGCTCGCGGGACGCAGGAAGCCGCTTCAATGAATGGGGCGTCTGTCACAGACCTGGCCGAAGCTTCGAATGCTGAGGCGGCTGACAGGTTGGCGTTTGAAGAGTCTCTCGAACTGCGAAAACTCTGGGAGCAACGCCGGATTCGATTTCATCTGAGGCATCGTCCAGAGATGCAGCTCGATCTTCGATTGCAGCGTGAATTCTTTGGATTTGACGTCAACGACGCGGCGAAAGTGCTCGGTTACACCAGCCTTGAGTATCAGAAGATCGAACGAGGGATTGAGCAACTTTCCGATTCGGCGAGAACCAGAATCCTGAAGGCACTTTCGGAAGCAGGATATGAAAAGGTCGACCGGATATTTCAGCGACGGAATCGGCGAGATACCAAACGCGTCGCCTGGAAATCGCCCGGATCGGTATCAGAGATGATCCGCCTGCTGGCTGTACGAGAAGGCGGGCTGGTGCCGCTCAGCCGGACACTTCGCGATGCAGAACTCGCGGGAATCTCGCCGCCACGTTTGCGGTCGTATCTTCAGGAAGAAGAGACTCCCAGTTGGTCGTTGCTGCACGGCATTGCAGAATCATGCGGCGTTAAGAAACTCGGCGAAGTTCACATCAACTGGATCCATCGCTACCGCGAACAGCTCAAGAAGAAGAGCGATTCATTGCTCGCAGTCGAGCTGCGGTTGCTGATTGCCGAAGTCGCCCCGACTCTGCGAGCGTTCGCGAAACGGCTTCCGTTTAACTACTCAGTACTGCTCCGGGATCTTTACCGCGTGGAAGGCCACGAGCCGATCAAGTGGCCACACATCGAACGGTTGCTGCGAGCGGCCGGGTTGCCGTCATCGTCAGAACGCTGGCGGGTGATCGTGCGGTTGTGGGAAGCTCAAAACTGAGACCAGGGTTCGGCTACGAAAATTTGGACAAAAGAACTGCGAAAAAATTAAACAGGAGAAAACGGAGAGAGCAGAGCCATGATTCGAATCCTGGCTCTGCTCTCTCCGTTTTCTCCTGTTCAACTTCTTAACCTGGATCGATTTAACCTGGATCGATTCTTATCTCAGAATTGATCCGAAATGGGCTCCGGCGATGGCCGTCGTTCCCTGAATGCGAATGAAGTAAATCTTTCGATCGCCGTCTTCGATGATGTACTGGTCGCTGGCATTGTTTGAATCATGAAGTGACACCATTTCGGCGGTGATATGCAGAGTGTCGGTCATGCCGAGCGAGTCGACGACCCGGTATTCCCCTGGAACGATACCAGCTGGCATCGGATACGGCTGAGCGGTGGCAATTTGCAGCGAGGCTGGCTCGAAGACGGAAACGCGAGGGCCGCGAGATTCCGATTGATCGGCCAGTTCAGGTTGTTCGTCGTCGTGGTCGGCGACGGATGTTGAAACACCGGCTCGTCTTGCCAGCCAGTGACCGTCGTTGTTCGAAGCCGGCGGCGAATCCGACTCCCACATCGCGGCGAACATTGCGACGGCGACAAACAGCACGCCCACTCGAGCGGCTCCGTCGGCCGATTGCACCAGATTCGTTTTGAAGTCGCTCATAGTCAGGTGGGCTCAACAATTCTTCTGGATCAGCAATCAATCACTCACCCGGCGAGCGTTCAACGGATCGCGACGCCGAAGGTGGTGGAAACAGTTTCTGCTGAGAGTGTTGATCGGGTTCAGACAGTTGGAAACTTTCAGCAAAGTCGATCGGTGAGCGAAGCCCGGTCATTGGCCTGCGAGTCGTCCGTTTGTGACGGAAATGCGACCAGCTTTCTGAGGGGACTGACTCGAATCAGCAGGTCAGGCTCTGCCTGACGGAGTCCGAGAACTCCAGCTTCGGACTCCGAGGCTGATTGTTTGTGATTCGGGTTTCGTCACGCCATCCCTGACCTACCGGGGGGAAACGTTGACTGACCGGCCTGAGCGATGGTCGACGGTTGCTCTGCCATCACTGACCAGCGATCCTTGCAGGATCGGAAGAATCGGCATGATCAATCGTGTTCACGATCGAGCGGCTCTTCTGGCATTTGAGATACGTCAGTTCAAATGTTTTCAGTCTGTTTTCAGGAATCACGTCATGTCCGATATGCCTTTGCAGGGCAAACGAGTTCTCGCTTTCGTGGGAGACATCTACGAAGACCTCGAGTTGTGGTATCCGAAACTTCGTCTCATCGAAGCCGGTGCGGAAGTCGTCGTTGCGGGGGCGGAAGCCGGACAGACGTACGCCGGGAAGAACGGGTATCCGTGCGTTTCCGACGCGGCGATTGCTGACATGAAGTCTGAAGACTTCGACGGTGTCCTTTGTCCCGGCGGGTTTATGCCGGACAAGCTTCGCCGCGACTCGAAAGTTCTTGAGCTGGTGCGTGAATTCGCCGACGCCGGCAAGCTGGTCGCTGCGATTTGTCACGGCGGTTGGATTCCGATTTCTGCCAAAGTTTATGACGGCGTGAAAGTGACCGGTTCGCCGGGGATCAAGGACGACCTTGTGAATGCCGGTGCCGTGTTCGAGGATGCGGCGGTCGTCGTCGATCGTCACTTTGTGTCGAGCCGCAAGCCTGATGACCTTCCCGATTTCTGCCGCGGCATGATCCAGGTTCTAACTGCTACCAGCTAACTGCTTATCAAGGTGCCGGATGTCAGATTCCGCGGGTTCTCAACTTCTTTCACCGGACGAAGTCAGCCGCGCGCAGGCGACGATTCAGTCGTTACTGGGTGGGCTGGGTAAAGCCATTCTTGGGCAGGAAGAATTGCTGGAGCGGGTCGTCACCTGCATACTCGCGCGAGGACATCTCCTGCTCGAAGGGCTGCCGGGACTTGGTAAGACGGAACTGGTAAAGGCGCTCTCGTCTTTGTTGAGTCTGCAGTTTCGCCGAATTCAGTTCACGCCGGACCTCCTGCCCAGCGACATTCTGGGTTCGCCGATCCTGGAAGATCAGGGCGGCAGTCGGAAACTTGTTTTTCATCAGGGGCCGGTGTTTGCCAACCTGCTCCTGGCTGACGAAATCAATCGGGCGACTCCGAAGACTCAGGCCGCCTTGCTGGAAGCGATGCAGGAGCGTCGCGTCACGGTCATGGGAGAAACTCACACGTTGCCGCAGCCGTTCTTTGTGTTGGCAACTCAGAACCCGATCGAGCTAGAGGGAACGTACCCGCTGCCTGAAGCTCAGATTGACCGGTTCACTTTTAAGATCAACGTCAACAGCGTGACGAGCGAAACGTTGGAAGAGATCATCAAGACTCGCCAGCACGGTATCGTGCCGACGCTGAACGAGATCATGACGGGCGACGACTTGAGCCGGCTGTTCGAGCTGGTTGATCGAGTGCATCTTCCGGAAGCTGTCGGGAATTACATCGCCCGCCTGGTCACGGCGACGCATCCGGATCGTGACGAATCTCCGGAAGAGGTGCGGCGGTTTGTTCGGTACGGAGCGTCACCCCGAGCGGCCATTGCTCTTGCCGGAACGTCTCGCGCGGCGGCGCTGCTGGCCGGTAAGCCGAACGCCGGGTTCGACGAGGTGCGACGGGTTGCTCCGCATGTGCTCGGTCATCGTTTGATTCTGGATTATTCCGCGCGGATGGAAGGCTGGACGACGGCCCGCATGGTCGACACGCTGTTGGATTCTGTGCCGGAAGTTGGACGATCGATTCCCGCGGATATTCAAGCATGATCAAGCTTGCGTGGTCAGACGCCGGCGATTCTTCGGAAGAAAGTTCAAACGACATGAGCAGTCGACGTGCGAAGCCATTCTTTGCGATGCTGGCGTTGACGATCGTCGTCGCGTTCGCGAACCCGCCGAAAATCACTCGGGCGGCGGGTGACCAGTACGGGGCCAGTGATTCTGACATTCAGATGAACGTCGACTATCGATGGGCGGGCGGCGCGGTCGGCGGTTATTACCCGATTCGGATCGCTCTGCAGAATCGAGGGCCGTCGCGCGAGTTGGAACTCACCTTTAAACCTCGTGACAACGGCGGGCTTCCTGTGGTCTCGCGGCGGGTTGTGGTCGATCAGAATTCTTCAGCAAGCATCACGCTGCTGATCCCGCTGACCGGATACGGTAATTATGGAACGCTGACCGTTTCGCACGACGGTCGCACACTCGAAAAACTGACGAACACGCTGGCGCTGCCTGACGCAGACTATCAGAATTCTCGCCCGTCATTTCTGGGCATTTCGCGGAAACCTCTCGCCTTTCAGCCGTTGGAAGATGCCATCACCTCGCTGACGACCGCCGGCCACGGAGGACACAGTTCGGCGTACGGTTATGGGAAGACGCAGGACAATCAGACAGTGGAACCTTTGCGGCTGCCTGAAACATGGCTGGCGTATTCGAGCGTTGATCTTGTCGCCATTTCGATGGGCGAGTTCGAAGGACTTTCCGACACGCAACGTGGAGCGATTCTGGATTGGGCTCGGACTGGCGGAACTCTGCTGGTGTATTCAGTCGGCGAGTCGGCCAGCAGTTCAGAAAAACTGACGATCCTGACCGAAGCGGATACTCAGTCGGCAGCTTTGAACTGGCGGGCCGCCGAGCCGAGTGCTCGAACCAGAATTCCGGCACTGCATCTGAACGAGCGTGGCCAGCTCGGTGGATCGGCGATCGGCGGGGTAATAGAGGTGCCAATCGACGCCGTTCTGGAGTCCGCAACGGAAGCCGCCTCGCAATCGCAGTTGAAGTTTTCGTGGCCGGCAGACAGTCAACCGTTTGCGATTCGAGATTTCGGACAGGGCCGGCTGGTTGGATTCGTCGACGATCCGTTTTCGGGCACGGTCCAGGATTGGGGGTGGTTTCTGAAGTCGTTCCCTTATCAGGAACTCTGGCAGACGAAACGGCTTGGAGTGGCCGGGCGGATGGACAACAGAGAATTCCTTGAGTTCCTGATAGCCGGCATCCGCAGTGTGCCAGTCATGGCGTTTCTCGTTTTCATTTCGCTGTTCACGTTTGTGATCGGGCCGCTGAATTATTTCGTGCTGGCTCGGAAGAAGAAGTTGAACTTTCTGGTCGTCACGATTCCGGCGATCGCCATTGTCACCAGCCTCTTCCTGTTTGGTTATTCGGTGTTGTCGCACGGCTTCTCGGTCAAGTCTCGAGTTCGCAGTCTGACGGTGATCGACCAGGGAAATAACAAGGCGGTGACAACAGCGAGGCTCGCGCTTTACGCGGGGATGACGCCGTCGGACGGGTTGAGTTTTTCGCCATCGACGGCGGTCATGCCGCTTCGAGCGGATGGCGAGCGGTTCGAATCCGCCCGCACCGACTGGACCGAGACTCAATGGCTGCGGTCCGGCTGGCTGCGCTCGCGAACCCGGACACAATTTCTGACAAAAAATGTGCGAAACGAGCGAGGCCGGTTGACTGTCGGCGCTGGCACAAAAACCGAGCTGCCCGTCACGAACGGGCTGGAGTGGGGCATCGAATCATTGATCGTGTTCGATCAAGCCGGCGCGGCATGGTTTGGCAGCGACCTTGCCGCGGGGAGTGGTCGACCGCTCAAGCCGATCAGCGATTCGGACCGGTTGGAATTCTGCAAATTGATGGACCGCTCAGCTCCGGGCATTCCAGAAGAGTTGAAAGACAAGAACGACATTCGATCGCTGGACGCAACGTCATTCTTTTCGGGCCGGCGGCATCGATACACCGAGGATTTTCACGTGTCGCAGGGGCAGATGGAACGTTTCATCGGCGAGGTCCGACGAAACATCGAACGCGCAGAGTCGCTTCCGTCGAGCACGTACTACGCCATCATGAAAGACGCTCCGGCGATTGAATTCGGCACGGAAGTCGACGTTGTTGACGGCTGGCACTTTGTGACAGGTAGCTATTAGCAGATCGATATTCCGAACGCTGCTCGCAGCAAATCAGGGCCGTCTGTCAAGCCCCTGGCTGCACTCTTTGGTCGACAATTTCTTAACACGCATTGCGTCGTGATCCTCGTAGGAGAAAAGTCGGACAGGACGAATTCGTGAGGATTCTGGCCACGTCAGACAGACCGAAAGAAAGTGCTTCAGAAAGCCGACTCTTCAGGTTTGACATCCAGTTTCGCGAGAGTAGTATCGGCCCTGAGTGAGTGACGGGGACCGCCGGCCAGGTGGTGTCTGACTGACGAGTTGATCCGTTCGAGGGTGGTGCCTGACGGACCAGATCGAAAGCCAGACAGGCCGGCGTTTCCTTTTTTTCCTGGTCATATCGTATCTCCTGATTCGAGATTCAATCGCTGGCAACGGAGTGCCCGTTCGGGTGACCCTGTGCGTCGATTTCGGTCGATTCACCTGAGTTCGCCACGAGCCCTGCTCCCGACAGAGATTTATCGCGACGGCTTTTTTTTCGCGATCGCTGGTCTGTCCCACGAAATGGATCAAGGATGCAGTTCACCTTTGGGTGATGGCATCCTGTGTTGAAGGAATGCGCATCGAGGGTCGCAAGATGCAGCCCGATATTCTGGCAGACGTTCAGCCAGTATCGCATGACGGAAGCGCAAAATGCTTTCTGGATGCGCTCCGAGTAAAGATCGGCGAACATAACTTTCAGCATTGGTTTGTGAGTCGTTCACAAGTCAGTCTGTCAGGTTCGACGTTCAACGTGTCAGTCGGCAGCGCGTTCCTTTCAACGTGGATGCAGCGCAAATTCAGCGGCGACGTCCTTGCGATCGCCCGCGAAATTGTCCCCGGCTGTACCGTCGACTGGCGGATCGACGAGCAGCTGGCAGCCGCGTCAGATGCAGACAGTTCACTCGCAACCACGCCGGCTGCGTTGGCGGTCGCAGGATCGTCGACAAGTCGCGTGAAGCCTCAACGAACGACGACGACTAAGTCGGCGAAGTCACCGGGCCGGCGCGAAGGGCGTCGTTTCGCCAAGCTGGACAGCTTCGTTCAGGGAGCCTGCAACGAACTGGCTGTGACGGCGGCTCGGCAGGTGGCCAGTCATCCGGGAGAACGATTCAGCCCGCTCTATATTCATGGTGGGGTCGGAGTCGGCAAGACTCACCTGGCCGAAGCGATCTACTGCGAAGTTCGCAAGCAGAATCCCGAGATGCAGGTTGTCTTCATGACGGCCGAGAGTTTCGGAAATCAGTTCACGCACGCTCTGCGAAATCAATCATTGCCGAGCTTCCGCGCCCGATTCCGAAGTGTCGACGTTTTGATTATCGACGACGTCGGATTTCTGAACGGTAAACCCGGCATGCAGGAAGAATTTCTGCACACGTTCGAGCAGCTTTCCAGCCACGGCAAGCAGGTTGTTGTCACTGCTGATTGTCATCCTCGCCTGATGTCAAAGATGAGCGGCGAACTGACCACTCGATTTCTTTGCGGACTGGTCAGTCGGTTGGAAGCTCCGGACCTTCAGACTCGACGTCAGATTGTAGGATTGAAGCTGCGACCGTTTGCCGGGCAGGTTTCTGAAGAGGCGATGGACTTTGTTGCGCGACGATTTACTCACAGCGTTCGGGAACTCGAAGGTGCACTCAATACGCTGCTGACCTGGTTCGCGATGACGAAAAAGAAAGTCGCGATTCAAACGGCCAGACAGGCATTGTCCGAACTCGAACGAGACTGCATTCGCGTGGTCCGACTTTCAGACATTGAAGCCGCGGTCTGCCAGTTGTTCGGCATTGACGCCAGCGATCTGAAATCTGACAAACGAACGCGCAGCGTCAGCCAGCCTCGGATGCTGGCGATGTTTCTCGCAAGGCGTCATACGCAGGCGGCGTACAAGGAAATCGGAGACTTCTTCGGCGGCCGAAATCACAGCACGGTGGTCGCCGCGGAAAAGAAAGTCGACACGTGGCTGCGAGCTGAGAAAGAGCTGACCTTCGCCGGCCGCAACTGGCACCTCAGCGACGTCATGGAGTCAATCGAGCACCAACTCCTCGCCGGATAGTGGAGAAGAGTTGTAGGTCAGGCTCAGCCTGACGAAGTCTCTGGATTCTCCACTCGCTCGATCCCGGGGCGTCCGTTTAAAAGGGGCGAATTGCGTCAGGCAGAGCCTGACCTACGTGATCCCGACGACGCATCGACCGACGTCGATGACTCGACAGTTTGGTTCTCAGCGTCTAGCCTCACGCCTTCCACCACGACGCCTTTCGGGAACGGTCCCGACTCACCATGAGCGTCCTGTTTTCCGCGCTGCCGGAGTTTTACCGCATGAGATGCCCACAGCTGATTATTGCCACGATTCTCGCCTGCTCGCTGACGTCGACGATGTCAGCCGCCGACGATTTAGTTCATAACGATGCGCCGGAGGGCTTCACGGCTCTGTTCAACGGAAAGGATCTCACTGGTTGGCGAGGGCTTGGGCACTTCAGTCCGTACAAGCTGGCAGAAATGTCGGACGAAGATCGGGCGGCCATGTGGAAGAAGAACCAGGAAGATGTCGTCAAGCACTGGACCGTTGAAAATGGTGAACTCGTCAACGACGGGCATGGCGTCTATTTGACGACCGAAAAGGAATACAGCAACTTTGAATTCTGGATTGACTATAAAACGGTTGCCAAAGCAGACAGCGGCATCTATCTGAAATTTACGCCGCAGGTTCAAATCTGGGACTACACGGAAGAGGGCGGTAAATGGAAGCTGGATGCGGATAAAGGGTCAGGTGGGCTCTGGAATAACAGCAAAGGCGCGCCGGGGAAGAACCCTTCAGTTCTCGCTGACAAACCATTCGGCGAATGGAACGGATTTCGAATTCGTCAGATTGGTGCGAAGACCTGGGTCTGGCTCAACGACAAGCTCGTCGTTGACGGGGCCGTCATGGAGAACTTCTGGAATCGGAAAGAGCCATTGCTGGAAAAGGGTTCTATCCAGCTTCAGACGCACGGCGGTGAAATTCGTTGGAGAAACGTGTTCATCCGAGAGCTTCCTGCCGATGAAACGGCAGCCACAGAAAAAGAAACGGCAGGCACCGACGACGAAACGGCCTGCGGTGACGAGGAAGCTGGTACCAAGGGGGATGCCACTGCGGAGCCCCGTAGCGAAGAGGGTTTTCAGTCAATCTTTGACGGCAAGTCGCTCAAGGGTTGGGCAGGCCCGATCGATAACTACGAGGTCGTTGACGGGACGGTTCGCTGCAAAAAAGGAAAAGGCGGCACGATTTATTTCAACGAGAATTTGACCGACTTCGTTGCACGTCTGGAATTCAAAGTTCCACCGGGCGGAAACAACGGCTTAGCCATTCGATACCCAGGAAAGGGTGACACTGCGTACGTCGGACTATGCGAACTGCAGGTTCTCGACGATACCGCGGAGAAGTATTCGCGGCTCGATCCACGACAGTACCACGGATCGGTTTACGGCGTGGTCGCCGCGAAACGAGGACACCAACGGCCAGTCGGCGAGTGGAATTATCAGGAAGTCACCGTGAAGGGTTCGTGGGTGAAGGTCGAACTGAACGGCACGCTCATCGTCGATGCAGACGTCACGAAGCCTGCAGAGCACATGGGCAAGCGTCACATCGGGATTGATCGGTTCGACGGATACTTTGGATTTGCCGGACACGGAGACGCGGTCGAGTATCGGAACGTACGGCTCAAGAAGCTGGCAGAGGCCAACGAAATTCCCGCTGAAAACAAGCCGCCGATCAAAAAATCGGAACCAGCAAAAGACAATGCGGCGGCGAAAGCTGCTGCGAACGCGGCCGCTTTGAAGAAAGCCGCAAAGGTCGGTGAGAAGAAGGCCAAATCGGAGAAATAGTCGGTCGACTGCTGAGAATTATCATTGATGAATCCCGGTCTGAGTTTCAGGCCGGGATTCTTTCGTTATGTGCGTTTCCGCGATGCCGCGAGACTCTTAAAGTGTGTCACTGATGGGTGATCGGATCGAACCTCGAAACCGCTGAACCTGTCTGACATCGATCGATTCCTGAACGTATTTCTCTTTCTTGAGCTCCCATGACCAGTTCAACTCAGGACACGCTGCGCAACCTGCTTGAAGACCGAATCCTGCTCCTTGATGGGGCAATGGGTTCGTTGATTATGGGGCAGGGGCCGACTGAGGCCGACTACCGCGGCGAGCTTTTCAAGAATCATGCCGTCGACCTGAAGAATGCCAACGACGTTCTGTGTCTGACGCAGCCGCAGATTATCGAGAAGATTCATCGGCAATACCTCGAGGCCGGCTCGGACATCATTGAAACGGACACGTTCAACGCGAACGTCGTGTCGATGGAAGAGTTTCAGCTGGCTGAGCATACCTACGCAATCAACAAAGCCGCCGCGGAGATCGCCAAACGCGCGACCGATGACTTCTCGACGCCGGATAAACCAAGATTCGTCGCCGGCAGCATTGGGCCGACGAAAGTGCAGCTCTCGCTGAACCCGGACGAGCCCGGCGTGCGACCGACAAATTTCGACGACATGGTCGCTTCTTACATGGAGCAGGTTCGTGGTTTGATCGACGGCGGGGTCGATCTGTTGCTGCCGGAAACGTCGTTCGACACCCTCAACATGAAAGCGTGCCTGTTTGCAATCGCGACCTACTTTGAAAAACACAACGTTGAAGTTCCGGTCATGGTTTCCGGAACGATCTTCGACGGCGGACGATCGCTGACGGCTCAAAGCATCGAAGCGTTTTACACATCGCTGTCTCATTTCCCGATGCTCAGCATTGGACTGAACTGTGCGCTGGGCCCGGCTCAAATGAGACCGTACGTCGAAAGTCTGTCACAACTCGCGGACTGCCATATCAGTTGCTATCCGAACGCCGGCATGCCCGACGGGATGGGCGGGTTCGATTCCTCGCCTGAAGAAGTCGCCGCCAACATTCGGGACTTCGCGGAGAACGGTTGGGTAAGCATTGTCGGTGGGTGCTGCGGAACATCGCCCGAGTACATTCACAAGATCGGCGAAGCTGTCAAAGGGCTCAAGCCGAGAAAGATTCCGCAGTCGCCTGGCTTCTCGACTTACAGCGGGCTTAACCGGTTGGAACTTCGTCCCGAGACAACGTTCATCATGGTGGGCGAGCGGACGAACGTGACCGGCTCACGCAAGTTTGCGAGGCTGATCAAAGATGAGAACTACGACGAAGCACTCAGCATCGCGCGAGGTCAGGTCGAAGGCGGCGCGAACATTGTCGACGTCAATATGGACGAAGGCCTGCTCGACAGCGAAGCGTGCATGCAAAAGTTTCTGTACCTGCTCAGCGATAACGACGAGCCCGACGTTTCCGTGCCGATCATGGTCGACAGCTCAAAGTGGAGCGTCATCGAGGCCGGCCTGAAATGTCTGCAGGGCAAAGGCATTGTCAACTCGATCAGCATGAAGGAAGGCGAGGAGCAGTTTCTTCAGCAGGCGAGGACGATTCGCAAGTACGGTGCGGCGGTCGTCGTGATGGCTTTCGACGAAGAGGGGCAGGCGGTCGACTGCGAGAACAAAGTCCGAATCTGCAAACGAGCCTACAAGCTGCTGACCGAGCAAGCGGGATTCCCGCCGGAAGATATTATCTTTGACCCGAACATTCTGACGGTGGGAACGGGCCTGGAAGAACACTCTAACTACGCCGTCGAATTCATCGAAGCAGTGCGGCGGATCAAGGTCGAATGTCCCGGCGTGAAGACTTCGGGCGGTGTGAGCAACATTTCGTTCTCGTTCCGCGGCAACAACGTTGTTCGGGAAGCGATCAACGCGGCATTCCTTTATCACGCCATCAATGCCGGTCTCGATATGGGCATCGTCAATGCCGGGCAGTTGGAAGTTTACGACGAGATCGACAAAGAGTTGCTCGAATACGTCGAGGACGTGCTGCTGAACCGTCGTCCCGACGCGACCGAGCGACTCGTTGATTTTTCCGAAAAAGTCAAAGATCAGGCGGAAGGAAAAAGTGAAGCCAAAGTCGCGGAGTGGCGCAACGGCACCGTCGAAGAACGACTGGCGCATGCCATCCTGAAAGGCATCACCGATCACATTGATGAGGACACGGAAGAAGCACGTCTGAAGTACGGACGACCGTTGAACGTCATCCAGGGGCCGTTGATGGCCGGCATGGCTGTTGTCGGCAGGCTGTTCGGTGAGGGCAAGATGTTCCTGCCGCAGGTGGTGAAGAGTGCTCGCGTGATGAAGAAGTCGGTCGCCTGGCTGACTCCGTTCATGGAAGCTGAGAAAGCGGAATCGGGCGAATCGACGTCGCGTGGAACGATCGTTCTGGCCACGGTGAAAGGCGACGTTCACGACATCGGCAAGAACATTGTTGGAGTCGTTCTGCGCTGCAACAACTTCGAGGTGATCGACCTCGGCGTCATGATTTCAGCCGACAAGATTCTTCAAACGGCTATCGACAAAAAAGCGGACCTCATCGGGCTCAGCGGGCTGATTACGCCGTCGCTGGATGAGATGGTGCATTGCGCGAGGGAACTCAAGCGGCGAGGATTTACGTTGCCGCTTCTGATCGGTGGAGCAACGACCAGCGCTAAGCACACGGCGGTTAAGATCGCTCAGAATTACGATCAGCCAGTCGTGCACGTCATGGACGCATCGTTGTCCGTGCCGGTGGTTGAAAACCTACTGGACGCTGACCGGAAGCCTGACTTCGTCGCGAAGAATCTGGCTGAGCAGGAACGCGATCGTGCGGCGTTCGAGAACCGTCAGCAGAAAGCTCTCACTCCCTATGCCGAGGCACTCTCCCGCCGATTCGCGACCGACTGGGAAACCGTCGACATCCCCACCCCATCGTTTACCGGCTTACGGACGCTTGACGATCATTCTTTGGAAGACCTCGTCCCGTACATCGACTGGTCGCCGTTTTTCCAGACGTGGGAGCTTCGCGGAAAGTACCCGGCGATTCTGGAAGACAACGTTGTCGGCGAGGAAGCGCGACGGCTGTTTGACGACGCGCGAAAACTGTTGGACGAGATCGTCGAGAAGAAGCTGCTCACCGCAAAAGCCGTGTTCGGTTTCTGGCCAGCGGTTTCGGATGGCGATGACATCGTTGTCTTGAGTGAGGGAGACGATCCGCGGGACCGCGTGGAGCTTTGCCGATTTCCGTCACTGCGTCAGCAATGGGAACGGCAGGGGCAGAAGGATTTTCGCTCGCTGGCTGATTTCGTCGCTCCTTACGAAACTGGGAGAAAGGACTACCTCGGGGCCTTCGCCGTGACGACCGGCCACGGTTGCGATGAACTGGTGGCTCGCTTTGAGAAAGACCACGACGACTATCAGTCTATCATGGCGAAGGCACTGGCTGATCGACTGGCCGAAGCGTTTGCCGAGCGATTGCACAAGATCGCTCGCGACGACTGGGGCTACGGAAAGTCCGAAGGGCTTTCGGCTGACGAGCTCATCAAAGAAAAGTACCGCGGCATTCGTCCGGCGTTCGGCTATCCGGCGTGCCCTGACCACACGGAAAAGAGCACGCTGTTCAAGCTGCTTGATGCCGAAGCTCAGACCGGCATTTCCTTGACCGAGTCATTTGCGATGTTCCCCGCGGCGTCGGTGAGCGGCCTTTATTTTGCTCATCCGGAGTGCCGGTATTTTTCCGTCGACCGGATCAGCAAAGATCAGGTGGAGGACTACGCCGCGCGAAAGGGGACGAGTGTAGAAGACGTCGAGCGTTGGCTGGCTCCGAACCTCGGGTACGATCCTGCGTAGAAGATTTGAGATCATACCTCGACCCAATCGGGCAGTTCAGTCGCCAAAGCTTGATATTGGGCGAGTGATTCGTTGATCAAGTCTTTGACTTCTGATTCAGTCCGCCAGCCCTCAGACAACCCTTCACACTCGACTTCCAGCACAACTCCCCAATCGGTCTGATCAATTTCGGGTAGCAGTTCGAGCAGATGAAAATCCCACCCAACTCGGCGAACTGTATGAATATCGGCCTGGCCTGATTTCCAACGCACGGTCAGAATTACACAGGTTAACTCCGCCGTTCTTCTATCATCAGAACGGCCTGGCACAGCTTTAAGCACTTGGTAAGCATTCTCTGGATTGATCAAAGAAACCTCGATCATCCAGTTCGCCGGGTCATCGGACGACAACAAAAGCAAATCGCCCCACTGTCGGATTTCTGAGACGGTTAATAGTTCATACGCCAGCGCAAGTCGGGCAAACTCAGCGAGATTCTTGTTGTCATCTGTCATCAGAATACCATGCCAACGAATTTCTGACGTACGGACACTGAAAAAAGCCGGGGCCACGCAAAGTGACGTCCCGGCTTTCTGTCGGACTGGTTATTGGTCAGCCAGTCAGGCGTTATGCTGCTGGAGCCGGACCAGCTTCATTGCCGGCTGCTTTCATGGCTGCTTCAAAGTTGGCTCGTGCTTTGCCCCAGGCGTGATCTTTCAGCGGGACAGCACAGCCACCCATGCCCTTGCAGGCATTTTCGCCCGGCTTTTCGCCGCAACCGCCCTGGCCTTTGCAGTCGTTCTGCTTGCCGCATTCATGAGCCGCCAAAGTTGCACAGGCTCCGGTACCGGCACATGCATTTTCGCCACCGCCCCCTGCACCTTTGCACTTGTTGAGTCCACGACAGACGTGCTTTTCTTCGCCAGCTGCTGGCTCGCCGCCTTCAGTAGAGGTTGTGCCGCTTCCTTCTGGTTCGGTTGTTCCGCTGCCTTCCGGCTCGCCGCCGCCAGCTGGTGCCGGATCGGATGAAGGTGCGTTATCGGTTCCTTCATTGGCACAACCAGCGAAGGTGCCGGCGACAACGCCCCCGAATGCTGCGGCGGTCAGTCGATTGAAGTCACGTCGGCTCAAGTCTGTCTTCTTCATCTGTCATCCTTACCTGTTGGAAACGCAGAGAAAACGCCGTGGCGGGTTTGTTCCAGCCAGGCCATACCGTCAAATTGATTGGAAATCATCCTGAACCAACACCGTTCCATCGGTGGTTTATCGCACAAAGCGATTGAATAAGTAATCAAATCGAGGTGATTCGATAATCTTGCAAGGTTCAGCGATTCTCGCTGACCATGTACTGGATGAGCTTCGCGAGTTCCGTGTCGAATTTATCGTTGTTACGACGCCAGCCGACGAAGTCGATCGCCTGCTTTGCGATCTGTTTTTCCTGAGCGTGTTTCCAGTCTCCGCCGAACATGAACCCGTCCAGGTTCAGTGGGAAGAAGAAGCGGACGGGTCGGCCGGTGTCTTCTTTGTACTTTTTCTCTCGTGCCCCCAGTCGTGTGATTTCATCGTTGATCCACCAACTGGTTAATGATGCTTTTGACGAGCAGATCAGGACTCGTTCGGTCGTCTCGTAGTTGGTCGGAGCGGACCTCGCTCGCCGTTCCTTCGCCGACTTCGGCATTTCATCCAGCCAGCAGCGAAGTCCTTTTGCCTGCGCGCGTTCAGCCAGATGCCTGGCAAAAGATTCGTCATCCGGTGCGAAGCGAATAAAGCACGAAAACTCTTCGACGGGGTGACCAAACAGCGTCTTCCATTTTTGAACCACTCCTTCTGAAATTCCGCAGCCCTGCAGAAACTCTTCGGACATCTTCGAGTGTGAAAGGCGAGCCGTGTCCAGGCCGATGGAACTTGGGCCAGCATGTTTGACCTGATCGAGTCCGATGATCTGAGACAGATCGACATGCCCGAGCGATGACCAGCCGAGGACTGCATCGCGCATGTCGACTCCGGCTAACTTCGCGAAACTCAGATCGGCTCCGACAAGGCTGGCTCCGGAGAGTGACCCGTTGCGCAAGTTGACTTCGCGAAGGTCCGCTTTCGTCAGGTCTGTTCCTGAGCAATCTGCTTCGGTCATGTTCGCTCGGCGGAAGTAGGCGCCACCGGCTTCGGCGTTGTCGAGCGTCGCTTTGAAAAGTCTCGCTGCGTAGAAGTCTGCCTTGGTTAATCTTGCTCCGCGTAGATCCGCGCGAGTCAAATCGGCTTCGGCGAGCTGAGCACCGATCAGGTTGGCGCCTCGGAGGTCGGCGCCGGTCAGATCGGCACGTTTCAGGTTGGCGCCGCGCAGGTCAACATCCTGAAGATCGGCATCGGTCAGCAGCAGCAGGACATCCGGGTTTGCCCTCCGCCACCTGGCAATTGAAGCTCGTCCACTCTTCGCGATTTCGATCAATTTGTTGCTGGCCACCTGGCACCTGCGATGTGGGAGTTCATTCAGCGGAGTCTTCAGAATCGACGAGTATTACGTGCGTCCTGACGTTTGGAAAGAATCGGTCTGCGGCTCCGCAGCGAAGCGGGAGGGATCTGCCTGACTCCATGCCGGGTTTGACTGTCAGTCTGCGTAAGGCTGGTCAAGCGGAGTCGTCGACGGGGAAATCCGGAATCGAACGACTGCCCGGTGTCGAACTTCTAGAGTGGCATGTGTCGGCGTCACTGAGTCCGACATTACAAAGCCTGCAGGAAATCCAGGAGTGCTCAAGTCGTGAACCGTGAGGCACCGTCCCCAATGTCAGCTCGACTGTTTCGAGAAACCGTGAAATTTCTATCCGGGTTGGAGCCAATTCAGCTCGAGCTCGAACAGATTTACGAACGCCGTCTGTCGGCACTGGCGGCGGTGGAGCCTGCTTTGCTTTTGAAGCTTGTCGAGGAAGAGCAGGCGATCCAGAAACGACTTCGCCAGCAGCTTCAGCAGCGGGCCTTGATACTTGGCCACGCTCATCGCGAGAGGCTGGCTTCAACAAATCTTCGCAAACTGCTGCACGACTTGTCGCGATTTGTCGCGCCTCGCGGAGACATCGACGCGGGGCAGTACGAGCAGACCGTTGAATGGATGAAACGAATCGAACGACGCAGCTGGTCGCTGCGTCAAACAAGCTGGGTGAACTGGCATGTGGTACGCAGAGGCTGTCGCGAGTTCACAGAAATTCGCAACCTCATTGCGAACTGCGGCGAGCGTCCGGCGGAACAGAAGAGCGGTCCCGGCAGCACAGTCACGGGTGGAGCGTTAATCGACACAGCGGTGTAGTGGTCCGTTGAACGAAGTGTGCCACTGGCTCGGCCAGTGCTTTCTGTTCGGCGGCGATGGGGATTCCCCACTGGCAATGCCAGTGGCACACGAAGATTCATTGGGCAGACGTTTGTCGTCCAATAACGAAACCAGCGGAAATACTGTTCTGAATTCCTGGCACGAAGCCAGCCTTTTCGACGGATCGAACCATGTCACTTACCGCAGCACTGGCAACGGCGAGCCGCGCGCTCGAAGTGTTCAGCACGGCGGTGCAGGTTTCGTCAAACAATATCGCGAACGCCAACACTCCGGGCTACATCCGCGAAGAGCTGACGCTGACTTCGGAAGAACCCTACAGACGCGGCGGGCTTATTGTCGGGGCTGGCGTCAAGGCTACCGCCGTCCGGCAGGCGATTGATCAGTTTCTTGAGACGCGAATTCATGCCACCAATTCGGAAAGCCAGGCGGCGAACGCGACCGAGTCGATCTACGTCCAACTGGAAGGCCAGCTTCGAGAACTGGGTGACCAGGACCTGTCGAGCCGGTTCAGTTCGTTTCTGGCGGCGATCAACGAAGTCGCCAATCAGCCGGAACAGGGGCCGCTTCGGAACAGCATTGTCTCTGCGGGCGAGCTGCTGGTTTCAGACATCACGAGTCTGCGTACGCGCGTCGACCAGCTTCGGACGGATCAGACAGTCCGGATCGACAATCTGGTGAGTGAGGCCAACAACCTCATCGACGAAGTCGCAGACCTGAATCTGAAGATTACGAAACAGGAATCGAACGGGCTGCTGGCGAGCGAAGCTGGCGGCTTGAGGACTCAGCGTTACAACGCGCTGAATCGACTCTCTGAAATTATTCCTGTGCAGTACCGAGAGCAGGCGAACGGAAACGTTGACGTCTACAGCGGCGGCGAATACGTCCTCTTCTCAGGGCATCGGCAGCACATTGAGACCGCCACGATTGAGGATCGCGGAGTTGAGGTGGACATCGTTCAGTTCACTCAGACGCATTTTCAGGTGTCACAAACGGGTGGCGAGATTCGTGGAGTCATCGACGGGCGGGACGAGATTCTGGGAGCTTTCGTCGACGACCTTGATCAACTGACAGGCAGCCTGATTTCTGCCTTCAATCGAATTCATTCTTCCGGAGAAGGCCTGGAAGGATTCTCGACGATTACCTCGACCAACCGCGTTGACGATTCGAACGCTGTGTTGAGTGATGTCGATCTTCCCGGCACCATCAACCACGGTAGCTTCGAGCTGAAAGTGACCAACCAGCGGACGGGCATCACGCAGGTTGAGACGATTCGAATCGACCTCGACGGGATCGGTGGGGACGATACTTCGCTGGAAGATCTTCGAGCGGCGATTGACTCTTCGGCAAACGTCACGGCAACGATCACGACGACCGGTGAACTGAAACTTGACGCCGGTCCTGATTTCGAGCTGAGGTTCGGTAACGACTCCAGCGGCGTGCTGGCGGCGCTCGGGATCAACACCTTCTTTACGGGTTCGGACTCGTCCGACATCGGCATCAATTCGCTGATCAAAGAGAACCAGAATCTGCTGGCGACAGGGCAGGGGAACGGACCGTCGGACAATCGCAATGTGTTGCTACTTGCGACCGTGCTTGAGCAGCCGGTTAGTCAGCTGAACGGCTCGACCATTGAAGATTTCTACCAGACAGTTGTCTCGGGAATTGCACAGGGCACTGCTGCTGCGAAGGCGAAGGCGGCTGGCCTGGAGCAGTTCCGTCAGTCTTTGCTCAGTCAGCGTGAGCAGTTTTCTGGAGTCAGCCTCGACGAAGAAGCTGTGCGACTGATCGAGTTCCAGCAGGCGTACGCGGCGTCGGCGCGAGTGATCCGCTCCGTCGACGAACTCTTTGACATTCTCGTCACGCTCTGACGTGGCGCACTTTTTAATCCCCAAGCGGAAAGCAGTCGACGCGTTGTCATGAGCATAGGCCCACTTTTACCCGGCAGGTTGCCGAATTCGTTCTCGTTCCGCCGGCTGAATCAGCAGATTCAGAACGGGCAGACTGAGCTGCAACGTCTTCAGGACCAACTGACGACCGGGCAGCAGTATCTGGTTCCGAGTGAAGACCCTTCGTCGGCGTTGAACACGATCGTTCTGCAGACGCGGCTGGAACGACAGCAGCAGTTTAAGGCGAACGTCCAGACTGATCGTTCGTTGCTCGGCGCGACCGAGAACGCGCTAAGCAGCGTTTCAAATGTCGTCAACTCGGCGAAGAGCATCGTACTGCAAGGTGTCGGCTCAACAGTGACGGAGGACGAACGGCGAGGACTTGCGACCGAGGTCAGCGGGCTGATCGACCAGGTGCTCAATTCTGCGAATACGAAATTCCGTGGACGTTATCTCTTCGCAGGAACGGAGACCGATTCTGCTCCGTTCGCTCTGGCCGGTAGTGGCAATGTCCTTTACTCGGGAAACTCACAGCAGATCGGCTCGCACATCGATCTCGGACAGCAGATCGTCAATAACCTGGATGGCCAATCGGCTTTTAATGTTCTGACAACGGTCGAGAGCGACGATCTTAACGTTTCCCTGGCGACGGGGACTCGGCTGTCACAACTTCACGGCGGAGCGGGGCTGAAACTCGGCAGCTTCGACGTCACCGTGCAGGACGGCGGGACGACCGTTTCAAGGACCATCGATCTGTCGCGTGCCGAAACGATTGGAGACGTGAAGACATTTGTTGAAGACGCCTTCGCGGGGCAGGCGTTGACGGTCACCGTCGACATTGATCCTGCCTCGCCGTCCGGGTTGCGTCTGACACCGTCGAGTGGCACGGTCGCCGTTTCGGACGTTGCTGGTTCACGAGTCGCTTCTGATCTTGGGATTTCAAGCGTCGCGGCGGCGCAGATTTCGGGGCGAGACCTGGACCCCGCGATCTCGATTCACAGCCGGCTGGCAGACCTCAACAACGGCGCTGGAATTGGGCCGACGGCGGGTACCGGACTGTTGATCAACGTTGGCGAAAAGTCAGCCGTCGTCGACGTTTCTTCGGCGGTGACTGTTCAGGATTTATTCAACCAGATCCGCCTGGCGGGGCTTGATCTGGATGCCGACGTAAGTGCTGACGGATCCGGAATTTCCATCGTCAGTCGATTGTCCGGCGCTGAATTGTCGATCGGCGAAAACGGTGGCGGAGTCGCAACGGCACTCGGCATCCGAACTTTGACCGGAGAAACTCTGCTGAGTGATCTGAACGCTGGGACCGGTGCGCAGCTTCAGGCCGGAGGCACTCTGGAGATCACACGGCGCGACGGTTCGCTGATGTCGGTCGATTTGTCGGCGGCTCAGACAGTCCAGGATGTGATCGACGCCGTCGATGCAGCCGGAGGCGGCACGCTGACCGCCAGTCTGAATCCTGTCGGAAACGGAATTTCGATTTCAGACACGTCAGGTGCCGGACCGCTCTCCATCGCAGAAAGTGGGACGTCCACCGCGTTGGGTGTCGCGGGCACGGCGGTGGACCCGGCAGCCAGTCTGACGGGCAATGACGTAAACACTCAGAAGTCTGACGGACTGCTGAGCGTCCTGACGTCACTCGAACAGGCGTTGCTGGCTGGTGACGACGCGGCACTGACGAAGCTGAGTGGGCAGATCGACTCCGAAGCGGATCGATTCTTTCAGACTCTTGGTGAATTGGGCGTTCGTGCGCAAACTCTGGAAGCCGTCGAAAACCGGCTGCTGGATGACGAGGTGCTGATTAACGACGACCTGTCGAAACAGTTTGACGCCGACCTGGCGGAAGTGCTGTCAAGCTTCGTCGCCCAGCAGCAGGTTCTGCAGGCAACCTACCAGGTCGCCGGCCAGGGATTTCAACTCAGCCTGATTCAGTTTCTGTGATCTTCGTGCGGGGCTTTGTCATTTTCAGTGTGCAAGCACCTGCTGACCCGTTCGACGAATTGCGTCCATTAATGCGTCAAGGTGATCGGCCGTCGTCAGCGGGTTGATGATGGTGACTCTCAAAGCCTGCTTGCCGTCAATTTTTGCCTGCACGATGTAGAACTCCCCCGACCGAATCAGATCGTGACGAAGTTTAAGCAGGAAGCGGTTGAGTTCTTCGGGCGGTGCAACTCGCAAGGCATCCGGAATGTACTGAAACGCGACGATGTTGCACTGCGGTTCGTGCAGCGGTTCGAAGTCCGGCGAGTCGATCAGCTTCTCATAGAAGACACGACCGAGGTCGAACGTCTGGTCGACCATGTCCGAGAACAACTGCTGACCGAACAACGACCACACACCCCATAGACCATAGCTGGCCGCTCGCTTGGTGCATTCCGGAGTGAGCATGCCGCTGTCGTATTCGGCGGGCCCCGGCGACGACGGATCGAACAGGTACGGAGCGTCTTGACGAAACGCTTCGAAACGGTGTTCTCGATTTTTGTAAAAGACAAACGCACAAAGCGCGGGAACAAACATCATCTTGTGAGCGTCGGCCACGACTGAATCCGCCAGTTCCAGCCCGGCGATCAGATGTCGGTACTTATCGCTCAGACACGCAGCTCCGCCGTGAGCGGCGTCGACGTGCAGCCACACTTCGTGACGCTGGCAGACCTCAGCGATTTCCGGCAGAGGATCAAACGCTCCGATCGGAGTCGCACAGGCACACGCGCAAACCGCGACGATCGGCGTGCCTCGTTTTCGGAGTCTGGTCAACGTTTCGTCAAGCTGAGTTGGATCCATTCTTCGCCGTTCATCAAGCCCGACCCGCAGGACGTTCCGGGTACCGATACCGATCATCCCGGCCGTTCGAGAAATGCTGTAATGCGAGTCGCCCTGAGCCACCAGGACCGGTGCACCTTCTGAAGCATTCATCCCGGTTTCCCAGGCATCACCGAGGGCGACATTTCGAGCGGTGAGTAGCCCGGTCATGTTTCCCAGCGTGCCGCCGTGAGTCACCAGTCCGGCGAACGTTCCCGATTCAAATCCAATTGCCTGGCCGATGCGATCTACAAGCGACCGTTCAACAGCCGTCGCCCACGGCCCCATTTCATAAACGGCCATCACCTGATTCGTCACCGAGCCGATGGCATCAAACAATCCGGCCAACGGAACAGAAGCCGGCACCTGATGCCCGATGTACCGAGGATCGTGCAGGTTGTGCCCGCGAGCCAGCATTTGTGTTGCCACCGCCTCGAACCGATCAGCTAGTGGTTGCGCATCAGATTGCAAGGGGCTTGCCGAGTCGAGAAATTCACTCGCCAGACGACAGTTCTCAGGCGGCTCGTTCCAGTTCAGCACGTTGCCGCTGCTGCTTTGCGCGGACTCCATGTGCCGTCCCAGCACGTCGGCCAGTCGGTGCGTCAGTTCCCGCAAGTTGTCCGGCGAAAACGCCTGCTGAATTCTCCGGCCGGCTTCAGCCGGAGTGGTACTGGGATCAGAACTGGGCATCGGTAACTCGAAAAATGCGTGGCGACTTCAGAGAGATCAGGAAACGATCGTTGCTCGAATCAGACGGGATCGTCGACTCAGGGTTCGCGGCGAGGCTATGAATTTATACCAGCACGAAGCGCAAGCGAGTGAATTCCGTCGGACGGTTCACTCGCTCGCGCTTCGTGCTGGTATTCTCGCTGCTTTCGCGGAGCGTACCGGTTTCGCAACGATCTATTCCGTGGAGAACAGTAGGCTGGAACAAGCTCCGCGCAGTTCCGGCAGTACAACAATCCTGAAATGCCGGAACTGCGCGGAGCTTGTTCCAGCCTACGACTCACCATGTGTCGCCGAATTATGCGAGAATCTCACGCACCGGCTGACCGATGACCAGTTGATGAGGCCGGTCACTTTGGTCGTGCAGGACGGTGTCAGCCGGAATGCCGAGCAGGTGATAGAGCGTGGCGGCGAAGTCGGCTTGCGTGCGTGGGGACTCGGCGGGGTAGGCGGCGGAGTTGTCGGATGCTCCGAAGATGGTGCCGGGGCGGACTCCGGCTCCGGCCAGAGCGAGGGAGTAGACCCACGGCCAATGGTCTCGGCCGGCTCGTTTGTTGATGGTGGGAGTTCGTCCGAACTCGGCGTTGACGACGACCAGGATTTCGTCGAGCAGGCCTCGTTCTTTCAGGTCTGAAAACAGACCGTGAAGAGCCGCGTCCAAAGTTGGAGCCAGCGACTTTTTCATCTTGTTGAAGTTGTCGCTGTGGGTGTCCCAGGATCCGCTCGGAGTATGACAGTAGCTGACGTTGACCATCGGGACGCCGGCTTCGATCAATCGCCGAGCGAGTACGCAGCGTTGGCCGAACTCCGTCCGGCCGTACGTGTCGCGAAGGGCTCGTGGTTCGGCAGCGAGGTCAAAGGCCTGTCGCGTCGCTTCTGAGCTGAGCAGTGAAAAGGCTCGCTGGTAGAACACGTCGAGATTCGCTGCGGATGCCGACTGATCGATCGTTCGTCGTTGCTCATCGATTTCCCGCAGCAGCGACTGCCGGGAACCAACTCGGCTGGCGGTCAATTCGGTTGATGGCTCGATGGCCTCGATGCGGACATCGTCTTTCAGCAGTTTCTGGTCGACGGCGAAGTGCCCGTGTCGTGCTCCCAGGAAACCTGGCAACTGCCCGTGCAGCGTCGTGCCGTTGCTTCTTCTCATCAGAGGCCCGAGACGAACCCACGACGGAAGGTTGCTGGTCTGAGGTCGCAAGTGATCAAGGACCGCTCCGAACGCTGGAAAGTCCGACGCTGCTGGTGGGAAGTCCGTCTGTGGAGTACCCGGCGGATGGCGGTGTCCGGTGCCTGCTGGCAGACTTGCCGTCACGTGATTCGGATTGTCGTGCGACATCGACCGGATGATCGCGAGCTGATCGGCGATCGTGGCCGAACGTGGCAACAGTTCCGAAAACTGAACGCCGGGCAGGCTGGTCGAGATTGCTCCGAACTCGCCTTTGACGGCAGACGGCCCGTGCGGTTTTGGATCGAACGTCTCCTGCTGCGGATGACCGCCGTGCAGATAGAGCATGATCACGCCGCGGGCTTT
>CALDJX010000419.1 GCA_937899075.1 uncultured Planctomyces sp. | reverse complement strand
TGAGGTGCTGAAGGTTTCAGGGACACCTGAGTCTCTTATTCTGGGGCTTTGTCAAAGGATCAAAGATGCCTCGGAAGAAGAAGTCAGCAGTCACGGGAGATCGTCGTCGCCGGTACACGGACGAGTTTAAAGAAGAGGCCGTGCGGATGCTGCTGGATTGTCATACGGCTCCGTCGGTGAAGGACCGACTGGGGTTGCCGAACACGAACATGCTGTATCGCTGGAAACAGGAGTTTCTGGCTCAGAGCGGTCCGGTGGCGAGTTCTCTGGAAGCTCGAGCCAAAGACCTGGAGTCCGAACTGCGGCATGTGGAACGGGAGCGTGATGTGCTAAAAAAAGCGTTGGCTATTTTCGGCCGCAACGAGTAACCGACGTGTACACGGTGATCGACGTGCTTGCTGCTGAAGGCGTCGCGACGATCGCTGAAGTCTGCCGGTTCCTCGGAGTGAACCGCACGTCTTTTTATGCCTGGCGTATGGCCGATCCTACGGTGTCCCAGAAACAGGAGGAGCAACTGACACCACTGATCCGAATGCTCTTTAAGAAGCATCGTCGTCGTTACGGGTCTCGAAGGATTGCCAGCGAACTGCGGGAGAGGGAACATGTCTGCAGTCCGAAGAAAGTCTCGAAGGTACTGAAAACACAGGGTCTGAGAGCGATCCAGCCGAAATCGTTCGTGCCGAAAACCACGGACAGCCGACATCGACGGGGGTACTCGCCGAACCTTCTGCTCGACTCAAAGGAACCGACCGGCATCAATCAGGTGTGGGTCGGAGACATCACTTACATCCCGCTTGACGGAGGAACGTTCTGCTACCTGGCATCGCTCATGGACTTGTTCTCACGACGCATCGTCGGCTGGCATCTCAAAGACGACATGACGGAATCTCTGGTGCTGGCGGGGCTGCGATCGGCGATCAAAGAACGGCAACCTTCTGAGGGATTGATTCATCACACCGATCGCGGTGGCCAGTACGCCGGCAACGACTATCGAGCCGTTCTGCGTCGCGCCGGCATCCGTCAGTCCATGAGTCGTGCTGACAACTGCTACGACAACTCATTCAAAGAAAGCTTCTTTGGAACCTTCAAGACGGAACTCGAATTGACCGAATACAAAGACATCCAGGAAGCACTTCGAGAAGCTGCCGCTTACATCCGCTACTACAACCTCGAAAGAAAACACTCCGCCCTGGAGTACCTGACACCAGCTCGTTTCGAACAGCTCATTCATCACCCGAAATAAGAGAATGACCTGTCCCTGAAACCTTCAGCACCTCAGCGATCCCACCGGTCATGCTTCAAATCCTCGACGGGAAGTGAAACGTGGCCGATTCTATTCACCGGTAGCCTTTGGTTGTCGTCCCTGGGAACGTGACTTTCAGTACTTCGTCTGCATTGCTTACATGACCGAGTAATCGTCGTCATATTCTGCACGGGCGACCAACAAGTTCCTTGCCAGCAGGTCAGGGTCAGCGTTGTCACAACCAGCTAACTCAAAGCAGACGGACGTCCCTCCACCCATTGACCAGATGGTTAAGGTTAGCTTGCCGTGTTCGATGCTCTCGCTCACGACTGAGGCGATTAGTTCCAGTGATCGCCACCCTCCATGAAGTGGATAAACATAGAAGTTTACTTCAAATTCGCCGACCGGTCTCTGTGAAATAAGAGTGACTTCCTGGTGCCCGCCACAACTGCCGAACGTGACGATTCCGAGAAATTCGTTTAGCTCAGTGACCAGTTGCCGGATGTTTTGATCAATGTCCATCATCGCATCGAGTTGGGCATCATCCACAGTCATATCCTTTTCGAGGCAGTTCGCCCACTTCAGTGTTCCAGAGTTGAAGACAACGAGGAAGTCCTCAACCCTTCGGATAGCAGTCGCCTTTTCGTACTGTCAAGTTGAGTTCACTCAGGCACGATGTGACAACATTAGACTCTGGTCCCCTCGACGCACACTCCGTGTGTCTCGAATTCGACATTATACGGTCGCTGCAAGAATCATCACAGATCGTCAGCCATCAGCCACCGAAGCCAGACAGCACAAGAATCCTTCTGCTAGCAGATTCAGCCGCCCGGGCTTCTCGACATGAGCGGGCCATACGGTATGGCTGGCCATGATCTGGAAAGCCGAGTGCCATGCTGCGACCATCTCGACATCTCAATAGTATCAGCGTCGAACCGGGGAAATGCTCGACTACTGTTTGAATGCCACTTTCTGGTGGACACTACCAGCACAAAACAAACAACGACCGAGCATATTGCAACTCTGTTGCTGGATGAGACTTTCGCGTTCACGATTTCGGATGTTCAACTTTCGAATCGCCGATTCACGGCCCGAAATCGGTCATCGAGAACTCACACAACTATAAAAACGCGAGAAACGTGGCATAATGAATTGGATTGTATGCGGCATAACCATCAGGGAATCGAGTGCTTCATGCCGGGGGGAGTTATGCCGTCATACGATTCTATTGGACTGAACCGCCAGGGGCGCTGGCCTATGGAGATTGAATCAGGACGACAGCGAATCTCAGAGCGAGCTGTCTGTTGAGCGACCTGTTCGATCGGCAGTTGGCTGGATTGGGCGGCGTCCAGCGCGGCAGCAGGATTGGCGGGATCGGTACAGGTGGACCTGTTTGCTGGTCGCAGTCGTATCTTCGGCGCCGCTCTGCCGGGGAGCGTGTTCGCTCAAGTCAGCTGAACGTGCGACGGGAGCGTGTTTGCTCTGGTGTCGCTGGCCGTGTGGGTGCGTGGTCATGAGGTATCGCGGACTGTCGTGCTGGTGGGGGCAATGCCCGGGTGCGGTTTGGGAATCGGTTGTAAGTGCGGTTCGTCCTCGCGAATCAGTCGCGTGATCAGCAGCCGGCCCCGGCGGCATACCGGGCACATGTCTTCGTTATCGAGAGTTCCGTCGCCGGTCGGATTGGATGGCTGATCGATAGGAGTCTCTGATTCAGTGACTGTTGACCGGAGCGCCATGTCCAGCAGCTGGCGACACTGATCGAGGTTCTCTCGACGGAAGCGGTTGGCCATGAAACCGAAGTGGCGAATCCGCATGAAGCCTCGCGGCAGGACATGCTGCAGATAGCGGCGGATGAACTCGACGGCGGTGAGCGTGCATGTGGTCTGACGTCCGCCGGCCGCGTAGTCCTTCACGCGGAAGGTGACCTGGCCGTTGTTCAGTCGCAGCAGTCGACGGTTGGAGATTGCCACGCGATGCGTGTAACGGGCGAGGTATTTCAGCACGACTTCCGGGCCGCCGAAGGGAGCTTTGGCATAGACCACCCACTCGCTTCGGACGGTGACGTTCAGCCGGTGCTGCCACGCTCCGGGCTGCGCGAGTCCCGACAGTTGACCGTAAAACTGCAGCTTCCCCTGGTCGTAAGCCCGCTTGAGCAGCGCGATGAACTTCCCGCGGAACACACGACTGAGCACTCGCACCGGCAGGAAGAAATCTTTCTTCTTCGCATGGACCCACTTCGTTCCACAGGCAGAAAGACCACCGGCGGGCACAACGCAATGCACATGCGGATGATGATGCAGGTTCTGACCCCACGTATGCAGCACGGACAGAAAACCAATCTTCGCGCCGAGATGCCTGGGATTGGCCGCGACTTCCTGCAGAGTCTGTCCGGATGCCTGAAACAGGATGCCGTACACGACTCGCGGGTTCTGCAGAGCGATCGCGGCGATCTCATCAGGCAGCGTGAACACCACATGAAAGTACGGCACGTCGAGCAGTTCTTCGGACCGGTCCTGCATCCAGCGGGCAGCGACCGAGCCCTGACACTTCGGGCAGTGACGGTTGCGGCACGAGTTGTACGCCACCTTCTCATGCGGACAGGAATTACACTGCTCGACATGCCCGCCCAGTGTCGCCGTGCGGCAACGGGCCACATCGGCCAGCACCCGTCGCCGGTCGAATGGCACGCGGTAACGGGCAAAGAAGTCGTCGCCATGCTCACGCACGATGTCGGCCACTTCCAGCGGGCGGCTGGGTTTCTCTGCGGAGCCGTTCACGGGGAGACCCCGTCCTGACCGGGAGTGTCGCTCCCCGAGCCGTCCTGCTCAGTCGCTGTCTGTTCGGTTCCTGCAGGAGTCGGCGGGTGCAACTGATCCAGCGGACTGACCGTGCCGCCAATCAGTCGCGTCGACACATGCGTGTAGATCGCCGTGGTGCGAATGTTGCTGTGCCCCAGCAGTTCCTGCAGCACCCGCACGTCCGTCCCGGCCTCCAGCAAGTGGGTGGCGAAACAGTGACGCAGCGTGTGCGGAGTCACCGCCTTCTCCAGCCCGGCGCGGGCCCGTGCGTCCTGACAGGCCCGCTGCACCGTCGACACTCCGACGGGCCGATCCTGACGACGACCGGGAAACAGGTAACTCACCGGTCGGGCCGCCCACCAGTAGTTCCGCAGCATGTCCAGCAGCACCGGCGAAAGAATCGTGTAGCGGTCCTTCTTCCGCTTCCCCTGCTCGACGCGAATCACCATCCGCTCGCTGTCCAGGTCCGTGATCTTCAGATTCAACGCCTCAGAAATACGTAGTCCGGCCGAGTACGCCGTCATCAGAATCATGCGGTGCTTGAACGACACCAGCGCCGCGAAGAATCGCTGAACTTCCTCGACGCTCAGCACCACCGGCAACCGCCGTTCCGGCCGCGGACTGAACACGTCCTGCACAAGGTCACCGCGTTTCACCACCCAGCGGTAGAAGTAACGCAGTGCCGAAAGCGCCTGACGGTACGTGCCCATCGACAAGCCGCGTTCTTCCACCAGATGCACCAGGTAACGGCGAATCTGTTCCCGCGTCAGACGGTCCGGACTCGCCCCGTAATACCTCGCCAGCCGCGAAACATTCCCGACATACAGACCGATTGTCTTCGGCGAGTAATTACGAATCTCCAGCTCTTCAATCAGACGTTTACGCAGCGGCGTCATCGCGTGGCTCCGGTCAGCCGGTTCCAGGATCAGTCGCGAAACCACATGGCTCCACAACCCAAACCTGGCTCACAAACCACCCGGGCGCAAATCGAAATAACCACTTTAACCCGAACCCGCCAACAACCACTCAGCCCGCAACAAACACCACCCACACCCCCAAAGCAAAGGGAGGAATCAACATCACCATCCACGCAACACGAAGCCCACCGCGAAGCGGTTTAGTCCAATGAATTGAGGCAATGGTTACCTCTTGAGGAGCAATCGTACCGATCCAAGTGTGTGATGAAACACCCGAATGGCAGCCTCGGGGTGGTCACGGCTGCATGCCGTATGCTTTCAGCCGACGTTGCAGTTCCTGCCTCGTTTTCGCCGTCGATTCTTTTCTGGCCTGGACCTCAAGGTCATCCTTGGATTCATGCCAGAAGCGGGTGAAGGCTTCGTCAAGTCGTCCGGTCTGGCCTTTCAGACGTTCTCCGTAGCGCCGCCTGATCGCAAGCTCAAGGTACACGTAGAGATCAAGCATCTGAGCGTAGCGCTCATAGCCCCAATGAGCTAATCGATCCTCAAGCCAACCATCGAGGTGGGCGATATCCGCTGGACCGTTTTGCAGCTCTGCAATCTCATAAACACTCAGATTGCGATCACGCAGCAGGTAGTTTGGTACGAAGATGTGTAGTCCAGCGTCCTCAATGTCAGGCCTGACGTAGAAGTCCTTCGTCTCCAGTCCTGGGGATAAAGGGACCGGCAGCTCCCACGTGACGCAGGTTTCAAGCCCCCAACGGCGACAGAGCATTATTGTGTCAGTCCAGAACCGGCGGGACCGCTTGTCAATTTTCGTCTGCTCACCCAGAAATGACTTTCGTACCGTTGGGAATCTTCCACGGCGGGCGACGGAACTCTTCCATTTCGAATTGTAGGCATTCATCTCAGATCGATAGGTCGCCTCGGAAATCAGCCAGCCAACGTAGCCCGCCTGCCGAAGTCGATTGGACTTCTCACGCTGATCGACAGCCCTCAAGTAATCATCGACGGTTGATTCTCGACGCCCGGCAGCGGCAGCCTCGTCAACCAGAAGACTTCTGATTTCCTCGTCGATCGATCTGTCGGACTGACTCCTCGCGTCGGAGTTGTGCGACGAGAGAATCCAATAGCTAAACGGCTGCGTTAGAAAGAACCCCGTCATTCCGGTTCTCGCCAAGTGCATTTCGAAGGCGAGGTCTTCCGAGGTGAAAAGCGTAGGGACCACCTCATGTATCGCTGTGACCAGCCTCTCCGGAATGGCATAGACGGCATCTCCGCACCGCTTAGCGATACTCGGGAAACACCCGCTTAGTTCACGCCATTCTTCCGAAATCGCTTTTGCCATTCACATGTCCGATGCGGGCCACGCCAACTGTTCACAATACCAGGGAAAGAGTTCGCAATTCTGCTCCGCAGACAGTGACAGTGCATTCTGAGATTCAACGCGAGTTCCTTGAACTCCGATGCGATCGAGTGGCGACTATGACTGTAGTGAATAGCCGGGCCCAGGCCGAGAAGCAAACAAATTCATCGCCGAAACCTCGAAAGATGGTGAAGGCCGAGCTGGCAGGCCGACATACCTATGTTGCCCAGAACGACGTCCGTGTGAATATCTACCTACGGGGTGGGAAGTATATCGCACGAGGCCGAATTGATGGAGTGGCATTCGGTAAAACGCTGGGGAAGGATGAGGATCAGGCTGAAGTTGCCTTACGTGAATTACTCTCTGATCTTGATCGAGACGCGTTCGTGCGGCCCAGCGAGCAGTCACGACGAGAAGTTCGACGGCGTCGGATTCCGCGAATCACGATGCGGGAACTTGTTGATAATTTTCTGGCAGCAAAGCGACGGTCGCGAGGAGACAAGACGGCCAAGGACTATCGCAGCCGGCTGATGCACTTACTCGCGTTCTGTGAATGTGATGACATCGCTCGGAAATATAGATTCGCAGCCGACATTGACCTGAATTTTCTCTATGCCTATCGGGAATTCCTGTCGCAGCGTCGAACAACTCGCAATGGGAAACCGAACGGTCGACTTCAGCATCTTGCCCCGAATCATATTCGACTTGTCATTGAGTCACTCGGCACTCTCCTTACTTGGGCAATGAAGCCTGAAATTGCGCTACTTCCCGCGAGCTTCGTATCGCCGTACACGACTGAGGTTGCAGGCGTCCGCACAAACAAGGATCCATTGCGTCTAACTCCGTTGCCTTTTGAAAAACGAATAGAGCTGATTGCCCAGGCTGATGCCTGGGAGCTATGTCAGCTCGCGTTTTCGATGGTACTGCCATTCAGGCCCGACGAAGCAACCGGTCTGCTTGTCTCAGACGTGGATTTTGAAAATCGTCGTCTGGAATTCGGCTCCAGAATGGGAGGTCGTGACTTCAATAAAGGGCAGCAGGCCTTCACCATCCCGCTACCCAACGAACTACTTGCGATTGCCAGGTGTTGCATTGGAATGCGAACCGCTGGCCCACTGTTTCAGGATCGTCAGCATTTCCGGCAGGACGTAGTCGCATCGACCTATCCGGCCAACAACGACGATCTGACTATAATGCTGGAAGAGTTTGTTTCCGACGAGCGGTCCAATTTGACTTGCGCAGCGGATTGGAAAAAGGCCTACAGAGAATTTCTCAGGAGCCTGGGGGGAGTCTCTTCCAACATGCTTAGCAAGGCGTTTCGAAAAGCTGCAGATCGTTCGGGGGTCGCCACTGAAATCAGGTTCTATGACTCAAGAGCCTCAGTCACGACCGAAATGGAACACTCGGGAATTTCACACCTCGTTCAAAGATACGTCACGGGGCATACGACTTCAGACATCCTCAACGAGTATGTCTCACTCGACCCGGAGGGCGAGATGAGGAAATACTGGAGTCACATTTCCCGACTTCTCGAAGCAATTC
>CALDJX010000418.1 GCA_937899075.1 uncultured Planctomyces sp. | reverse complement strand
CACCTCGAAGGAGTTTCCCTGGTTGCTCAACTCAACGATCCCACAACACTCAGGGAACGCCCGGCGATTACATCTTCGTACTTCGGCAATCACTCCATTCGCAGTCGAGACTGGCGATTGGTGGTTTATGAAGATGGAGCCGAAGAGCTGTACAACCATCGAAACGACCCCGACGAGTTCCACAACCTCGCCAGCGACCCGGCTCACAAGGCAAAGCGGGATCAGCTCGCCCGCTGGCTGCCCGAAAATGCAGCGCCTGAATTCAAAACCAAATCAGAACGATCCCGTGCGCGTGCAAAGTAAGGACTCCAACGAGGCAGTGCCTCAGACCATTCGAGCTAACGCTCGGAAACGCTCCGTTGTCGCTCAGAAAACTTAACTCAAGCTGAACAAGTTTGCGGAAATATGAAGTCCAACCCCATGAATTTTCGCTGTCTATTCCTTGCCGTTCTTGCCTTGCTTTTCTCGCCAATCGCAACATCCGCGGCGGGGCCGCTTTCGAATGGAACGTCGCGTTCCCCAAACGTCCTGTTCATTGCGATCGATGATTTGAATGACTGGGTGGGCTGTTTGGATCGTCATCCGCAGGTGAAGACTCCGAATATCGACGCGTTGGCGCAGCGTGGGACCTTGTTCACCAACGCTCATTGTCAGGCACCGATCTGTAATCCATCTCGCACCAGTGTGATGACTGGGCTGCGACCTTCGACGACCGGAGTGTATGCCCTGGCACCGTGGTTTCGGACGGTGGATGAATTGAAGGGACTTGTGACACTGCCACAGCATTTTTCGAAAGTTGGGTACACGACTTATACGGTGGGAAAGATTTACCATGGTCGAAATTGGAATAGCATGGGCGTGAAAGAGTTCGATGTGGTCGGCGAGACGGAACCGGGATTGAGTCCGAAAGAGAAACGCGTGGCGACTCCACGTGGTGGCCGTGGAATGGACTGGGCTGTTTATCCCTACAAGGAATCGGATCACAAGGACTGGAAAACAGCGAGTTGGGCTGTCGAGCAGCTGGATCAAAAACCAGAAGACCCGTTCTTCATAGCGGTCGGTTTTTCTCTGCCCCACGTGCCGTTGCTTGCCACTCAGAAGTGGTTTGATCTGTATCCCGAAGATGAGGTCATTCTGCCTCGCATGCTTTTGGATGATCGCAACGATACGCCGCGATTTAGCTGGTACCTCCACTGGAAGTTGCCAGAGCCGCGTCAAGAGTTTTTGCTGCAGGAAGGTGAGCAAATCAAAATTGTGCAGGCCTACCTCGCCAGTGTGAGTTTTGTCGATAGCCAGGTAGGGCGGGTACTCGATGCGTTGGAGCGAAACCAATTGTCTGACGACACGATCATCGTGCTTTGGTCCGACCACGGTTATCACCTGGGAGAAAAGCAAATCACAGGAAAGAACACGCTTTGGGATCGCTCGGCTCGAGTGCCTTTGATCTTTGCTGGACCGGGCGTAAAGGAAGGACAAAAGTCCAATCGGCCGGCGGAGCTATTGGATATGTATCCCACGCTGAGTGAGTTGTGTGGGCTGGAAATTCCTGAACACATCGAAGGCCTCAGCCTGGTGCCTCAATTGCAGGATGCAAAAGCGCCAAGAACTCGCCCCGCGATTACGACGGACAATCACGACAACCACGGTCTACGAACCGAGCGGTGGCGCTATATTCGATATGCGGATGGCTCGGAGGAACTTTACGACATGGTGAAAGATCCCAATGAGTTCACCAACCTGGCTGCTGATTCCCGCTACGCCGCCGAAAAACTGGCATTGAGAAAGCAGCTACCAAAAATCAACAGGAAACCGGTGGCAGGCAGCGCCAAAAGGATACTCATCTATAAAGACGGGGTCGCCAATTGGGAGGGACAGGACATTGATCCGAATAAAGCGATCCCGGATTGATCGGGTGGCCCGTCCTGCTTTTACTACCCACAACCATTGAAAACACATCAACGCTGAATAAGGCAAACATGACCAGATCCATAGAATCGCTCTCGACACTGCTGCTGCTCCCAGTTCTTGTTGCCACCGCCAATGCACAGGAAGTTGGATCCTCCAATACTGCCGTTCAGCGACCGAACATCGTTGTGCTGTTTGCAGATGACCTCGGCTATGGAGAACTCAGCTGCCAGGGGAATCCCGAAATTCCCACACCGCATATCGATTCGATTGCAGCCAATGGAGTGCGGTTTACTTCCGGCTACGTTGCCGGTCCGAATTGCAGCCCGTCTCGTGCGGGTCTGCTTACCGGACGTACGCCGACACGCTTTGGCTACGAGTTCAATCCTACCGGCGCTCGCAATGAAGAACCTGGATTCGGTCTTCCGCCTGAGGAAATCACGATTGGCGAGACTCTGCATGACGCCGGGTATACGACCGGCCTGATTGGCAAGTGGCATCAGGGCGGAGGCGCAAAGTATCACCCCTTCCGCCACGGCTTTGACGAGTTTTTCGGTTTCACTCACGAAGGCCATTACTTTGTGCCGCCGCCTTACAAAGGCGTAACGACGATGCTGCGTCGCAGAACACTGCCCGGCGGTGGCAAAGGCCGTTGGACCGGGAAGAAGGGTCTGATCTACGGAACGCATATGGGCAACGACGAACCGGACTACGACGCCAACAACCCGATCGTGCGCGGCGGCCAGCCTGTGGTGGAAACCGAATATCTCACTGATGCACTCACCCGAGAAGCCGTCGATTTCATCAACCGCCACGATGACAAGCCGTTCTTTCTGTACCTCGCCTATAACGCCGTCCACAGCCCGCTGCAGGGTGCGGACGCTTATATGAAGAAGTTCGCTCACATCGAAGACATCCATCGCCGCATCTTCGCGGCGATGCTGGCGAACATGGATGACAGCGTCGGCGCCGTCATGGAGCAACTGCGCATGTCGGGCCTGGAAGAAAACACGCTTGTGTTTTTCCTGAGTGACAACGGCGGCCCGACCCGAGAACTTACGTCTTCCAACCTGCCGTTACGTGGTGAGAAAGGGCAGATGTATGAAGGCGCGATCCGAATTCCCTTCATGGTCAAGTGGAAGGGCAAGCTGCCTGCGGGCAAAGTCTATCACAAGCCGGTCAGTTCGATGGATATCTTCGCCACGGCGTCCACGGTCGCGGGAGCGAAAATGCCGAAGCAGGTCGAAGGCGTGAATCTGCTTCCATATCTCACCGGCAAAGACAAAAGCCGACCGCACGAAACACTGTTCTGGCGTCAGGGTGGAAAGACCGCTCTGCGCCACGGCGACTGGAAACTCCTACGCATGGGCCGCAAGTTCGATCCCGGTAAAGCAAATTGGGAACTCTACAACCTGTCGAAGGACATCTCCGAAGAATCAAATCTGGCCGAGACCAACCCGGAACGCGTCACGGAATTACTGACGATCTGGGAAAAGATGAACAGTGAAATGAGCGAACCGCTGTTCTGATATGGAATGCTTAATCCTTCGCTGCGGGAATTGTCATTCGGAAATTCTCAGGAATTCCGCGTTGAATTCGTCCCGCGCCGGTAGCGACTCTTTAGGTACGCGTTCCTCTTGCTCTCGTGGCTTACCGCGAAACAACTCCATTCACTGAACCAGACAAAATGACGAGATCTCAGTTCGGTCAACTGACGTTCGAACAAACGAGTTGGATCATCGAGCCGGATTCGATTCAGGATGAGGATGACGGATTATGAGTAGGATTAAGATCAAGAGAAGAGAAGAGAAGAGAAGAAGGAAATTGCAATGAGAATTCCGACAGCTGTCGTCGCAGCATTGTTACTGATCCCGTGCATCGTCCGCGCTGACGAACCACAGCGTTCGCCCGCGCGTTCGCAAACCTCGTCCACTCGGCCCAATATCCTGCTTATCGTTTCCGACGATCATGGCTGGGGTGACTTGCCGTCGAACTGGGACAAGACCGAAGTGCGACTTCCGACGTTGGAAGCTCTGGCCGCGAAAGGCGTACGGTTTACGAACTACCACACCGTCCCGCTTTGCGGACCATCGCGAGCGTGCATGTTCACCGGTCAATATTCGACGGAAAACGGCATGTGGCGAGGCCCCGGCAAACAGCCACTCGGATCGCCAGGATATCGCGGCATCAAGCGTGACGTGAAAATGCTATCGGAACATCTCTCCGCAGCCGGTTACAAAACGGGAGCGTTCGGCAAATGGCATATGGGCGAGCTTGAAGGGGAAATTCCGAACGACCGTGGCTTCGATCAGTTTCGCGGTTTTCTGGGAGGAGCTCACCCGTATTGGATTAAGGAAGGTCGGTCGAAGTTCATACACAACCGCGAACCGGACACGACTTCCAAAGGACACGCGACCGAGTTGTTTACCGGCTGGGCTGAAAAATTCATTCGTAAAAACGCGGCCAGGGATGATCCGTTCTTCTGTTACCTCGCCTACAACGCCGTGCACGGTCCTCTTCGAGTCGACAAATCGAAACCCGCCTCCGCGCCGGAAGCGTGGGTGAAGAAAGCACTCGATCGAGGCGTCAGTTTTCTGCGCAGCGATTATGTCGCCATTCTCGAACACATGGATTACAACATTGGCCAGTTGGTCGACCTGTTGGATGAATTGGACATCGCCGATAACACACTCGTCGTCTTCGTCAGCGACAACGGAGGCTGCAAGATGGAAGAAGCCGCAGCGGGCGGCAGGTTTCCCGGCAACAACGGAC
>CALDJX010000417.1 GCA_937899075.1 uncultured Planctomyces sp. | reverse complement strand
TGTCGCAGATTTCCCTCAACATGAAAAGACCAATCCCGACCCGTGATCGGTTACGCCTGCACCATTGCCTATCACAGTGCTCAGGAATTGTCACGCAGTCTGAGTAGAAAAGATCGACGCGAAGTCCGAGGGCAGAATGGTGCCAAGATCAATGGCCAGACAATTGAGCAGCCGCAGCGCATCGGCACGGTTACCCGCGTTGATCTCGGCGTGAATGACGTTGGCAAGTGCATCGTCAACAACCGCCCAGAAACACACGGACTCTTCCCGACAGGAACGGCGAGATAGAAAGCGGGCCGTATGCTCATGCGCCGGCACAAGGATTCGGACGCCCGTCCGGTCAACGATTCCGATGTATGAATTTCTCATCAACTGGCTGTACCACGATTCCGGTTTGCTCTGCAAATTCAAACTCAGAGTTCCATGCGGAGAATCCAGGCGACCGGGCCAGTTCGAACGGCGATCTGTCGCAGCGGACGTTCTTACAAGCAACGTCATGATGCTGCCGGACGCGGGCGAATGGGCGCGGTCGACTCGACTCTCACAAAACCAGAGCCTGCCCGTTGCCGTTCCACGGCAGCTGAAGAGAACACAATTCGATTACCACACCTGTTGAGACTTGTCACGCCCTCGCGTCAACGACGTTACGCGTTGCGGCTGGATGCCCGCAGCGAGGGAGGCGCAGGCGGCACGCAGTAAAACCTGAGCCTCAAGGAAAATTCCTCAGTGATGCCGGCTCGCACCGGTCAGCTGGCAGAACCTGACTGACTGCTCTTCCGTCAGTTGACGTGCGAAATGCTGACCTGATCGTTCCCAGAACAGCCGGAACCGGTCATACCCCTCGGCGAACGCGAATGCCGAACCCGACATCCACCTCGGTGGAAGGACTTCCAGAAAGTACCACCACGTCTCCTCATTGATGCGGACAGTCCGACCTTCCTGATTCGTCAACGGAATCATCTCGTCCAGTGACAGATCTGGTGACGCAAGGTCCGCCGGTTCGTCTGCCATCAACTCGTGCATGAATTCGTGAAAGCTCTGTGATTTCGTTTCCTGTTTCATAGTTCCTTATCTTCTGTGTGCGAATGCTGCATCCGACATCTGCAGCGCAAGGCGCATGAAGGGAACCGTGTCGGCCGGCCCCGAATTACAATGGAGCACGGCGAGTCAGGGGGGAGTCTTTGCCGCAGGCAAAGCAGCAGCGATCCGCACACAGCGGTCGCAGACCTTGACCGTCGTGACACCATGAAGAGGACCGGGCGAGGAGAAAAACAACCTCGTCAGCAAAACCAAAGCGTGCCACCGATCCTCAGCGCATGTACTGCAACTGCGCTCGGGACCGGGTGACTCCTGGCGAACTCAAACGGGCAGGCGAAAGACCGAAGCGAAGCCGAGTCAGTTACCACATTTCCGAGCAAACGGCAAAGAAATCAGACGGCCACTTTGATCCATCTTTGTCGTTACCACTGAATGGGTCGCTGCTTTCGCCGGAGCCGGTCGTCGTCGAGGTCTCACCCGACCCGTCGGCCTCGACGATGACTGGCGGAGCCGAAAGCAGCAGCCTGAGCGAAACACTCGACCACCGTCAGACCACAGACACTCCCGGCTGCTTTTGCTGGTGCGGGAGTTGTCAGGTCTCTGAGCGAGTTCGGTTTGAAGTAGTGATTTCGGACGTTCACAGGCCGATGGTTCTCGACCTTCGCGAGGAACGCAATCTTCGTCTTGTAATTCGCTGCACGGATGCAGCCTTGAGCGTCCAGTTCTTACCAGAGACTCAGCGACGCTGAGTCTCTGGTAAGGGAGTTACGACGTTTCAGTCGTTGGAAACGAAGACTGGTACTTCGGCGATGAGCACTGCAGGCAGACGAATCTCGCCAGGCACCGGAGTCAACGGCGACTGCGTCTCCGTATCGCGATCCGGTGCTGACGCCGGCTTGATTATGTCCTTTAGCACAGTTTGTCGGCGACGATCGTCAAAGATCTTAGCGCGTTGGACCTCGCCAACGAGATCAGCTGTGGAATGCGGTCTGAGCCGCAGTATTCGAATCCAGAGTGTCACGTCCAACCTGCGATCAACGTTCCCTCTGTTGTCCTTGCGTCGGTTCAAAAAGCTGCGTGCCTCGGCGGGCGACATAGAAATCGACGACAGCAGCCTGTGGTTACTCAGGAAGATCCTGACCGTTGATGGAAACGAATAGGCCGGATACTGGGACCGCCACCAGTTCCAGTCTTCGTCAACGTCGCTCACGGGGAACGACTCCGTTTCAAAGTTTTCTGCCGTCGCCCTGCTGATTGTCAGTGCGGCCGTCCGGTCTTGCGAACCTACATCTCAGCTGAAATGCAGAGTGAATCGATGAGCCAGGGCGACTCCAGGTCCATTCCATCCTGCGACTCTTTTTTTTACACTCCGTGCTCTGCCAGCACCTCCGATAATTCGGTTTTGGCCCGCCTCGTTGTGTTGTCGCAAATTGGAAATCCCCATTATCTCTCCAGAACGATTCTTTGGAGCCGACAGGCTCTTCAGACTCATTGAGGTCATTACTCATGGCTGCTTCGACGGCAATTCTCGCGGATAGACTGCACGAGTACCCTCAACAGGATGTCATCGACGGAGGATCAGCTTCGATTCTTGATGACTGCCTGAACAGTCACGACGGGGTGTTGCAACTACTGCACCGTTACGCCGGCCGGACATTTTGTACGCCAGGAAGACGCCTTCGCCTTGATGAGCGATCGTACTATCCGGACTACATGAACGGTACGGGGCTCGACGAAATCTGGATGTGCTGCACTGTTCCCATCGTGACGGGTGTCATCGATACACGCACGAAGAAGGCACCGTTCCGCGAAGGTGAATCGCACGTCCTCACTCCGAACGGCCAGGTCATCTCGCTGCAGGATTTGATCGTCGCCAATCCGGAAGCGGTCATGGGTGAGAAGATGACGGCCTTCTCGAAATCGCTGTACGGCGAGCCGACCTGGCCGATTGTGTCGAAGAAATTCGACAATCTGAATCCGATTCCACATCACCTCCACTGGTCAAAGTGGGAGGTCTATGACATCAATTCTTTCGACAATCCTGGAGTCAGTCCGTCGCATTATCACACCACGGCAATGGGGCTATACCCGTTCGTGACGAAGGACCAGTTTCTTGCCTGCATGAAGCGTTGGGGACAGGGCGAGTACAACGGAGTCCGCCACTTGTCACCTCACACGATGATGCATATTGATAACGGCTTCGTAATGCCGAACGGCGTACTGCATTCGCCGACGGACCTCTGCACCCACGAGCTGCACGTCACGATGGATGAGCACTTCCTCGCCGAAGACCTGACGCTTGACGGACGCATCGGAGCAGCAGATGCGTTTTACGCATGCCGGGAACAGGACTATCCAAAGGATAAGCACGAAGACTGGGAGTACCTGGTTGAAAAGTTCGACTTCGAAGCGAATCAGGACCCGGAGTTCGTCCAGAAGAATTCGCGCCCGGCAATCACCGCCGAAGAATTCGCCGGCGACGGAGTAGACGCAAAGTGGATTGTTTACGGTGATTTCCTCGGCGATCAGAAGTGCTCGATTCTCCGACTCACCATAGCTCCTGGTGGCAAGATGAATTTCTGCCCGGAGAGTCCCGCGCTGTTCCACACGAATGGCGGAAGCGGTCGCGTTGGAAAGCTCGAAGTGCGATATCACCAGAATATGAAGCTCGGCGGGATCTATCCCGAGATCGGATTCATCACTCAGGCCGCACTTGCAAACGGCGGTGTGGAAATCGTGAACACGGGCTCTGAACCGCTCGTGTTGACCTTCGACTTCCCGCAGAACGCGCATTCCAGAACGCCCGGTGTTGCCGTCACGAAGTAGCCGCGCGACTTCGGTAATTCACATACAGGGCTGCCTCATTGGTCATCTTGACCGAGGCAGTTGACCTTAACGACGACCGCTATTTCCTGGGCCATCTCGTCAATGGCAACCTGAAGCGTGAGTGTGGGCAGGCTGGTATCGCGGTCCCTCGCTCACGCGTCGGGTTGCCATTTGACCTGACTCATCGGCTCGTAAAGAAACATCAACGCGATTCGTCTCACTGCTGCCTGCATCGAGTTTTGTCGTTCTCGCGGTGACGGGAACACTTGCCTTTGTGCGGCCATTCTCGATTGGGGCCGTTGGTCTGCCCTATCGCTGGTGTACTTCGTCGAAATCGACAACGCCGATCCTCGAGCATTTCAATTGCTCGACCTGGCCGGATACCCGAAACGCGAAGAGAATGACGAAACTGGTAAGGAAGTGTGGGCACTTTATTTCGTCGACGAGCGTATCGATTCGGCGCTGAGGCTGATCGACAGCGCATTGTTGACGATTGGTCGAAACTGAACGCAATCAAACAGTAGAGCCCACGACATCGCGATGATTTCTCCGAAATCGCGAGATTCCGCGTTAAATCCGACGTGGACCGGCAGCGGACAAATGCGGCCTGCGTTGATTGCTTCACCGGCACTGACAGAGAATAGGTTGCCATTCGCCCTTGGAGATCATGAAATGAAAACACAATTCAATCGACGTCACATTCTTCGCGGAACCGGAGCCCTGATCGCGCTGCCCACGCTGGAATCTATCAGATTCCGCCGCTTTGCTTCGGCTGCCTCAACAGCTCCCGCCGCCCCCTCCAAACGCTGCG
>CALDJX010000416.1 GCA_937899075.1 uncultured Planctomyces sp. | reverse complement strand
GCGACGTTCTGAACGAACTCGCTGGTTGAACCGCGACGTTGACGATCGATGTACTCGACGACTGATCCGAACCAGGGATGATGGCGAGGGTCGTGCGGCGCCAGCTCCATCGCGACATCGATCGTCGGGATCCCCGTCATGGCATAGGCGACGCCGTGAATCGGGTACGGATGCGTCATCGATCGAACAACCGTCGTCCGGTCCATGATCTTCGACGTCTCGGGCAACAGCTCGCAGACATCGAGCCCCGGCACCGACGAAGCGATCGGCTCCATCGTCCCGCGGATTTCCAACGGCGCTTCCGGTTTCATATCGAACGTTTCGAGCTGACTCGGCGATCCATAAAGAAACAGCAGGATGCAACGCTTCGCTTTGCCAAACGAGTTTTCATTGGCTGCCGTCGCCGCCTGGGCGTCCGCTCTTAGAAGATCAGACAACCCGAGCCCGGCAAGTCCCAGACTGCCCGCCTGCAGAAAGTCCCGCCGACCAAAGCCATTACAGAGTTTGCGATTGGAACCCAGAACGCGAAGCATGCGATGCACCATGAATGACGACAGGACTGCGAGGAATGCTGAACAGCCAGCGTAACTTCTCATCGGACGAGAGCAACGCCGCTCATTACTTTCGGCAAGCCATGCAACTATGTGGACGCTGGTCAGATTTCATTCAGCCTTTCCTTCGTTCGTTCGACTTCATCGGGCATTTCAAGCTGCTGAGCTTCTTTCAGGCTGGACTGGAAGAACCTTTTCGCTTGATCTGCGCGGCCTTGCAGGAGTGCGACTTCGCCGGCTTCGCGTAAGGTGTGTGGGCGTTCGACGGGGTAGGCCCAGGCCATGAATCGAGCTGCTCGAATCGCACTTCTGGCTCGCCGCAGGGATGTGCTGTCCAACTCGCCACTTGCTGACTGCTGCTGAAGGATGGCTCGCAGAACGGTTACACGCCACGAGTAAATCAGCGCGACGTAGGCACTTCTCAGCATGTTCTTCCGAACGATCAGCATGGCTTCGTCGACTCTGGACAACGCTTCTGTCAGGGCGTTTGCGTGAAAGAGCCGAACCGCTTCTGCAAGCAGAACCTGTGTCGTCACCTGAGCGTCCGCTCGTTCTCGATCGAGTTCCTTCTGGATAATCTCAGCCGGCACGTCGCCTTGTGCGGCGATCACCCAGCCGTGCAGTGAGATTCCGCAGGCCTGGTCGTCTCCCAGTTCAATGCCGGAACGGTAAACGCGTTTCGAATAATCGATTGCCAGGTCCGAGTTGCCCAGTCGGTAGTGCACAAGCCCCAGCTGATAACGGACCGTGTTCGCTTCCCAGAAATCTCCTGTTTGTTCAAAAATCTCAACCGCCTGCTCAAAGTTCGACGCCGCTTCCCGCAAACATCCGGCGGAGTGTTGAGCCAGGCCAAGAAAGTGCAGCGACTGTGCCATGCCCCAACGGTGCCCGTGCGCGCGACGGATCTTCAACGACTTCTCCGCGTAACGAATTCCACGATTGTGCAGCGGGATCATGCTGAGAGCCGGGGCGTGTTCAGACCATGCCTGCGCGAGTTCCAATGACGGCAGATACCGTTCCGCCCGATTCATCTCAACGAGATGCGACCACAACGTTGGGATGGCTCCTCGCGCGAACCAGTTCAAATACGACAGTCGGCTCATCAGGGTGATGCGGACTCGTTCGGCACCCGTTGGAATCTCTTTCCGGCGATGCACGAAGAAGGTGGGAAGTAATGTGTGCAGAAGCTGCACCCAGCATTCCCACGTGACGCCCATCACATAACCAGGCAAACTTCGAGGCACTCGCTGCCCCATGTTTCGAATGGCCGTTTCAAGAATCTCGGCAGCTTCCTGCATCCTTCCTCGCTTGAACGCTAATTCGCCGAGCTTGCGGTCTGTCTTTGCTCGTACGATCTCATCAGCGGCCACTTCGTGCGCTGCGGTCAACCGATGCGCGGCCTCGTCGTACTTTCCGCGAAGCATCAGCACATCACCGAGACCATTGGCGACTCGAAACTGAACGTGAGCAGGCGCATCAGGGGCGCCCTGTTCGGCAACTTTGAATTGCTGCTCGGCGACTTCCAGAGCGTCCTGCCGACGTGCCTGCTCGGCGGCGATGAGTGCGTACGGCAACGCCTGATCGTTCCGGCCTCCGGCTGAGAAGTGTCGAGCCAGGTCGAAGACGATGTTCCATTGCCCGGCCGTCAGTTCAACGGTTTCATCAGTGATCGGGGTTGTCGAGTTCAACCACTGAGTTCGGTCTTCGACAGTAATTCCGCTGGCTTCTTCGATGACCTTCGCCATGCTCAAGTGAAGTTTCTGAGCGGTCGCCTGTTCAACTCGGGCGGAGACCGATACCCGGATCCGATCGTGGTACGACTCCACGATCGTCCCTTGCGTCTCGTCTGTTGTCGTGCGAACGAAATTCGCGGTTCTCAATTGTGCTAAAAGACTTTGGCCGCGCTCAACTTCGCCGAGCGCGCGGTACGCGTCAGCCGCGAAAATCGGCCGAGCCGCGACGGCGACCAGTTCCAGGAACCGTCGAGTTTCTTCAGGCAGCCGACACGCTCGCGCCCAGATGACGTCATCAAGCTCCAGGGATCCGGTTGTGATGTTGGGATCATCCTGAACGCCTTGCGTAAGTTCCCAAACGAAGAACGGCCAGCCTCCGGACTCGCTGGCGATCTGAGCGGCCGTCTTCCGAGTTTCAGCATCGTCGCGACCGAGAAGTTTCAGCGCCAGCTTCGTCGAATCGTCAACGGTCAAAGCTTCGACCGCGATGTCGGTGCGCGGCGGCTGATGCTCACCCGATGAATATTCTTTTTCCAGTTCGATCAGACAGGGGCTCGTCCCAATTCCTTCCGTTCGATACGAACCAAGCAGCAGAAGCTTCGGCGAGTTGGGCGGCCGTAACAGATCGACCAGCAGATCGGCACTGTCGACATCTCCCCACTGGAGGTCGTCGATGTAAAGCACCAGAGGTTTCGTCCGCTCGCCCAGCCTGGTCAGCAGTTCGCGCAGCGCGATCACGGCACGCTGACGAAGTTCGTGTTGCTCGGCGTTTTCGATCGATGGGCGGTCCGAGTTGTTAATCCCCGACAATTGGCCCAACACTGGAAACACCCGAACCAGCGGTCGCGAGTCTTCCGGAATCAGTGACCAGAGTTTTCGTTCCTTCAAGCCGCCGAGGTAAGTGGCCAGAGCATCCATCAGGCTGTCGAGAGCCTTAAACGGAACGGACTCCTGCTCGTAACAACGTCCGGCCAGAACCAGCGCACCGGCGTCGTCTTGAATCTCCTGGAGAAACCGCTCCACCAGAACGCTCTTGCCCATACCCGATCGGCCATGCACAAAAACGCTGTCGGCTTCGTACCGCGAGGGCTCGACATCAGAATCGCCACGCGAGTCCGATGCTCGATCAACAACCAGCGTCGCGAAATGATCTCTCAGGATCTGCAGGTGCTGGTCGCGGCCGACCAGATCGATGTCTGATCGTTCCGCGACGGCAGTATCGTTTTCGAGCAGGGCGATTTCGTCGTCAGCGCCGATGGCACGCAGAATCTCAAGCACTGACGGACGATCGGCAGGCTTGATCTGCAGTAGCTTCATGCACAAATCGTTCAGCTCGTCGGGTATGCCTGGCTCGATCTCGCGAGGTTCTTTGGGAAGCTCTTTTCGTTTTCTGGTGAGGATTTTTTCGATCGGCCCGACGAACGGCAGCACTCCTGTCAGAATTTCATAAAGCATGGTGCCGATGCCGTACCAGTCGGTGGCTGGCGAAGACGCTCGACCGGCACACTGCTCGGGTGACATGAAAGCCGGCGTTCCCTGGACCGTTCCCTTACCGCCAGCAGCCGAGTCAACGGCCAGGCCAAAGTCGACCAGTACGACTCGGCCTTCTGTCGTGACCATGATGTTGGAATGCTTGATGTCCCGATGCAGCACGCCCGCTTTGTGCAACGCGTTCAATCCTGCCGCGACCTGTCGCAGCGCATCGTAAAGCCGAGTCAGAACCGGCTCGGACAAACGCGTTCCCTGGCCAGCTATCTGCACATCGGGAACCTGGCATCGCTCGTTTCGAGCTTCGAAACCGGACCAGACGTATTCGTTAAACTCGACAGCTTCCAGAAGTTCCATCGTGAACGACCAGTCGCCGTCTTCTGAGTGCAGATCGTAGAGCGACGCGATGTTGGGATGAGCGATGTCCGCCAGTGAGCGGAACTCCTGCTTGAACAACTGCAGGGCTCGCGGCGTGAACTTCAGCAATCGCTTCAGCGCGACATCGCGACCAACCTGCTCATCACGCACTCGGTACACGACTCCGCACGCGCCGCGTCCGAGTTCATGCAGCATTCGATATCGAGGAAGATCGGCGACGGCCGTGGCAGCCTCTTGCTTCTTCTGCCGAGCTTCCGCGGTGATCGTGGCATCAATGGTCGCGTCAATACTTTCCGTCGAGTCCGCCGCAATTGTCGACACGACAAACTCTGCAGGAAGACTCAGGTCAACTCGCGTTTTTGAGGAACCACACAACGGGCAAACGCCTCGCTCACCATCACCGGTCGGCGGATCCTTCACATAGAACTCGTGCTTCCACGGGCAAGTGTACTTGTTCTCAAAAACGCTCGGCTCGCTCATAAATTTCCGGCTTCGTCAGACGTGCTCCGGTTGAGGAACGC
>CALDJX010000415.1 GCA_937899075.1 uncultured Planctomyces sp. | reverse complement strand
CTTCGTGCTGGTATCGGGAACGTATTTCCGACACGTTCCTAATCGAGAGCGGCTGCGAATTTCGTCAGGCAAAGCCTGACCTACGACAACGATCAAAGCTCGCGAACGATCGACGCAAGGTAGTCGCGACTGTCGCGCAGGCATTCCCAGACATCTTCGCAAGGCGTCGTCTCGAACAGGAACGGACCTGCGTACTTCGCACGGTTCAGTAAATCGAGTTGCCTTGACCAGTCGACCTTCCCCGACTCCAGGCGGGACGTGACCGAGTTGTTAACTCGTTGTTTCAAATGGACCATCGAGAGCCAGTCGGCGGGCAGGCTGGCCGTGATCTCATCTGCTTCGTCCCCGTCGCCAGCGAGCCATAAGTTGCAAGGGTCGTAACAAAGTCGGACGTTGATGTCGGATGAGTTTGCAACTTCAAAGAGCGTCCGGATCCCGGCCCATGGCTGGAAGGAATGCTCAACGGAAATGATCCCGGTCGAAAGCTCGGCCTTCAAATTCGCCAACGAATCGACCACGTCCTGCGGTCTGAAAGTCGATCCAACCTCGTCGTCAGCAGTCCTCTTGCTGGGTACCGTTTTCGAAACCGGGTCGACGATTCGAAGGTGTGCCGGATGGCTGTGTGCTGAGATCGCTTTCGCGCTTCGCAGCATGGTGTCGACGGCTGCCGAAGAGGCATCGATTGATTCAGAGAAGATCGGTAGCTCAACGGCCAGGTCAAACGTGATCTCTGGAAAGCGTTCTGCAAGTTCCGTCAGTCTGTCCGCAAGAGGCAGTCGAGAATCCGAATCTTCACATTCCCCGAGACAGCCCTGTCGAAGTTCCACAAATCGAAAACCTTCGTCCGCAGCCTGCGCGACCAGTTCGCTCAAACTGGCTCCCTCATCCAGTTGCACCTTCCAGCAATTCGAGACAAGCCCCAATCTGTCTTCGACTCCGTTTTTCATCATGGCAGATGCCTGTGATATTTCTTTGAAGCGGCTTCACAGCGACGTAGGCTGGGTCTTGACCCAGCATCATTCAGCATCGGGTTACCGAGTTGGGTGTGGAACGCCAGGCGGCCTCGTTTGGAGGAGACGATTTCACGCCACTCTTGATACGCGATCGCTGGGTCACGACCCAGCCTACGGAACTCAGGCAGTGGCTGCCTGGTAGCGGACTTCGCCGTTGACCAGCACCGCGTCGGCTCGGCCTTTCACCTGACGGCCTGCGAACGGGGTGTTGCGGCTCCGGGATTTGAACAGTGTCGGATCGATCGTCCATTCAATGTCGGGATCGATGATCGTGACGTCGGCATCGGCTCCGTCGGCAAGCGTTCCCTTTTCGATGCCCAGCAGCTTTGCAGGACCCGTCGTCAGCTTTGAAAGCAATTGCGGCCACGTGAGATGTTTGGGTTCGATCAATGTTTGAATGCAGATCGGCAGCAGAGTTTCCAGGCCGACGATTCCGAACGGGGCGAGATCGATTTCCCGATCCTTCTTTTCGGCGGCCCAGGGCTGATGATCGGAACTGATGATCTCGATGGTCCCGTCCTTGAGCCCGGCGATCAGCGCGTCGATGTGTGACTGTGGACGAAGTGGCGGGTTGACCTTGTAGCACGACTCGAACGACTCCAGTTCCGCATCGGTCAGAGTCAGATGGTGCGGTGTGACGTCGCACGAAACCTGCACGCCGTGTTGTTGGGCGCGGCGAATCAGCTCGACACTGACCGAGGTCGAAACGCAGTTCAGGTGCAGCTTGCCCTTGGTGCGCGCGGCCAGTGCGAGGTCTCGGCTGACCATGATGTTTTCAGCGGCCGACGGAATTCCTGGCAGACCGAGCAGTGTCGAATAGTAGCCTTCGTGCATGACGCCGCTGGCGACCAGTTCGGGAACCTGCGGCGTGTTGAAGACGGCACAGTCGAACATGCGAGCGTACTCGAGCGCCCGCCACATAATTTCCGCATTGGCAACCGGCAGTTTTCCATCGGCTAGAGCGACCGCTCCGCCCTCGACAAGCTGACCGATTTCGGCGAGCTCTGCTCCTTGATTGCCTTTGGTGATGGCTCCGAGCGGAAACACGTTGCAGTTTCGAGCGCGAGCCGCCATCAGGAAAACGAACTCGGCCGCGCCGCGATTGTCGAGCGACGGATTCGTGTCGGACGCACACGCGATGCTGGTGAAGCCTCCGGCCAGAGCGGCGGCTGTTCCGGATGCGGTGGTCTCGTCTTCTTCGTTGCCCGGTTCGCGCAGCGAAACGCGAATATCGATGAGGCCCGGACAGACAATCTTTCCCGTCGCGTCGATGACTTTGTCAGCGACGGCCGCTCCCTTGTCGATGCCAACGATCCGGTTGTCTCGAATCAGCAGGTTGCCGACGCGGTCGATATTCTGGCTCGGATCGATGATCCGTCCGCCGCGAATCAGAGTGGTCGTCACTGGCTCACCTCCCCGGTTGCCGT
>CALDJX010000414.1 GCA_937899075.1 uncultured Planctomyces sp. | reverse complement strand
CAGCGATCGTCGGCCTGAAGGAGATCGCCGCCCCGCTCAACCCGAAGGCGAAGGCCGACCGGAGCGACGTGAAGCTTCTTTGACGGCTGAAACGGAAACCGTCCTCGAAACAATCGAAACAGAAGTCGAGATTGTGGAAGAGGTCGAAGTCGTTGAAGTTGAAGTTTCGGAGCCAGTCATCGTCGCTGCTGAAGAGTTGCCGGTCATCGTCCCGGGACTGGCCGTTCCGGAAAGTCCGGCTCTGCCTGAGAATGATTCGACGGTCGCCGCAGAAGAAGTGGTGACGCCTGAGTCGGTTGTTGAATCAGTCGATTCAATTGTCGCGACGCCGGTCGAAACAATTGCCACGCCTGAGTGAGTTGTTGAGCGCGACTTGTGTGGAATGTCAGCGGCGTCTGAGCGAATTTGTTCGTTCAGACGCCGTTTTCTGTTTTCTGGATTCATCGTTTTCGGCTTAGTTTTTGAACAGGAGTCAGCAGAGGAAACAGAGAAATTGTTCGATTCCTGACTCTGCTCTCTCTGCTGACTCCTGTTTGGACAAATTCTCCACCGGAAAATGTTCATCGAGGCATTTTGCCGGACAGGCCTGGGGAGTCGGTGCAGGCCCGGTGGACTGTCCGCTATGCTCGCCGGTACTGACTCATCGCTGCTGTCGACTGTTGAAAAGGGAACCCGGCATGACAACCCAATCAGGTCAACCGGAAAGCCAATCTTCCGCTCCGCCGAACGATGTCCCGCCGAACGATGTCCCGCCGAACGATGCCGAATCAACTTTGGCTGGCGATGTTCCGATGCCTCCGGTTTCGAGCGACTCTGGCGATGACTCAGCACGAGTCGATGCTTTGCCGCTCGACCCTGCCGTTACTCTCGATGAGATTCCGACCGGAGACACCGACAACGTTGACGAGACGATCATCAGCCAGACGTCTCACTCACTGGGCGAGGCCGTTTCTAGGTCTGGCGTTCCGTCAGTTGCCAGGAACCAGACGACGGCGGACAGTTGCGACTTTCCGAGCGAGTTCGGTCGATACGCAATCAAAAAGCAACTCGGCAAAGGAGCGATGGGTGCGGTCTTCCTCGCGCGAGACACGCAACTGAACCGCGACGTCGCTTTGAAAGTGCCCACGTTTACGGACAAGTCTCCGGCCAACATGATCGAGCGTTTCTACCGCGAAGCACGCTCGGCCGCGACGCTGACGCATCCCAACATCTGCCCGGTGTACGACGTCGGCGAGCACGACGGCACTCACTTTATTTCGATGGGCTACATCGAGGGCCGGCCGCTTTCGGCATACATCGAATCCGGCAGGAAGCAGCCGGAGCGTCAGGCCGCCGCCGTGGTGAAGAAGCTGGCGCTCGCTCTGCAGGAAGCTCACGACAAGGGCATCATTCATCGCGATCTGAAACCCGCCAACATCATGATCGATCAGCGCAGCGAGCCGGTCGTTATGGACTTCGGACTCGCCCGCCTGACCAACGATAAAGAAGAAGCTCGACTGACTCGCGAAGGCACGGTGATGGGGTCACCAGCTTACATGTCGCCCGAGCAGGTTGAGGGAAAGAATCTGGGACCGCACTGCGACGTCTACAGTCTGGGTGTTGTGTTCTACGAACTGCTGACCGGACAGACTCCGTACCAGGGAACTGTCGTCAGCGTCATCGGTCAGATTCTCGCCGCGAACCCGAAGGCTCCGATCGAGCTGAGGCCGGATATCTCGCCGGAATGTTCAGCGGTTTGCCTCAAAGCGATGGCCAGTAAAACGACCGACCGCTTTCAGTCGATGGCCGAGTACGCGCAGGCGTTGGACGCGTTTATCAAAGGTGATTCTGAGGCGATCGGGACGTTTGTCGAACTTGAGCCTCGCGAAGATGCCCCGTCGCTGGACGAGCTGAAAACGCAAAAAGAATCGGTGACGGCGTTCATCAAAAAGAAGCAGTACAGGAATGCGGTTTCGGTATTGGAGACAATGGCCGAACTGAAAGGGAAGGGCGTTGATGACGTCGCGGCGTGGGCGAAGAAGCAGCTTCCGCGAGCTCAAGAACGCTACGAGAAGGCCACTGAGGAATCGAAAGCTCTGTTCCGTCGCGCGAAGAAAAGTATGGCCGCCAACGACTACGAACGAGCTTCGCAGCAGCTTGGTCAGATTCCAGCCGACCTCAGAAACAACGCGGTGTCTGATCTGAAGGCCGAAGCCGACGACCTTGTTAAAGAGGTGCGGCGATTGTCAGACGATGTGGCTCACGCCGTGCAGTCGGGCGTGCATGACGAGATGCTGCCGACAGTCGAACGGTTGCTCGAACTGAAGCCTCAGCATCGCCAGGCCAACGATTTGTACGAGCTGCTTTTCAGCAGCGAACGCGTCGCGAGAACAGCTCGCGGAACATCGACGCGTGGGAAATCGCCACGTGGCAAATCGAAGGCAGGTGCGAGTGTCGATCCGAAACTGATCGGTGGAGCTGTTGCGACCGTCGTGTTGCTGATCGGGCTCCTGGCCTTCTGGCCGGGTGGCGACTCGGCTTCCGGGGATCAGGCAGAAGCCGACACAGGAACGCTTCCGTCGAGCGCGAACGGTTCTGCTTCTGGCGAGCCCGACGACAATCCACCGGTAAATGATGGGCCCCCGTCCGATGATGGCCCGCCGGGAGCAGATCGTCCTGGCCGAGCTTCTGGTCGCCCGGAAGATCTCTTCGATCGGCACGACGAAAACCGGGATGGGATCATTGCGGGCAGCGAAGTTCCGCCGTACTTCACGAACAAAATCGACAGAGATGACGACGGCGAGATCACTCTCGACGAACTTCGCCGCTCGATGAAAGAGTACGGTCCGGACGCGTTTATTCGGCCGCCCGGCGCCGACGGAGGTCGTCCCCGGCCGCGAGACGGTGGCTTTCGACCCCCGCGACCTCAGGATTAGCAGCAACTTCCGGATTCGTGCTGGTAAACCATGAACACAGATTCTGAAAGTGCTTCAGAAACTCTTCGGATTTTCTGGTGGACGCTCGGTCGCGGTATTCGGTAATCAGAAAGCGACAGCGATTATCACGAGCGATTTCAGCAGCGACTTACTCAGATGACGGTCGGCTGTGTACAAATTGGGGCGTCTGACGAGTTCAGAATTTCGAATTGGGCCGACCGCGAAATAGCGGCGGATGTTTTTTCAGGAGCAATCTCGATGAAAAAGTTTGGTATCAGTCTGGTAGTTCTGGCGGTGGCCGCGATGGTCAGTTCGGCCGTTATCGCTCAGCCCCCCGGCGGCGGCGATCGTCCTCGCGAAGGTGAACGGCGTGCCGAAGGTGATCGCGACGGCGGTCCTCCTCCCCGTCGAGAAGGCGATCGTGATGGCGGTCCTCCCCCGCGACGCGAAGGTGACCGCGATGGTGGTCCTCCCCCGCGTCGAGAAGGTGATCGCGACGGCGGTCCTCCCCCGCGACGGGAAGGTGAAGGCGGTCGCGAAGGTCAGGGCGGTCGTGGTGGAGAAGGTGGACGAGGCGGCGACGGTGGACGAGGTGGTGATGGTGGAGGCTTCGGGCCTCCGTTGAACCCGGTCATGATGGCTCTGGACGCCGACGGCGATCACATCATCTCGGCCGAGGAAATTAAGAATGCTGCCAAAGCTCTCGCGAAACTGGACAAGAACAAAGACGGGAAACTCACGCAGGACGAACTGCGACCAGACGGCCCACCACCGCGACGTGAAGGCGAAGGCGGCCGCGAAGGTCAGGGTGGTCGTGGCGGAGAAGGTGGCCGACCACCAGGTGGTGGAGAAGGCGATCGTCCTGCTAACTCTGGCGAGTTCCTCGACCGAGTCATGAGCTTCGACGAGAACAAAGACGGAAAACTCAGCCGCAAAGAGATGCCCGAGCGGATGCAGCGAATGCTCGATCGAGGCGACGCTAACAAAGACGGTTCACTGGATCGTGAAGAACTGAAGAAGATGTTCGAGAGCTTCCAGGGCGGCCGTGGTGGACAACCCGGTCAGGGTGGCCAGGGCGGAGGACGTCCTCCGCGAGATGGCGACCGACCTCCTCGCGACGGCGATCGTCCACCGCGTGACGGAGACTCAGACGGCGGCGCTCAGCGTCCCAAACGACCGGCTGCTGAAGAGTAAGCTCGGAAGCTGACGAGGCTCTGCTGAACGAAGACTGAAACGCCCGATCGGTGACCAACGAGGTTGCCGATCGGGTTTCTTCGTATGGGCTGCCGTGGAATCTGAGTTTGACGCACATTGCCCGCTGGTCCTAAAGTCCCGTCAGAATCGCAGCCGATCGCGAAAATTCCGCGGAGCGCACGCTCGGGCTGCCGTCACGGATGTATTTTCCGGCCTTATTTATCGCGGGCCCTCACGGATGGAATATCGCTATGAGCCAGTCGCTCGAACAGAAGATTAACGACCAGTCAGCGGTCATCGGAATTATCGGTCTGGGCTACGTCGGTCTGCCGCTGATGTCTGCTTTCGTGAAAGCCGGTTTCAAGACGATTGGTTTCGACGTCGACCAGAAAAAAGTCGACATGCTTAAAGCCGGACAGAGCTACATCAAACACATTGATGCCGCGAAGGTGACTGCTCTTATCGAGAAAGGGCAGTTCGACCCAACGTCTGACGTGTCCCGCATGGCCGAAGCAGACTGTCTGCTGATCTGCGTGCCGACGCCACTGAACGACAGCCGCGATCCAGACCTCAGCTACGTCGTCGGCACGACCGAGGCCATCGCGAAAACGCTGCGACCGGGACAGCTCGTCGTGCTCGAAAGTACGACTTACCCGACGACGACTCGCGACGTCATGCTGCCGATCCTCAACGCGACCGGGCTGAAGGTGGGTGAGGATTTCTTCGTCGCGTACAGCCCAGAGCGTGAAGATCCAGGCAATCCAGACTTCACCGCCGACGGAATTCCGAAAGTCGTCGGCGGCATCGACGAAGAAAGCGGCAAGCTGGCAGAAGCTTTGTACAAGCAGGCGATCGTGAAGATCGTCCGCGTCGGAAGTCCGGAAGTCGCCGAAGCCTGCAAGATTCTTGAGAACACTTACCGAGCCGTGAATATCGCGCTGGTTAACGAGCTGAAGATGCTGTTCGACCGAATGGGCATCGACGTGTGGGACGTCATCGACGCCGCCAAAACAAAACCGTTTGGCTTTCAGGCGTTCTACCCTGGCCCCGGCCTGGGCGGTCACTGCATCCCCATCGACCCGTTCTATCTGACCTGGTTGGCTCGGCGGTACGGACTGACGACTCGCTTCATCGAACTGGCTGGCGAAGTCAACTCGAAGATGCCCGAGTATGTGATCACTCAGTTGATGGAGTTTCTTAACAACCAGGGCAAGGCTCTGCGAAACAGCAAAATCTGCCTGCTTGGCGTGGCGTATAAAAAGGACGTTGACGATCCTCGCGAAAGTCCGTCATTCGTACTGATGGAGCACCTGCTGGGCCGAGGCGCGGAACTGACTTACAACGATCCGCACGTTCCGCACCTGCCGAAGATGCGGCACCACGATCTGCCCGAGATGTCGAGTCAGGAGCTGACGCCCGAATATCTGGCGGCTCAGGATTGCGTGCTGATCGCGACGGACCATTCAGCTTACGACTACGAGTTCATCGTCAAACATTCAGCAATGGTCCTGGACACTCGCAACGCGACGAAACAAGTGACCGAAGGCCGCGACAAGATCTTCAAAGCCTGATTTTCGAAGACTTCGAAATTTCAAACACCTGACAAGGTCGGCAGATGACTGTCGGCCTTGTTTCGTTTGACGTGTTGTGAGTGGACCTTCTGAATGCCTGGTTGTCGACCAGCCCTGGCTGTCTACGATCACTCTTTGGACGCCCCTCAAACTTATCCCACAAACTGACAAACGAGCAAAAACGCCGTGCCGAGTGTTCCAGAAATTCGCGTCCGAAAACTGAACGATGCGCCGGTCAGCGGCAGCGGTGATTTCGTTCTGTACTGGATGATTTCGTCGCGGCGCGCGACGTGTAACTTCGCCCTTCAGCGAGCCATCGACTGGTCAACGAAGCTCAACAAGCCAATTGTCGTTCTTGAAGCCTTACGCGCGGGGCATGAATGGGCGAGCGATCGTTTGCACCGATTCGTCCTCGAAGGGATGGCTGATAACAAAGCGGCGTTTGCCGGAAAGCCGGTTCGTTATTACCCGTACGTTGAGCCGAGTATCGGAGCAGGCAGCGGGCTTGTTGATGAACTTGCCGCTCGCGCTTCGGTCGTCGTGACAGATGATTTTCCGTGTTTCTTCATTCCTCGCATGTTGAAGAAAACGGCCGCACGATTGCCAACGCAGCTGGAAGCAGTCGATTCAAACGGTCTGTTACCGATGCGGGCTGTGAATTCAGTTTTCCCAACGGCTTACGCCTTCCGACGTTTTTTGCAGCGTGAGCTGACTCCGCATTTGACCGAGTTGCCCGAGCCTGACCCATTCGACGGTGCGAAGATTCCCGAGCCGGCTCCGATCGATCCTTCGATCCTTGAGAAGTGGCCGGAAGCGACGGATGAGTTGCTCGAAGCCAGCGATAAAGTTCTGTCCGATTTACCGATCGACCACTCAGTTGGTCCCGCGGCGTTTTCGGGTGGAAGCTCCGCGGCGCAGGATGCGTTGCAGACGTTTCTCGACGAGAAACTGCATCGCTACCACGAAGACCGCAGTCAGCCGGAAGCTGACGTTGCCAGCGGGTTATCGCCTTGGCTGCACTTTGGTCACATTTCGGCGAGCGATGTTTTCGCTCAACTGGCAATGCGTGAAAACTGGAATTTCGACCAGCTTGCTGACAATGCGAAAGGGAGTCGGAACGGCTGGTGGGGAATGAGTGAACCTGCGGAATCGTTTCTCGATGAGCTGATCACCTGGCGGGAACTTGGCTACAACTTCTGCTGGCAACGCGACGACTATGACCAGTACGAGTCTCTGCCGGAGTGGGCTCGTACGACGCTGGAAGAACACGCGCCGGACGAGCGACCACACGTTTATTCACTCGACGAGTTCGAGGCCGCGCAGACTCATGACGAACTCTGGAACGCGGCTCAGACGCAACTGGTTTCCGAAGGCCGCATGCACAACTATCTGCGAATGTTGTGGGGCAAGAAAATTCTGCACTGGTCAGAGTCGCCTCGCGAAGCACTGCGCATCATGATTCAGCTCAACAATAAATACGCAGTCGATGGGCGGAATCCAAATTCGTACTCCGGTATCTTCTGGGTGCTCGGCCGCTACGACCGAGCCTGGGGTCCCGAACGCCCAATCTTCGGGAAGATTCGTTACATGACGAGCGAAAACACCGCTCGGAAATTCAAAGTCAAAGACTACATCCGCAAATACAGCGGCCCGCCGAGTTCCCAGCTTGAAATGTGGTAGCTGAAGAATCTCTTAATAATCACATGAAGATTTGAGCCACAGAGAGCACAGAGTTCGCAGAGATTTTTCTGGCTGGAACTTCTCGGTGAAATCTGTGTTCTCTGTGGCTGTTTTTTGGATACGAAAGTAAATACTTCGATGAGTTACGATGCGATTCTGCTGGTTTCATTCGGCGGCCCCGAGGGACGTGACGATGTTTTGCCGTTTCTCGAAAACGTGACGCGCGGACGCAATATCCCGCGAGAACGTCTGCTGGAAGTCGCCGAACACTACTACCACTTCGACGGCGTCAGCCCGATCAATCAGCAGTGTCGAGATCTGATCGAAGCATTACGGCCGGAGCTGGACGAGCACGGAATTGATCTGCCGATCTACTGGGGAAACCGGAACTGGGATCCCCTGCTGCCCGACACGCTTCTGGAAATGAAAGAGGCGGGCATCAAACGAGCACTTGCATTCGTAACGGCGTCGTACAGTTCCTGGTCAAGCTGCCGGCAATATCGAGAGAACATCGCTGACGCTCAGGAAACCGTCGGTGAAGGGGCACCGGAAGTCGACAAGATCCGCGTTTTTTATAACCACCCTGACTTTATCGCGGCGAACGCCGAACTCGTACAAAAGAGTCTCGACCAGATTCCTGAAGAGAGTCGAAGTAAAACGCAGCTCGCGTTTACGGCGCACAGCATTCCGGATTCGATGTCCGACACTTGCGACTACGTCCAGCAGCTCACCGAATGCTGCCGACTTGTTTCCGAAGCTGTCGGTGTCTCGCAGGATAATTGGCGGCTCGTCTACCAAAGCCGAAGTGGCCGGCCGCAGGATCCCTGGCTGGAGCCGGATATCTGCGATCACCTCGCGGCTTTGAAGGAATCCGGGACCGAAGACGTCGTCGTTGTCCCCATCGGGTTTCTGTCGGACCACATGGAGGTGCTGTTCGATCTGGACTGCGAAGCCGTCGACGCCTGCAAAGAACTCGGCCTGAACATGGTTCGATGCGAAACTGTCGGCACACACCCGGTTTTCGTCAGCATGATTCGAAAGTTGATCCAGGAGCGGATCGCTGAGTCGCCGAAGCAGGCTGTCGGTCAGTTCGGACCGAATCACGATCTGTGCCCGTTGGACTGTTGCCCGGCTCCTCAACGTCCGGGCCCGCCCCGTGCACCGAAAGTGTAGATCTGATGGACGAAGTTGGTCAGCTGGGCGGAAAACTGTTTTCAAGGGACAAGATTCCCGGGTTGGCGAAGTATCTCGACCGGCGTGGCATCTACCTTTACGAAGGCGTAAACGGTAGTTTTGATGGCGTGAATGGCACAATTAGATTGCCTCGAAATCCAACGCGACTCAACGTACTGCACGAGTTGTCGCACATGCTCGACTTTCGCAAGTACAGAGACGACTACTACAAGCTGTTCACACCGGCACAGCGTGAGCAAATGGTACTCGAACGTCTGAAAAACAACAGAATATGGGGCCAACTGAACGATTTGGAGCGAGACTGGTCTTTGAACTACCCGTCCAGGCGGTAACAGGAGAGAGTCAAACTATGAGTACGACGACTAGAATCGAACTTGCAGCTGAGACAGCCGAACGCTTCATGACAAAGGAGGGTTACGGTCACGGTCCATGCCTTGCGGTAAAGCTTCAAGGGGAATCGGCGGATGACAAATGGGAAGTCGAATTTGCCTACGAAGGGCAGGTCGACCGCTGTGCAACATCAGATCCACCGTCAATCATCTTGCTTGTCGACCTCAAATCGGAGCAGGTGACGACGCTTGAACTGATGTAGCGTTGCTCCGAATTCCCGAGCGGCGACTTGATCCTGCTCAGGATTCATGGGGTGCCCGAGCGATGAACAGCGAGGCTCGAAGCTACTGGTTCGTTCAAATTTAACTGCATTCTTTAGAGTTCAGCATCTTCATATCTGACAGGGACTTGCGGCTCCTTGACACTCGAAATCGGCGTCTGTACAACAACGCG